>NZ_BPRB01000208.1 GCF_022179685.1 Methylobacterium trifolii
ACGGCCTGCCGGTGCTGGTGATCGATACCGGTGCCCGCGGCGACGGGGCCAGGGCCGTGGCGGAAGCGGCAAACGGGCGCTACTGCCCGCTGCCGCATGCCGACGCGGGCAGCCTCAGCGCCGCGGTGCGGGCGGCGACCGGGTGAGGGTCGTCACGCGTCGGCGGCGCTGATGCCGAGGTCGGCCATGCGCTGGTGGTGGGCGATCCAGGACCGCAGGATGTCACGCAGCAGGCGGAGCAAAGGGCCTTGGTCGTCGAAGGATGCGACGGACTGCGCGGAGGTCGGGACGAGCGGTATCATGACCGGCTCCGAGTTGGAGTTGCGTGTTCTTGACGCCCGGACGATGCGGCTTTTGTTGCAATGCAACAAGAGGCGGCTCCGCGACGGTGGCATGCCGCCACCGCATGGCGCGCCAAGAATTCAGCAACTTTTCACGGGTTTCCGGTCGAACACGCATGGGTCGTAGAATTGAGCGACGGTGTCACGCCCGTATCAGGAGCAGGATCGCGGCCGCCATAGTTACTAGGAGCGTCGTGATGATGCCGCCGCCCCGGCAGGCGAATTGCTGGGCCGAGTTCTTCGGCGCCAGCATGCCGACCGGGTGCAGCAGCCGCGCCAGCAGGAGCAGGACGAGCAGGGTCCGCACGAGGCCCGGGGCCGCGCCGTGCGCTTCGAGCAGGCCGACCAGCACCAGGGCGAGGGGCACGTACTCGCTGAAATTGCCGTGCGCGCGGATGCGCCGGGTCAGGGCGTCTTCGCCCCCGTCGCCGATCAGCACGTCGCCCGACAGGCGCCCGGCTACGACCCAGCCTGACAACCCGACATAGAGGAGGGCGAGCAACGCCGCGTAGAACGCCGTGAGGGTGGGATAGATCATTCGGGTCTCCTTCGAGGCAGGCCGCGCGTTCGTAAGACCTGATTTCGCAGAACGGAACCCGCCCCTGTTCGAAACACCATGCGGCAAAGACGGGAGACACCGCCGAGTAGGCCGCGGGACCATTCAAACGTGGGGCCGTCTCGGTTACAGGGGGAGGAACGAGACGGAGCCCGATGGCCAGCCCCTTCGACCACGACCGCCCGGACTGGGAGCGCGAGGGCCGCGACTGGCCGAACCGCGCGGCGAGCCGCTTCGTCGAGGCCGCCGCCCTGCGCTGGCACGTTCAGGAATTCGGGCGCGCGGGCGCCCCCGTCCTGCTGCTCCTGCACGGCACCGGCGCGGCGACCCATTCCTGGCGGGCGCTGGCCCCGCTCCTGGCGCAGGATTTCCGCATCGTCGCCCCGGACCTGCCCGGCCACGGCTTCACCGATCCGCTGCCGGCCGGCCGCCTGTCGCTGCCCGGCATGGCCGAGGCGGTGGCGGGCCTGTGCGAGGCGCTGGCTTTGGTGCCGGACGTGGCGGCGGGCCACTCGGCCGGGGCGGCGATCCTGGCCCGGATGTGCCTCGACCGGCGGATCGAGCCGCGCCTGCTGGTCGCCTTCAACGGGGCGCTCAAGCCCTTTCCCGGGGCGGCGAGCTTCCTGTTCCCCACCATGGCGCGCATGCTGTTCCTCAATCCCGTAACGCCCAAGATCTTCGCCTGGACGGCCGACCGCTCGGCGGTGCAGCGGCTGATCGGCGGGACCGGCTCGCGCCTCGACGCGGCCGGGGTCGACCTCTACCGGCGCCTGTTCGCGCGGGCCGGGCATGTCCGCGGGGCGCTCGGCATGATGGCGAACTGGGACCTCGACCGCCTCGACCGCGACCTGCCGGCGCTCGCGACCCGCACCCTGCTGATCGTGGGTGGGGACGACAAGGCGATCCGCCCGGACACCGCCTTCGCCGTTCGCGACCGGCTGCCGGATGCCCGCGTCGCATTGATCCGCGGCCTCGGCCACCTCGCCCACGAGGAGGCGCCCGAGCGGGTCGCCGAGGTGCTGCTGGAGGAGGCCCGCGCGCGCGCGATCCTCCCGGCCAGCGTGCCGGCCGCGTAGCAGGATGCGGCCCTGCCGGCGTCTCGCCCCGTCCGCGGGGGTGCCGGCTCAGGAGGCGTCGGATTCGGGGCTGTCGCCGGGTTCCTCGGCCTGGGCACGCTGCCGGTCACGCTCGACCTTGAGTTCGCGCTCGGCCAGGACCCAGAATTCCATCTCGAAGCCGGCGGGCCGGTGGTGCCGCTCCCACAACTCGTAGGCGCGCTCCCGTATCTGCTCGAAGGTGATCGCGGTCGCTGTCATGACACAGCCGTTTGCCGCTCGCGGCCGATTTGTCCACCCCTGCCGGCCGCGCGAAGGGTCGCGTGGCCGAATGGCACCCATGAGTGCAGCGGACCCCGGCGATCCGGTGGATGCTCCGGCCATCGAGGCCGTTCTTCCGTGCCTCTTCCGCGCGCGACGCCGGGCGGCTTGCAGCCCCCGCAGCCGCGGTTATCATTGGCCGCGTCGCAGTCGTGCAAAACGAAAAGCGAGGGGCGAACGGATGTCTTTCTTCCTCGGAATCGCGGGACCCTGGATCGTCCTCATGATCCTCGATCTGCTGTCCACGAACCGCACCTTGGAGCTGTCGCCCGCCGAGCGGGAGCAGGGCTGGCAGCAGCGCCTGGAACACCTGCTCAGGCGGCGGACGAACGCTCCGTACGCCACGGGGCTGGGACCCGAAGGCGTGTGATCCGAGACCGACGAATTCGGGAGGCCGCGTCGAGGATTCGCGAACGTCCGGGATGCATGATGCTCGATCGCGCCATGGAGATGGCGATAGTCGGCGCTGGGCGGATGCTGAGCCGACTGACAAAATCAAACATCGGCCAGGGACATTTTGCGATAGAATCCGGAGTTTGATCTGATATCTATCGACCGGGTATTTTTGTCTTGAATTTTGCACTATTTGACTATTGAAATATTTCCAAGGTTGTCAGATTAACCTCTGAATGCGCCAGGGCGCGACCTTCGCGCAAATAGTATAGCATCGGGGGAGTTTATCGATTATTCGGAAACGGCCAAGCTGGGGAGTAACCGATGGCTGTTCCGACGAACGACGAGATCACCAACGCGACCATCATCACGGGCCCTATCGTAACCCAGAGCACCACCGGCGCCACCGGTTCCTCCGGCGAGGACTTGACGGCCGAGGCATCGGCGCCGTTGGGCAGCACGGTGTGGTATCAGTACACGGCCACCAGTTCCGGCGTGATCGAGTTCAACACGAACGGTTCGAACTTCGACACGACGCTGCAAGCCTTCCAGGCCACGAACGGCGCCGCCGGACCGTCGTACGGCAATCTCACCGAGATCGCCTCGAACGACGACAACGGCACCGGCCGCGACCCGTCGCGCATCGAGTTCCTGGCCTCGACCGTGCGGTTCACGGCCACCGCAGGGCAGACCTACTACATCCAGGCCGGAGGCCGGAGGGACGACGTCGGCGGCGTGGAATCCGGCAGCCTCGTCCTGAACGTCCTGCCCACCGTGGGCGGGCCCACGAACGGCGACGACAACCTGACCGGCACCAGCGGGCCGGACTACGTCCTCCTCCTTGCCGGCAACGACACCTACAGCGGCGGCCTCGGCGACGACACGGTGTTCGGGAACCAGGGCAACGACGTGCTGTTCGGCAACCAGGGCAACGACACCCTGTTCGGCGGCCAGGATCAGGACACCCTCTACGGCGGCCAGGGCGACGACGCGGTGCTCGGCAACCTCGGCAACGACGTGGTCCTGGGCAACCTCGGCAACGACACCCTGTTCGGCGGCCAGGGCAGCGACACCCTCTACGGCGGCCAGGGCAACGACGTCCTGTTCGGCGACTTCGGCAACGACGTGCTCTCGGGCGACCTCGGCGCGGACCGCTACGTCTTCGGCCAGAATTCCGGGGCCGACCTCGTCCTCGGCTTCTCGCAGGCGCAGGGCGACCGCCTCGACCTGTCGGGCCAGACCTACACTCTGGCCAGCGCCGGCAACGGCGATGCCCTGCTGACCCTGTCCGGGGGCGGCACCGTGCAACTGGCAGGCGTCCAGGCGGGAAGCGTCAGCGCCGGCTTCTTCGCCTGAACGAAGCTCGATCCGATCTCCCGTAGCCGCTCGCCGACACCCGAACCGGTGTCGGGGAGCGGCTGCCAGGGAAGCATGGGTCACTGAGAGACTTTTGTCCCGCTCACCCGCCAGACGGCGTTGCCCACGTCGTCCGAGACCAGCAGCGCGCCGGTCCTGTCGAGGGCCACGCCAACCGGGCGCCCCTGCGCCTGCTCGTCGGCATCGAGGAACCCCGTCAGCACGTCGGCCGGCTTGCCCGCTGGCTTCCCGCTCGCGAAGGGCACGAAGATCACCTTGTAGCCGCTCTTGGGACGGCGGTTCCATGACCCGTGCTGGGCGACGAAGAGGCCGCTCTGCCACGCCGCGGGCAGGCTCGATCCCATCGAGAAGGCGATTCCTAGGGAGGCGGTGTGGGGGCCGAGCGCGTAGTCCGGCGCGATTGCTTTCGCGACGAGGTCCGGCCGCTGCGGTTGGACGCGTTCGTCCACGTGACTGCCGTAATAGCTGTAGGGCCAGCCGTAGAACGCCCCCTCCTTCACGGAGGTCACGTAGTCCGGCACGAGGTCGCTGCCGATCTCGTCACGCTCGTTGACTGCGGTCCAGAGGGCGCCGGTGACTGGCTCGAAGGCGAGACCGTTGGGGTTGCGCAGGCCGGTGGCGTATTCCCGCATCGCGCCGCTTGCCCGGTCGAACTCCCAGATGGTGGCGCGGCCCTTCTCGATCTCGAGGCCGTTCTCGCCGACGTTGCTGTTCGAGCCCACGGTGACGAAGAGCTTGCCCCCATCGGGGCTTGCGACCACGTTCTTGGTCCAGTGGTGGTTGAGCCCGGCGGGCAGGTCGACGACCTTCCGGGGCGTCTCCGCGATCTCGGTCTGGCCTTCCTTGTAGGGCACGCGCACCAGGGCGTCGGCGTTGGCGACGTAGAGGTCGCCGCCCACCAGCACCATGCCGAAGGGCGAGCGCAGGCCCTTCAGGAACACCGACCGCTTGTCGGCGATGCCGTCGCCGTCCGTGTCGCGCAGCAGCGTAATCCGATCCGGGCTCTTCACCCCCGCACCCGCCCGATCCATGATCTTGCCGGCGATCCAGCCCTTCACGCCCTGCGGGGTGCCGTCGGAGGGCGGTGTGTTGCTCTCGGCCACGAGCACGTCGCCGTTGGGCAGGGTGTAGAGCCAGCGGGGATGGTCCAACCCCTCGGCGAAGGCGGCAACCGAGAGGCCGGAGGCCGGCGTGGGCCTGGCGCCCTTCGCCCAGCCGGTGGCCGGCGCGATGTTGACGGTCGGCACCGGCGTCGGGTTCGGTGCGGGCAGGCTCGGCGACGCCCCCTGACCATCCGCGAGTTGGAGGGTGGCGCTCTCGGGATAGATCACGAAGCGGGTGACGGCCGCGCCGCCGAGCAGCACCAGCGCCAGGGCCGCGAGGCCGAATTTCGATCGTGTCCGCATCTCGTCCTTCCGTGAAGGCCGTCCGATGCGGGCCTTCGCGGTTTTGATAAGATGCGAGGACGCTGTTGGCTCCGCTCCGCCTCGCGGGCTGCACGCATGCCGCCCCGGCGCGTATGGAAGGGCGACCCGCCGCCGACGCGCGCGACCGATGCCGAGCGAGCCGAGACAGGAATCCCCGATGACCGATGCGCCCCTCAGCCTGCCGACCTTCGCCGACGTCGCCCGCGCCGCCGAGCGCATCGCAGGCGTCGCCCACCGCACCCCCGTCCTGACCTCCCGCACCGCCGACGCGCGCGCCGGCGGAAAGCTGTTCTTCAAGGCCGAGAACCTGCAACGGGCCGGCGCCTTCAAGTTCCGCGGCGCCTTCAACGCGATCTCGGCGCTTCCCGAGGCCGCCCGAGCCCGCGGCGTGCTGGCCTATTCCTCAGGCAACCACGCCCAGGCGATGGCCCTGGCGAGCCGGCTCCTGGGGGTGCCGGCCACCATCGTCATGCCGCTGGACGCCCCGGCGATGAAGGTCGCGGCGACCCGCGGCTACGGCGCCGAGGTCGTCACCTACGATCGCTACAGCCAGGACAGGGTCGCCATCGGGCGCGCGCTCGCCGAGGAGCGCTCCCTGAGCCTGATTCCGCCCTACGACCACCCGGACGTGATCGCGGGCCAGGGCACGCTCGCCCTGGAACTGATCGAGGAGACCGGTCCCCTCGACGTGCTCGTGGCCTGCCTCGGCGGCGGCGGCCTGCTCTCCGGCTGCGCGCTGGCCGCCGCCGAGCGCTCCCCCGGCTGCCGGGTGATCGGCGTCGAGCCGGAGGCGGGCGACGACGGCCAGCGCTCCTTCCGCGAGGGGCGGATCGTGACGATTCCCGTGCCGAAGACGATCGCGGACGGCGCTCAGACCACCTTCCTCGGGAGCCACACCTTCCCGATCATCAAGGAGCGGGTGCACGACGTGCTGACGGTTTCCGACGCTCAACTCGTGGAGACGATGCGGTTCTTCGCCGAGCGGATGAAGCTCGTCGTCGAGCCGACCGGATGCCTGGCCGCGGCCGCGGTGCTGCACGGCCTCATCGACTGCCGGGACAAGCGCGTCGGCGTGGTCATCAGCGGCGGCAACATCGACCTGGCGGCCTTCGCCCGGTTCGTGGGTGCCTGAGGCGTCCCGGCGGAGGTTCGCTGCCGTCACGCTTGTCGCCCTCGTCCAGGCGGGCCCGGCGAGGGCGGAGGAGACGGCGTTCGATCCCGCGCAATGGCCCTACACGGCCATCGGCAAGCTCAACGTCGTCACGGGCGCGAACCGCCGCCGGTTCTGCACCGCGAGCCTGATCGGGCCGCGGCTGGCGCTGAGCGCGGCCCATTGCCTGTGGGACGAGCCCCGCAAGCGCTGGGTCACGCCGGCGGTGGTGCATTTCGTGGCCGGCTGGGCCCAGGGGCGCTACCTCGCCCACGCGGTCGCCAGCGCCTATCGGACCGGACCGGACTACCTTTACGGCACGGCACCCGCGAACCTCGCCCGCGACTGGGCGCTCATCGAACTTGCCGAGGCGATCCCCGTGAAGCCGATCGCCCTGGAGCCGGCATCTGCGGAGGGCGACCCAGACATCGGTTCGGACATCCGGCGGGCGGGCTACAGCCGCGACAGGTCCGAGCGCATGAGCGCGCAAGGCCGCTGCTCGGCACGCGCCACGGCCGGCCCTGAGCCGCTCCTCCTGCACGCCTGCCGGGCGATCCCGGGCGAATCCGGCTCGGCCCTGCTCCGGACCGGGCCGGCAGGGCCGATGGTGATCGGCATCCTGGTCGCCGGCCGGACCGAGCAGGGCGCGGAAGACCTGTCCGTCGCGGTGCCGGTCCGCGCCTTCCGTGAGGCCGCCGAGGCCTTGCTGAGGGCCCAGGCCGAGGGCAAACCCGGCCCGTGACCACAAAGAAACCCGATTCGGGTTCAAGCTTGACCGAAGGCGAAGCGGGCGCGAACCGCGTGCGACCAGGGGAGCGGGACGGCATGCGAGGCATTCCGGTGATGCGGGCGATCGGCGGTCTCGGCCTGATCGCGGTGGGGACCGCCCTGTCCGCCTGCAACTCGCAGCCGAATGCCCTCGTGACCACCGGCTCCGTCACCCGCAAGGCCCCCGTGGCCGCCACCGAGGCCGAGCGCGACTGCCTGGGCCGGGCGATGTACTTCGAATCGAACAGGACCGACACGGAAGGTCTGCTCGCGGTGGGCACGGTGGTGATGAACCGCGTCGAGGCCGCCGTCTTCCCCGGCGGGATCTGCGCGGTGGTCGGCCAGCCGAACCAGTTCGCGGCGGGCGTACTGACCAAGCCGATGCGGGACAAGGACCTGCCGAAGGTCGCGGACGTGGCCGATGCCATACTGGCCGGCGAGCGCCATCCCCAGGTGGGCAAGGCGATGCACTTCCACACCGCAGGTCGGCATTACCCCTACAAGAACATGCACTACGTCGCCTATGCGGGCGGCAACGCCTTCTACGAGAAGACGCGGCGCGGCGCCCCGACGACGCCGGCGGCCGTGCAGGCGGCCTCGGCCGAGGCCCTGTCCTACGCGGCCGTGGAGCCCGAGACCCCGGCCGCGCAGACGGAGCTGAATCGGCCGGCCGCCGACCTCTGCCGGGTCGCCGCCCTGTCCGCCGAGCCCCGGCGAGGCGGCTGAAGCGCCGCCCGCCATCGTCCCTCACGCAGGCGTGGGCGTGACGGCCGCCGCATCCTGTCCCCTTTCGCGGTGCATCCAAGCGTCGCGCCCGTTTGCGGAGGATCGGCCGAGGCCTTAAGTCTTGCCTCCTCCCAGAAGCATCGCGCCCGGCGCAGATGCGTATCGCGGTGTGGCATGGCCATCGTCCTCGACATTCTCAAGAACGACCCCCGCCCGGTGCTGCCGGCGCCGATGCGCCACCCGGAGAAGGCCCACAGGCCCGACCGGCCGGTGCAGGCCAAAAAGCCGGACTGGATCCGAGTGAAGGCACCCGGCTCGCCGGCCTGGGAGGAGACCAGGAAGATCGTGCGGGAGCACGGCCTGGTCACGGTCTGCGAGGAGGCGGGCTGCCCCAACATCGGCGAGTGCTGGGAGAAGCGCCACGCCACCTTCATGATCATGGGCGACACCTGCACGCGGGCCTGCGCCTTCTGCAACGTGCGCACTGGCCTGCCCCAGGGCCTCGACGCGGACGAGCCGGAGAAGATCGCCGATTCCGTGGCCAAGCTCGGCCTGCACCACGTGGTCATCACCTCCGTCGATCGGGACGACCTGAAGGACGGGGGCGCCGAGCACTTCGCCCGCACCATTGGAGCGATCCGGCGGGCGAGCCCCGCCACCACGGTGGAGATCCTCACCCCCGACTTCCTGCGCAAGGACGGTGCGCTGGAGCGCGTGGTCGCGGCGCGTCCCGACGTGTTCAACCACAACATGGAGACGGTGCCGGGCAAGTATCTCACCGTGCGGCCCGGCGCCCGCTACTTCCACTCCGTGCGCCTGCTCCAGCGGGTGAAGGAACTCGACCCGGCGATCTTCACCAAGTCCGGCATCATGGTCGGCTTGGGGGAGGAGCGGAACGAGGTGGTCCAGCTCATGGACGACCTGCGCTCGGCCGAGGTCGACTTCCTCACCATCGGCCAGTACCTCCAGCCGACCAAGAAGCACCACGAGGTGGTGCGGTTCGTACCGCCCGACGAGTTCAAGACCTACGAGACGACCGCCTATTCCAAGGGCTTCCTGCTGGTCTCGGCGACGCCGCTCACCCGATCCTCGCACCATGCGGGCGAGGATTTCGCACGCCTCCAGGCGGTCCGCCGCGCCCGCCTCGCGCCCGCCCGGTCAGCCTGAGCCAGCGATGCCGTCCTTCCGGATCGACCGCGCGGTGCGACACTCGCCGCGCCAGATGTACGACCTCGTGGCCGACGTGGAGCGCTATCCCGAGTTCTTGCCCCTCTGCGAATCCCTGCGGGTGCTGCGCCGGCAGGACGGGGCCGGCGGCACGCAGGTGCTCGTGGCCGAGATGGGCGTCGGCTACAAGGCGATCCGCGAGCGCTTCACCACCCGCGTGAGCCTCGATCCGGCCGGTCTCAGGATCACCGCCGAGTACATCGACGGACCGTTCCGGCACCTGGAGAACCGCTGGGTCTTCAAGGACGGGGCGGATGGCGGCTGCGTCATCGACTTCTTCATCACCTACGAGTTCAAGAGCCGCACCCTGGGGCTCCTGATGGGCACGATGTTCGACCGGGCCTTCCGCAAGTTCACCGACGCCTTCGAGGCGCGCGCCGACCGGGTCTACGGCACGGCTGCGGCCTGAGGCTCGCCGGCGCTCGTCAAGCCTTGGGCGCGTGGGCGTCGAGCCAAGCGAGGGCGCCCGACAGGTCGAAGCCGCGGCTGCGCCCGAAATCGGGGATGTCTTCCCGGCGCATCCGGCCGGCCAGCACCTCGCCCAGCACCCAGAGGGTGAGCGAGCGCGTGCCGCTGCGGCAATGGGCGACGACCGGGCCGGAGGCCTGCGCCACCATTTCGGAAAAACGCGCCACGTCGTCCCGCGTGATCGTCGGACCCGTCACCGGCAGGTGGCTGTAGGCGAGCCCAGCGCGCGCGGCAGCGGCCTCCTCGGCGGCCGAGCCCGGCTGGCCCGCCTCCTCGCCGTCCGGCCGGTTGTTGATCAGCAGCGCGACGCCCGTGCGGCCGAACCCGGCGATCTCGTCGTCCGTCGGCTGGCCCGCGACCGAGAAAGTCCCGTCGATCCGTGTGAGCGCCATGTCGTCCGCCAAAGCCCCGAGCGTGTCCCGATTCCCCTATCGTAGGCCGAGGGGGTCAGCGCCACGAGCCCCGCACGCGCGGCGCCTTGCGCTCGCCCGGCCGAACACCGACAAGAGCCGGCCATGATACCGACCCTGGACCAGGCGCCCGCCGGGCTGCCCACCCGCCACGACCGCTATGCGGACGCGGACATCCGCGCGATCCTGCAGGCGACGCGCAGCATCGCCCTCGTCGGCGCCTCGGCTAACCCCGCCCGACCGAGCTGGATCGTGCTGAAATACTTGCTCGCCCGCGGCTTCGCGGTGACGCCGGTCAATCCCGGGCTCGCCGGCCAGGAACTTCTGGGTCGGACGGTGGCGTCCTCGCTCAAGGGCCTGCCCGAGCCGGTGGACATGGTCGAGATCTTCCGCAATTCGAGCGCGGCAGGGCCCCTGGTGGACGAGGCGCTTGCCCTTGCCACCCCGCCCAAGGTGATCTGGATGCAGCTCGGCGTGCGCGACGACGCGGCGGCCGCCAGGGCCGAGGCGCAGGGCGTCACGGTGATCATGAACCGCTGCCCCAAGATCGAGTACGGCCGCCTCTCCGGCGAGATCGGCTGGACCGGGGTGAACTCGCGCATCATCAGCGCGAAGAAGCCGAGGCTCGCCGCCAAGGGCGTGCAGAAGCTGACCATCGAGAGCCGCGGCCCGCGCAAGGATTGAAGGCGATCGCGTCCGGGCAGGCCGGCATCCGGGGCGGGCAGGGGAGCCACACCCATCGCCGAGTGATAAGGTGTCTGGATACCTTTATGCGGAAGTCGTTCGAAACCATTGGCTTTTCGCCGATCTCGCCCGTCGTTCGAGGTTGACCGCTTCGCCGCCTGCCGCTATGCACCCGCCAACGCCGCTGCGTCCCCGACGCGGCGGCGGCTCATTTTCGAACACACCCACAACGCCACGGGACTTGGCCATGAAGACCACATCGCTGAAGCCCGCCGAGGTCGACAAGAAGTGGATCGTGATCGATGCGGAAGGCCTCGTCGTCGGCCGTCTCGCCTCGATCGTCGCGACGCGCCTGCGCGGCAAGCACAAGCCCGCGTACACGCCCCACGTCGATTGCGGCGACAACGTCATCGTCATCAACGCCGAGAAGGTGAAGTTCACGGGGCGCAAGTACGTCCAGAAGAACTACTACCACCACACAGGCTATCCGGGCGGCATCAAGGAGCGTTCGGCCAAGTTCATCCTCGAAGGCCGCTTCCCCGAGCGCGTCGTGGAGAAGGCCGTCGAGCGCATGCTGCCGCGCGGCCCGCTCTTCCGCCAGATCATGGGCAACCTCCGCGTCTACAAGGGCACGGAGCACCCCCATGTTGCCCAGCAGCCGCAGGCGTTCGACGTCGGCGTCCTCAACCGTAAGAACGTGAGCGCTTGATCATGGCGACCCTCCAGTCCCTCGCCGATCTCAACCGGTCGAACGCCGGCGGCTCCGATGCCGAGAACGCGGCCCCCGTGCACGTGCAGAAGCTCGATGCGCAGGGCCGCGCCTACGCCACCGGCAAGCGCAAGGATGCGGTCGCCCGGGTCTGGATCAAGCCCGGCTCCGGCCAGGTCACGGTCAACAAGCGCCCGGTCGAGGTCTACTTCGCCCGGCCCGTGCTGCGCATGATCCTGCGCCAGCCGCTCCAGATCGCCAACCGCGTCGACCAGTACGACATCGTCGTCACGGTGGCCGGCGGCGGCCTCTCGGGTCAGGCCGGCGCCGTGCGTCACGGCCTCTCGAAGGCCCTGACCTATTACGAGCCGGAGCTGCGCGCCCCCCTCAAGCGCGAGGGCTTCCTCACCCGCGACTCCCGCGTGGTCGAGCGCAAGAAGTACGGCCGCAAGAAGGCCCGTCGCAGCTTCCAGTTCTCGAAGCGCTGATCGCACGACAATTCGACGACGAGGGCGGCTCCGCGAGGGGCCGCCCTTTTTTTTGGGCGGTCGGCCTCAGGCGCGTACCGCGGCCTCCAGTTCCGCCTTGGACATGGTCGAGCGGCCGGCCACGCCCTGCGCGCGGGCCTTTCGCATCAGTTCGGCCTTGGTCGGACCGGCCTTCGCGGTCCCGGCCTTGCGCGCGGCCGCCGTCTTCTCGGCCACGTCGCTCGGCTGCTTCGAAAACTGCCGGCCCTTCGCCGTGTCGGCCCGCTTGCGGGCCGTGGAGCGCGCGTAGTCCGAATCGGACACTGCCTCGAGCGCCTTCTTCGGCAGGTAACGCTCGCCGGTCTTCCCGCTCTCGTGGCCGGACTTCGTTCCCCACACCTCCTCGGTCCATTGCTTGAGGTGGTTGTCGGCGGTCTTGGTGCCGACATAGCCGCCGCCGTCCTTCTTGTATTCCGCCGTCGCCATCTGGGCCTTTCGCGCGGACCATTGGCCGGCCTTCCCGCCCTTGGCCGAGCGCGTCACCCGCTCCTTCACGCGATCCCAGAGCTTCGGATCGGACTTCTCCGCTGTCTCCGCCATGCCCCGCCTTCCTTTCCAACCGTCTCCGGCGGACAACCGAAGGGCCGAAGGCGGGTTCCTGAGCCGCCATGCGGGCTGTGGACGGCATTGACAGGCGGTCGCGCACCGGCCACCTCCCGCACCGCAGCGATAGACTTGGCTCCCGGCCGGAGCCAGAGGACGACACGCGATGGCGCACGGGAACGGCAGGTCGGCGCAGCCGACGGTTTTCATCGACGGCGAGGCCGGGACGACGGGCCTCGGCATCCGCGAGCGCCTCGCCCGCGACGGCCGCGTTGCGCTACGCAGCATCCCTGCGGAGAGCCGCAAGGACCCGGACGCCAAGCGCGTGCTGCTCTCCGAGGTCGACCTGGTTGTGCTGTGCCTGCCCGACGACGCGGCCCGCCAGACCGTGGCCCTGGCCGACGCCTTGCCGGGCGGAGGCCCAAAAATCCTCGATGCGAGCACGGCCCACCGGGTCAGCCCCGGCTGGACCTACGGCTTCCCCGAGATGACGCAGGACCAGGGTGCGGCGGTGGCGGCCTCGCGGCGCGTGGCCAATCCCGGCTGCTACCCCACGGGCGCCATCGCGCTGCTGCGCCCGCTGGTCGCGGACGGGCTGGTCCCGGCCGACCACCCGGTCAGCATCAACGCCGTCAGCGGCTATAGCGGCGGCGGCAAGGGGATGATCGAGAGCTACGAATCGGGCGACGGCGCGCCGTTCCAGCTCTACGGCCTCGGCTTCGGCCACAAGCACCTGCCGGAAACGCAGGCCTACAGCCGGCTCACGCGCCGGCCGATCTTCATCCCCTCGGTCGGCAATTTCCGCCAGGGCATGCTGGTGAGCATCCCCCTCCACCTCGACGCCCTGCCCGGACGGCCCGGCGCGGGCGACCTGGAGGCCTCGCTCACCGCCTGGTACGAGGGCCGGCCCCTCGTGCAGGTCGTGCCCGGCGCGACCACCGGCGCCCATCTGGAGAAGCTGGAGCCGGAGGCTCTCAACGACACCGACCGGCTGGAACTGCGCGTGTTCGGCTCGCATGAGCACCGGCAGGCCGTGCTGGTCGCGCGCCTGGACAACCTCGGCAAGGGCGCCTCGGGCGCGGCCGTGCAGAACATCGGGCTGATGCTCGGGCTCGACGCCTGACGGCACCGGTTGACCCCGGTGGCCGGGCCGTCGGACAGTCCCGCATTCGCCACGCAGAGACCGTCGCACCATGTCGGACACACGCCCGCCCCTGCCGCCCTTCGACGCCGAGACGGCGGCCCGGAAGGCCCGCGGCGCCGAAGACGCCTGGAACACCCGCGATCCGGAGCGTGTCTCGCTCGCGTACACACCGGACAGCTGGTGGCGGAACCGCTCCGAGTTCTTCAGCGGACGCGAGGCCATCGTCGTGTTCCTGACCCGCAAGTGGCAGCGCGAGCGGGAGTACCGCCTGATCAAGGAGGTCTGGGCCTTCCACGGCAACAGGATCGCGGCGCGTTTCGCCTATGAATGGCACGACGAGGCCGGGGATTGGTTCCGCTCCCACGGCAACGAGCAGTGGGAGTTCACCGAGACCGGCCTGATGCGCCGCCGCGAGGCCAGCATTAACGACGTGGCGATCTCGGAAGGGGAGCGGAAGTTTCACTGGCCGCAGGGGCCCCGTCCGGCGGACCATCCGGGCCTGAGCGATCTCGGCCTCTGAGCCGGTCCATCCGGACGCGTGACGGCCGGCGTATGAACCGCTCCGCCGTCGCTGTCCGCGACGCCGATTGACCGGAGGATGCCGGGGATCGGGCGAAGTGGCCTGCGCGCCGAGATGCGTCCGGCGGCCCCGCGGCCCGCAGGCCGACGCAACTCGTCCGAAGGGGGAGCCGGACTGGCCTCGTCCAAGCACAGCGTGAGATCGTTGGATGCGGGCAAGTCTATTGCGCACGATCAGGAATCGGTACGCCTGAAAATCCGGTTTGACCCGGGCATTGGAGAATGGATTTCGTTCGCACGAGGCCGGTACAGGATTATATGCACCCTTTTAACTCTTGACGGAAGTCGGGAAAGAGATTGTATCAGATGGCCGAACGTCGGCTCTGAGCTTGACGCGGGCTTGGATACGACCTCACCGGAACGATGGCGCGACGCTCATGACCGAACCCGATATCGAGAAGGTCCGCCTGATCACGCTCGCGGCCGACATTGTTTCTGCCTATGTCAGCAACAATCATGTCCAGAGCGTCGAACTGCCGAAGCTCCTCAGCGATGTGCATGGCGCCATCTGCGGGGTGTCGGTGAGCGTCGCTCCGGAAGCCGGTCCGGCCAAGGCGACGGTGCAGGAGATCAAGCGCTCCATCTCTGCCGAGTACCTGATCAGCTTCGAGGACGGGAAGCCGTACAAGACCCTGCGCCGCCACCTCACCCTGCGCGGCCTCTCGCCCGAGCAGTACCGCGCCAAGTGGGGTCTCGCCCCGGACTACCCGATGACCTCGCAGAACTACTCCGAGCAGCGCTCGGAGCTGGCCCGCGCCCTCGGCCTCGGCCAGCAGCGCCGCAAATCCGCCAAGACCGAGGAGGTCTCGGACGTGGCGCCGGTCGAGGTCGTGATCGCCGAGAGTGCGATGCCGGAGAAGAAGTCTCGCGCGCCGCGCCGGAAGAAGGACGCCTGAGGCGCACCGGACCGCCAGTTTTTTCGGAGGGACCAGCCGTCCGATCGGATGCCATCCGACGCCGGGGCCGCAGGACGGCGCCGGCGTCCCTGCGTTCGCCGCGCCTGAAGGGAACGTTCCCGCACGGCGGCCACTTCACCGAGCACAGGGACCGCCGCGACCCGGCCCCGCGTGAGAGGCGACGGGCGGGACCGGCCCGGACGGAGAGCGGCATGGCGTTCATCGAGACCCAGGACGGAACGCGGCTCTTCTACAAGGACTGGGGCAGCGGGCGCCCCGTCGTTCTCATCCACGGCTGGCCGCTGGATGCCGACATGTGGGAGTACCAGATGCCGGCCCTTACCGAGGCGGGCTTCCGCACGATCGCCTACGACCGGCGCGGCTTCGGCCGCTCCGACCAGCCCTGGAGCGGCTACGACTACGACACCTTCGCCGACGACCTGAAGGCCGTGCTCGACCACCTCGACCTCCAGGAGGCGGTGCTGGTCGGCTTCTCGATGGGCGGCGGCGAGATGGCCCGCTACATGTCGCGCCACGGCGGCGCCCGCGTCTCCAAGGCCGTGCTGGTCTCGGCCGTGACGCCCTACCTGCTCAAGGCCGCCGACCATCCCGAGGGCGTCGACGCCAGCGTGTTCCAGGGCATGGTCGACGGCCTGAAGGCGGACCGCCCGAAGTTCCTGGCCGACTTCTCCAAGACCTTCTTCGGGGCCGGCCTGTTCAGTTCGCCCGCCTCCAGCGAGATGATCCAGTGGACCGGCAACCTGGCGATGCTGGCCTCGCCCAAAGCCACGGTCGATTGCGTCCATGCCTTCGGCGAGACCGACTTTCGCGCCGACATGGCCCACTTCAAGGTCCCCACGCTCGTGATCCACGGCGACGACGACCAGACCGTGCCGATCGACATCTCAGCCAAGGCCGCGGCCGCCGCCATCGCGGACGCGCGCCTCGTGATCTACGACGGCGCGCCCCACGCGCTGCCCTTCACCCATGCCGACCGGCTGACAGTCGACCTTCTGGCGTTTCTCCGGACCTGATCGGAGGCGGGCGCGGGCAAGGCGCGCGGGATCGACTCTCGCGCGCCGCAATCGGCCGCGATAGACAGGCGCGAACGATCTGCGATCCGCCCCGCGCCGTCCTGTCACCCGGATGTGCCGGGCGCGATCCGCCTTCCGGAGCCCCTGCATGCCACGTCGATTCGCCCCGCTCCTGTCGAGCGCCGCGACGCTTCTGCTCCTGGCCGGACCCGCTCCGGCGCAGATGATGAAGACGCCCGAGGCCGCCGCGCCGGCCAAGGCCGCCCCGCAGGGCCGGGGCGAGGTCCAGCTCTCCTTCGCGCCCGTGGTGAAGCGGGCCGCTCCTTCCGTGGTCAACGTCTACGCCTCCCAGGTCGAGAAGCGCTCCAACGCGCGCGCCAGCGCCATGGACGAGTTCATGCGCCGGTTCTTCGGCGAGGACAGCGGCGGGCGCGTGCCCGGCGGTCCCCGCGGCGAGCGGGCGAAGAAGTCCCTGGGCTCCGGGGTGATCGTGGACGAGTCCGGCCTCGTCATCACCAACAACCACGTCATCGACAACATGAACGAGGTACGCGTCTCCCTCGCCGACCGGCGCGAGTTCGAGGCGACGATCGTGCTGCGCGACCCGCGCACCGACCTCGCCGTCGTCAAGATCAAGAACCCGGGCGGCCTCGTGCCGATGCCGTTCGGGGACTCGGAGAGCCTGGAGGTCGGCGACTTCGTGATGGCGATCGGCAACCCGTTCGGCGTCGGCCAGACGGTGACGCAGGGCATCGTCTCGGCGCTGGCCCGCACCCAGGTCGGCACCTCCGACTACCAGTCCTTCGTCCAGACGGATGCCGCGATCAATCCGGGCAATTCGGGGGGCGCCCTGGTCGACCTCCAGGGTCGACTGGTCGGCATCAACACCGCGATCTACTCCCAGTCCGGCGGCAGCCACGGCATCGGCTTCGCCATCCCCGCGGGCATGGTCAAGGCGGTGGTGGAGGCGGCCAAGGCGGGGGCCACCACCGTGCGCCGGCCCTGGCTCGGCGCCCGCGTCCAGACCGTGACCCCCGACATCGCCGAGAGCATGGGGCTGGACCACCCCACCGGCGTGCTGGTGGCGAGCCTCAGCCCCAAGAGCCCGGCCGAGGAGGCGGGCCTGAAGCGCGGCGACCTGATCCTCAACGTCGACGGCCGCAGCGTCGACGACCCGGAGGCCTTCGGCTACCGCTTCGCCCTCAAAGGCATCGAGGGCCAGACCAGGTTCGGCATCCTGCGCGGCACCAGCCGCACCACAGTGCCGGTGAAGCTGGGGCCCGCCCCGGAACTGCGCCCCCGCGACGTGCTGAAGGTGCGCACCCGCTCGCCCTTCCTGGGCGCGACCTTCGTCAACACCTCCCCGGCGGTGGCCGAGGAGATGCAGGTGGACTTCCCCGCGGAGGGCGTGGCCGTGCAGGAGGTGGAGGAGAACTCGTTCGCCGCCCGCGCCGGCCTGCGCAAGGGCGACGTGGTCGTGGCGATCAACGGCGCGCCGGTCGCGACCACCAAGGACCTCGACCGCGTCACCCGCACCAGCCTCAACATGTGGGAGGTTGCGATCAACCGCGGCGGCGAGGTGCTGACGTCGGTGTTCGGGGGCTAGATCGAACGCTTGCGCGAGCGGACCTGCCCGGTGTTGATGCGGGCATGTCCGACCTCTTCGCCACAGCCGGCCTCGACGCGGCCGCACCCCGGCCGCTGGCCGACCGACTCCGCCCCGCCACCCTGCCGGAGGTGGTGGGCCAGGAGCACCTGACCGGGCCGGACGGGGCGCTGACCCGGCTGCTGCGTTCCCATACGCTCGGCTCGCTGGTGTTCTGGGGACCGCCGGGCACCGGCAAGACCACCGTGGCGCGGCTCCTCGCCAACGAGACCGACCTGTATTTCGAGCAGATCTCGGCGATCTTCTCCGGGGTGCCGGACCTGCGGAAGGTGTTCGAGGCGGCCCGGCGCCGGCGCGCCACGGGGCAGGGCACCCTGCTGTTCGTGGACGAGATCCACCGCTTCAACCGGGCCCAGCTCGACGCCTTCCTGCCGGTGATGGAGGACGGCACCGTCACGCTGGTCGGCGCCACCACGGAGAACCCCTCGTTCGAGCTGAACGCGGCGCTGCTGTCGCGGGCCCGCGTGCTGCTGTTCCGGGCGCTCGACGAAGGCGCCATCGCCAAGCTGATCGCCCGGGCCGAGGACCTGACGGGCCAGGCCCTGCCGCTCACCGAGGAGGCGCGCGGGGTGCTGGTGCGCATGGCCGACGGGGACGGGCGCGCCGCCCTGACGCTCTGCGAGGAGGTCTGGCGCTCGGCCGGGCCCGCGGAGACCTTCGATGCGGAGGCCCTGCAGCGGATCGTCCAGCGCCGGGCGCCGATCTACGACAAGGCGCAGGAGGGCCACTACAACCTGATCAGCGCCCTGCACAAGACCGTGCGCGGCTCGGACCCGGACGCGGCCCTCTACTACCTCTGCCGGATGCTCGACGGGGGCGAGGACCGCCTGTTCATCGCCCGGCGCCTGGTGCGGATGGCGGTGGAGGATATCGGGCTCGCCGACCCGCAGGCCCTGGTCATCACCACGGCCGCCAAGGACGCCTTCGACTTCCTCGGCAGCCCGGAGGGGGAGCTGGCGCTCGCCCAGGCCACGATCTACCTCGCCTGCGCGCCCAAATCGAACGCGGTCTATTCCGCCTACAAGGCGGCCACCCGCGCGGCCAAGGACAACGGCTCCCTGCCGCCGCCCCGCACCATCCTCAACGCGCCGACCAAGCTGATGAAGCGCATGGGCTACGGCGAGGGCTACCGCTACGACCACGACGAGCCGGACGCCTTCTCCGGCCAGGATTACTGGCCCGAAAAACTCGGGCGCCAGCACTTCTACGCGCCCACGGACCGGGGCATGGAGATCCGCTACACCGAGCGCCTCGCCCATTGGGAGCGCCTGCGCCGGGAGCGGCGCGGACAGGATTGATTTTTCACCCCATGGACCTCCTGCTCAAGGGCCTCGCCGGCGGCCTCGTGACGGTCGCGATCGTGCTGGCCTCGCGCCGGGGCAACATCCTGCCCGGCATCCTGCCGCTCGCCCCGACCTTCGCGATCATCGCCCTGCTGGCGGTGGCACCGAAAGGCGAGGGCGCCTTTCGCGAGACCTGCCTTGCCGGTGCGCGCACGATTCCCGCCTACCTCGTCTTCCTCGGGACGAGTTGGTGGCTCTCCGGCTTCCTCGATCCGCGCCTGGCGATCCTCGGCGGCCTGCTGGCCTGGCTCGCGGCCGCCCTGCTGATCTTTCTGGGGCCGCGCTGGTTCTGAGCAGGCGGAATCGTCCCCGCGCGCATCCCGCGCCGGGGGCATGGCCCAAATACAAAAAGTCCGGACAGGGGACGCGGGACGCCGCGGAACCTGAACGAAGCTTCAAGAACGGTTCCCCGGCGTCCCACGGCGTCGGCCCCGTTGGGGGTCGCTGCCGCGTTCGCGTCGCGGTGTTCTCTAGCGCCACCGACCCTGCAACAACGTGTGCCGGGTAATTACCCACCCCCT
>NZ_BPRB01000209.1 GCF_022179685.1 Methylobacterium trifolii
GGGGCCGCGGCTACGTGCTGCGCGAGCCGATGGACGCCGAGGAGCGCATCGCCGTCTGATCCGCCGGCAGCGTCCCCGGACGCGGCAGGACAAGACAGAAGTCCAGATCGGGGCCGGCAGCCGGGGAGATTTCCCCCCGCTGCCGGCCCCGATCGCGTTTGCGCCTCCCGTCGGGCGCCTCGCTATCGCGGTGGATCGGGTGTAGCACTGCCTGACAGCGATGCTGCGGAGACGCCCAAGCTTCCGGCATCGCGAGCGGTATGGCCAAAAGTCCAACTTGCTTTGGCAGGCCATCTGCCATTGGCTGCGGCCCGAGCCGACGAGAAGCTTGCGAGCCAAAGGCCGCACGGAGGAGACCATCATGAACAAGCCGGAATTCCTGGCCGACGCCAAGACGAAATCCCCCTTCTCGGCCCGCTACGACAACTTCATCGGCGGCCAATGGGTCGCCCCGTCCAACGGACGCTACTTCGAGAACACCTCCCCCATCACCGGCAAGGTGATCTGCGAGGTCGCCCGCTCCGACGCCCAGGACATCGACAAGGCGCTCGACGCCGCGCATGCCGCCAAGGATGCCTGGGGCCGCACGGCGCCGGCCGAGCGCGCCCGCATCCTCAACAAGATCGCCGACCGGATGGAGGACAACCTCGATCTGATCGCGCTGGCCGAGACCTGGGACAACGGCAAGCCGATCCGCGAGACGGTGAACGCCGACATCCCGCTGGCCATCGACCATTTCCGCTACTTCGCCGGCTGCATCCGCGCCCAGGAAGGCTCGATCTCCGAGATCGACCACGACACGGTCGCCTACCACTTCCACGAGCCGCTGGGCGTCGTCGGCCAGATCATCCCGTGGAACTTCCCCATCCTGATGGCGGTGTGGAAGCTCGCCCCGGCGCTGGCGGCCGGCAACTGCGTCGTGCTCAAGCCCGCCGAGCAGACCCCGGCCTCGATCCTGGTGGTGATGGAGCTGATCGGCGACCTGCTGCCGCCGGGCACCCTCAACGTCGTCAACGGCTTCGGCCTGGAAGCCGGCAAGCCGCTGGCCTCCTCGCCCCGCATCGCCAAGATCGCCTTCACCGGCGAGACGACGACGGGCCGGCTGATCATGCAATACGCCTCGCAGAATCTGATCCCGGTGACGCTGGAGCTCGGCGGCAAGTCGCCCAACATCTTCTTCGCGGACGTGGCCAACGAGGACGACGACTTCTTCGACAAGGCCCTGGAGGGCCTGACCATGTTCGCCCTCAACCAGGGCGAGGTCTGCACCTGCCCCAGCCGCGCGCTGGTGCACGAGTCGATCTACGACCGCTTCATGGAGCGCGCCGTCAAGCGCGTCGAGGCGATCACGCAAGGCTCGCCCCTCGACCCGGCGACCATGATCGGCGCCCAGGCGTCGGGCGAGCAGATGGAGAAGATCCTCTCCTACATCGACATCGGCCGGCAGGAGGGCGCCGAGCTGCTCACGGGCGGCAGCCGCAACGTCAAGGACGGCGAATTCGCCGAGGGCTTCTACGTGCAGCCCACGGTGTTCAAGGGCCACAACAAGATGCGGATCTTCCAGGAGGAGATCTTCGGGCCGGTGCTCTCGGTCGCGACCTTCAAGGACGACGCCGACGCCCTCTCGATCGCCAACGACACCCTCTACGGCCTGGGCGCCGGCGTCTGGACCCGCGACGGCACCCGCGCCTACCGCTTCGGCCGGGCGATCCAGGCCGGCCGCGTCTGGACGAACTGCTACCACGCCTACCCGGCGCACGCGGCCTTCGGCGGCTACAAGCAGTCCGGCATCGGCCGCGAGACCCACAAGATGATGCTCGACCACTATCAGCAGACCAAGAACATGCTGGTCAGCTACTCGGCCAAGAAGCTCGGCTTCTTCTAAGCGCTCCACCCGAGACCATCTTGCCCCGGCCCGAGAACGGCCGGGGCTTTTTTGTTTTCCTTCGCGCTGCCTATCGCAGGCCGGGACCGGATGGCGGGACGCCGGTGTTGGTGGCCGGCGCGCCGGGCGGCAGGGCGCCGGCGCCGCCGGTGACGTTGGCGGGTCCTCCGGGCGGCCCGTCGAAGCCGACGACGCCCGAGGGCGTGCCCGGCGCCGGGCCGGCCCCGATGCGGCCGGCGGAGCCGGGCGCGGTGAGCTCCCCCGTGCCGGCGCCCCCGGTGGCGCCGGGGATCGGCTCGGCGCGCGCCGCGGTGGCGAGCCCGATCAGGCCGAGGCCGAGGAGGATGGGGCTGAAACGCTGGAATCCGGATCGCATGGGGGCCTGACGGTTCGGGATGGGTACGGCGGGCAACGCGCGAGGCGTTCGAAAGACGCCGCGCGCTCGCTACGTTTCGCGGTGCCGCGGCCCACATAAGCGGACACAGACGGAAGAGAGGACGCGCGATGACCGAGGCATCCACCATCGAGGCCGCCACCGCCGAGCAGGCCGACGCCTCCGGCACCCCCTTGCGCGTCACCGCCACGCCCAAGGCGCTGGAACTCATCGCGGAACTGCGCTCCGAATACGGGCCGGTGATGTTCCACCAGTCGGGCGGCTGCTGCGACGGCTCCTCGCCGATGTGCTATCCGGTGGGCGACTTCATCATCGGCGACGGCGACGTGCATCTCGGCCAGGTCGGCGGCGCGGACTTCTTCATCTCGCGCTCGCAGTTCGGGGTCTGGAAGCACACCCACATCATGCTCGACGTGGTCCCCGGCCGCGGCGGCATGTTCTCCCTGGAGAACGGCCGCGAGAAGCGCTTCCACATCCGCTCGCGCCTGTTCACCGAGGCCGAGAACCGGGCTCTGGACGGGGCGTGCAAGCTGTAGGACGGGCCGTCCGATTCGGCGGCGGCCCTAGCCTTGCTCGATCGCGTCCACCCGGTCGGGATAGAAGGCGAGGTGGTCCTTGATCGCCGCGACCGCCGGATAGGGGTCCTCGTAGCTCCAGACCGCGTCCGGGCGGCGCGTGCCGTTCACGACGAGGTCGAAGTAGCCGGCATCGCCCTTGTAGGGGCAGTGGCTGGTGCGCTGGGACCGCACGAAGGCGGTGAGGTCCGCGTCCGCGCGGGGCACGTAGAGGACGGCCGGATAGCTGGCCTCCCGGAGGCTCAGGGCGCGCTGGGTGTCGGCGACCGCTACGCCGTCGAGGACGATGCGGACTCGGCCGGGATGCGGCGCGATGGCGATCGGATGGTCGGGTCCGGGAATCTTCATCGGGGGCTCCTGTCGTCCGTGGAGTGTTCGACCGTGCCGAGGGCATCGGCCAGCCGGGCCTTGGCGCTGCCTGGCCGCAGGGGTTTCTGCTGGCTCTCGTGCGGCACCCAGCCCGAGACCCAGAGGATCTCGAAGGTGGCGCGCACCCGCCCGTCCGGGTCGGAAAAGCGCGCGGCGTAGATCTCGGCCACCCGCATCAGGGTCGCCCGCCGCAAAGGCGTGCGGCGGCGCTCGCTCAGGGTGTTCGTGAGGCCCATGGCCCGCAGGTCGCGCATCAGGCCGAAGGCGTCGGCGTAGCGCACGGTCAGGGTTTCGGTGTCGGCCACCGGCAGACCGAACCCGGCCCGCTGCAGCAGGCCGCCGACCTCGCGCACCGCGGTGAAGGGGGCCACGCGCGGGCTGACCCCGCCCTCCAGTTCGCTCTCGGCCTGGGCGAAGCTCTGGCGCAGTTCGGTCAGGCTCCGCCCCCCGAGGAGACAGGCGAGCAGCAGGCCGTCCGGCCTGAGGGCGCGGCGCAGCTGCACCAGGGCGCCGGGCAGGTCGTTCACGCCCTGGAGGGCGAGCAGCGAGACCGCGAGGTCGAGGCCTCCCGCCGCCACGGGCAGCGCCTCCGGGTCTCCGGCGACCCGCAGGTGCGAGGCCGAGGCCGGCTCGGCGAGCGGCGTCAGCCGAATCCGCGTCGCCTCGGGGTAGCGTGCCGCCAGCACGCGGGCGGCCGCATCGGTCGGGGTGGCGAGATCGAGGACGCAGGTGAAGGTCCGCAGGACCGCGGCGAGCCTGTCGTCCAGATCCTCGGCAAGGGTGTTCAGGAGGAAGTCGGCGTAGCCTGCGGCCCTCGCCCGGGCGAGGCGGGTGCGCGCGAGCGCGGTGTCGAACAGGGGCGGCGGACGGTCCATGGAGGCAGGAGATGGCGCGGCGGAGGGTGCGATGCCAGCGGGGCCGGGCATTTCCCGCGATTTGCGACGATCGATCACGCTTGCGCGAGGGCGGAACGCCGCGGCGGCTTCGCCGTTCCTGATGCGGCCGGCCGCAGGGCCGGGACCGATGAAGGAGAAACGGGTCATGAAACGCATGGTCTTCGGGGCCGCCATGGCCCTGGCCGTCCTCGCCTCCGCGGGCGGCGCCGAGGCGAAGGGCTGCATCAAGGGCGCCATCGTCGGCGGCATCGCCGGGCATTATGCCGGCCACCACGGCTTCGTGGGCGCGGCCGCCGGCTGCGCCATCGGCCGCCACCGGGCCAACGCCCAGGCCCGGAACCAGCCGCAACAGGTCGGCCGCTGATCGGCCGCGCATGACGCCGAGGCAGGGGGCGGGCGCTCACGCCTTCGCCGCCCTGCGCGGACTGGCGCGGGGCGCCCTCGGCCTCGTCTATCCCCCCACCTGCGCGGGGTGCGGCGGCGCCACCGCCGATTCCGGTGCGCTGTGCCCGGCCTGCTGGTCGGGCATGCGCCTGATCGAGGCGCCCCTCTGCCCGCGCTACGGCACGCCCTTCGCCCTCGATCTCGGCATCGGCCCCCTGCTCTCCCCCCGCGCCATCGCCGACCCGCCGGTCTTCGGCCGGGCGCGGGCGGTGGCCCTCTACGACGAGGTGGCCCGCGGCCTCGTCCACCGCCTGAAATACGAGGACCGCCTGGATCTCGCCGGCGCCATGGCGCGGATGATGCTGGGAAGCGGGCGCGAACTGGTGGCCGAGGCGGATTGCGTCGTCGCGGTGCCGCTGCATCGCTGGCGCCTGTGGCGCCGCCGCTTCAACCAGGCCGCCCTCCTCGCCCGGCCGATCGCCAGGGCCGCGGGCCTGCCCTTCGAGGCGCGGGCCCTGGCGCGCATCCGGGCAACGCGCTCGCAGGTGGGCCTGAGCCGCGCCGGCCGGGCCGAGAACCTCCAGGGGGCGTTCCGGGTGCCGGACACGCAGCGCGCCCGCCTCCAGGGCCGGCGCGTCCTGCTGGTCGACGACGTCACGACAACGGGCGCCACCGCGAACGCCGCCGCGCGCGCGTTGCTGCGGGGCGGGGCGGCTTCCGTCGACCTCCTCACCTTCGCCCTGGTCGGCGACCCGTCAGGCTGAGTGGGGCGTCGGCGCGCGCTCCCGCGGCTGCACCACGGAGAGGGTGAAGTCGAAGGCCTCGGCGATCGTCTCGTGCCACAGGGAGAACGGCGTCGGTCGGGCCAGATGCAGGGCGCCCTCCGTCTCGCCGCTCTCGACGCGCAGGTTCGCACCGAGCTTGGCCGCGAGCCGCAGCATCGGCCGGTTCCGGGCAAAGCAGCGGACGTGCAGGTCGCCGACGCCGCGGTGGCGCGCCGCCCGGGCGATGCGCGCGAACAGGGCGGCCCCGATCCCGCGCCGCCGATAGGCCGATTCGACCGCGAAGGCGGCCTCCGCCTGCGCGCCGAGGAGGCCCGCCGGATGCGGGCCTGCGGGGCGCAGCTCGCCCAGGCCGCGCAATTCGCCGTCCACGAACGCGCCGAACATCAGCCCGTCGGCCACGACGGAGCGTTCGGCATAGGCCCGCACCCCGGCCTCGCCGACGTTGCCCATGAAGCGGTTGGCGCGGGTCTCGGGATCGAGCCTCAGGAAATAGGCGAGCACCCGGTCGCGGTCGCTCGGCCAGAGGCGCCGGAGGCTGTGCCCCGGCAAGGTCGTTTCTCGCAGTGCCATACTTGGTCTCCGGTGGTCGGCGCCATCGCGCGCGGGTCCGGACGTCTCCCCCCCAAAGGCCGAGCCGATGTCGCACTCCGCATCGAATTGTGCAATGCAACAAAACGCCCTACCCTGCCCGGCGCCGAGCGGCCCTGCGTCCCGCGGATGGAACGGCGGGCGCGATCCGTCTCGACGCGGGCTTGATTTCACCGGCACCCGCGCGGCAGACGGAACGGGCCTTGCGAGCCGGAATGCCGAGGCCGAAGACGGAGCGACGGGGACGTGGGCCAGGGTTCGTGAGCCAGACATCGAGTCCCGGCCGGTCGCCGTCCCCCGAGGCCCTCGCGAGCGCGGTTCCCTCCGGCCCCGTCCACGCACGCTACGAGGGCCTGATCGCCTCGGGCGCGATCGAGCGCGACCCGGCGCAGGCCAACCTGGTCCGGGCCCTCGACCGCCTGGTGCAGGACCTGGAACGGCGCCGGCGCGCGACGAAGGGCAGCGCGCTGGGCTGGCTCTTCGGCCGCAAGGAGGCGGGTGCGCCGACGAAGGGCCTCTACATCTGGGGCTCGGTCGGGCGCGGCAAGACCATGCTCATGGACCTGTTCTTCGATGCCGCCCCCGGCTCGAAGCGCCGCGTGCACTTCCACGGCTTCCTCGCCGACGCGCACGAGCGCATCCACGCCTACCGGCAGGCGCTCAAGCGCGGCGAGGTCAAGGGCGACGATCCGATCAAGCCGGTGGCCGACGCGCTCGCCGACGAGGCGGCGCTGCTCTGCTTCGACGAGTTCACCGTCACCGACATCGCCGACGCGATGATCATCGGCCGCCTGTTCGACGCCCTGTTCAAGCGCGGCGTCACGGTGGTGGCGACCTCGAACGTCGAGCCGGACCGGCTCTACGAGGGCGGCCTCAACCGGGCCCTGTTCCTGCCCTTCGTGGCGGAACTGCAGGCGCGCGTCACGGTGATGCGCCTCGATGCCCGCACGGATTTCCGGCTGGAGAAGCTCGGCGGCGCGTCCGTCTACCACGTGCCGGCTGACGCCGCCGCGGCGGCAGCGCTCGACGCCGCCTTCAGGAACCTCACCGGCAAGGCCAGGGGGCGCCCGGCCACGATCCGGGTCCACGGCCGCGACGTCATCGTGCCTGAGGAGGCGACCGGGGTGGCGCGCTTCGGCTTCGACGACCTCTGCGCGCAGCCGCTCGGCGCCTCTGACTACATGGCGCTGGCGCGCAGCTTCCACACGCTGATCGTCTCGGACATCCCGGTGATGGGCGAGACGAACCGCAACGAGGCCAAGCGCTTCATCACGCTGATCGACACCCTCTACGACCGGCACGTGAAGCTGGTGGCCTCGGCCGCAGCCGACGCGCCGGACCTCTACACGGTGAAGGAGGGCCGGGAGGCGTTCGAATTCGACCGCACGGTCTCGCGGCTCATCGAGATGCGCTCGGCCGCGTACCTCGCCCTGCCGCACGGCAAGGCGGATTCGGCGGCCTCCGGGTCGAGCGCCGGGCTGGTCGAGACGTGAGCGCTATTTCTCGACGAAGGCCTTCTCGATGACGTAGTGGCCGGCCTCGCCGTGGTTGCCCTCCTCGTAGCCGCGGCCGGTGAGGAGTTCGCGGGTGTCGCGGATCATCTCCGGGCTGCCGCAGAGCATGAAGCGGTCGTCCTCGATGGTCATCTCGGGCAGGCCGACATCGGCGAACAGCTTGCCGGAGACCATCAGGTCGGTGATGCGCCCGGTGTTGCGGAACGGCTCGCGGGTCACGGTCGGGTAGTAGATCAGCTGCGCGGCGATGGTCTCGCCCAGGAACTCGTGGTTGGGCAGGGCCTGGGTGATGGTGTCGCCGTAGGCCAGTTCCTGGATCTGCCGGCAGCCGTGCACCAGCACCACCTTCTCGAAGCGCTCGTAGGTCTCCGGGTCCTTGACGATCGACAGGAAGGGGGCGAGCCCCGTGCCCGTGCCGAGCAGGTAGAGGTGGCGGCCCGGCAGCAGGTTGTCGAGCACCAGCGTGCCGGTGGGCTTCTTGCCGACGATGATCGGGTCGCCGACCTTGAGGTGCTGGAGCTTCGAGGTCAGGGGGCCGCTCTCGACCTTGATCGAGAAGAACTCCAGTTCCTCCTCGTAGTTGGCCGAGACCACGCTGTAGGCCCGCAGGAGCGGGCGCCCCTCCACCTCCATGCCGATCATCGTGAACTCGCCGTTGCGGAACCGGAACGCCGGGTCCCGCGTCGTGCGGAAGGAGAACAGCGTGTCCGTCCAGTGATGGACCGACAGGACGCGCTCCTCGTAAAACTTGCTCATCGACGGATCTGTCCCGAATCTCTCGACATCTCGGCAGACGTTCTTTTTCGCACCTGCGGTAGCCCGTCAAGGCATAGCAGGACCGCAGGCACCGGGGGCCTTCCGCGCCGCCCGACCGCGGTTCAAGCACGCACGGCCTTGGGCCATCGTTGACGAACACGGTGAATGTTTCGGACGTGCGGGATGATACCGTGTCCACCCGTCCGACCGCTTGACCAGCCGCCGAGCCTTCCGCAGGCCCCGCGAACGGACCATTCCGACCTTCTCTCCTGCGCGCCGGTGCGCACGGGCGAACGCGGCAACGAGGCGGTCCCGCTCTGATACCGGGTCAGCCCGATCGAAGCCCGCGCGGCGATCCAGCGAACCCGAAATCCGCATCGCGCAGCGATCGAACGGATTTCCCGGCGACACGGCGTGGTGACGGTCAGGCGGAGCATCGGGGCGGTCGCACGGTCGAGCGAGCGGGTCCGTATCCCTGCCCGCGTCGGCCCGCCGGCCCTGGCGGCCCGAGGGATCCGGCCCCGGCCGGCGACCGTGGTGGCCACGAGGGCGACGCCACGCCTCCCGAACCGGACGGTCCTTTCAAGCCGCCGCCTCGGCGCTCTCTTCCTGCATGGACGACAGGGACGCTTCCAGGCGGCAGACCAATCCGGTCGGTGCGTAGGAAAGCCTGACGTCGCCGCCGACCTCGGCGGCAAAACTGCGCTCGATCAGGCGGGAGCCGAAGCCCCGTCGCGAGGGCTGGGTCAGGATGGGCGGGCCGTTCTGCTCGGACCATGTCAGTTGGAAGCGCGGGGCGTCGCCCTCGTGCACGACGTGCCAGCGCAGGTCGACGGTGCCGACCTCGTTCGAGAGGGCCCCGTACTTCGTGGCGTTCGTCGCGAGCTCGTGCAGCGCCAACGCCAGCGCGAGGGCCGGCTTCGCGGCGAGATGCACCCCCGGTCCGCTCGCGCGGATGCGCGTGCCGGTTCCGCCGCGATGCACGGCGAGAGCGGCCTCCACGACATCGGCGATGGGCGCCTGGGTCCAGTTCGACTGGGTCAGGATGTCGTGCGCGCGCCCGAGGGAGACCAGGCGCGACGAGAAGGCCTCGCGCGCCGCCTCCGGGTCGACGGCGTTCCGGAAGGTCTGGCTGGCCATCGCCTGGACGAGGGCGAGGATGTTCTTGACCCGATGCTGGAGCTCGCCCGTGAGCAGCCTCTGGTGTTCCTCGGCCCGCTTGCGCTCCGTGATGTCGAGCATGGCTCCGATCATGCGGACGGCGCGCCCGTCCGCGTCGCGGATGAGGTAGCCGCGGTCGAGGATGTCGGCATAGGACCCGTCCGCGCGCCGGAAGCGGTATTCGTCGCTCCATGCGGTGCCGGTCCCGTCGATGATCGTGTGGATCGAGGCGTCGATGCGCGGACGGTCGTCGGGATGGATGTGGTCGATCCACCAGCCGCCGGTCGGCTCGACGGCGTCGGGGGCGTGGCCATGGGCCTCGTACAGAGCCTCGTTCCACAGGACGTGGTCGGTGGCGAAGTTCCAATCCCAGATCGCGTCGTTGGTCGCTCGCGCCGCCAGGCGGTAGCGCTCCTCGGCATCGCGCAGCGCCTCCTCGGCGCGCCGGCTCTCGGTGACGTCGCGCGCCGTTCCGATCAGGCGCACGGGCCGCCCGCCCTCGAACAGGGTCTGGCCCCTGGCCGACACCCAGCGCTCGACCCTGTCCTCCGGGGACACGGTGCGGTAGCAGATATCGTAGGTTCCGCTGCCGTCCGGATCGACCGCGGCGCGCACCGCAGCGTCGGCCCGGTCGCGGTCGTCCGGGTGCAGGCGTGACAGGTACACGTCGAGGTCGACGTGTGCATCCAGGCCCAGGCCGAAGAAGGAGCGGGTGCGGGCGTCCCACTGCAAGACGTCGGTGACGAGGTCGTAATCGAACACGCCGGTCCCGGTGGCCTCGACGGCGAGGCGCAACTGCTCCTGCGCGTTGCGAAGCGCCACCTCGGCTTCCTTGCGGTCGTGGATGTCGCTGTTGCTGCCCAGCCAGCCCACCACCGCGCCGCCGCCGTCGCGCATCGGCTCTGCCCTGACCAGGAACCAGCGATAGACCCCGTCGGCGCGTCGGAAGCGGGCCTCGGTGTCGTAGACCGCCTGCCGTCTGCGGGCCTCGTCCCAGACCCGAAGGAGGCCCGGCAGGTCGTCGGGATGGATCGCCGCGCCCCAGCCGAGCGGCAGTGCCTGCTCCGGCGTCTGGCCGGTGTAGGCGTACCAGCGGTCGTTGAGGTAGCTCATGCCGCCGTCGGGGTTGCCGAACCAGATGATGGCCGGGGCAAGCTCGGTCAGGGCCTGGAAGCGCGCCTCGGCGACCTTGCGCTCGTGGATGTCGAGCGAGATGCCGATCCAGCTGCGCACGGTTCCGTCCGGCTCCCGCACCGGATGCGCCCGGGACAGGAACCAGCGGTACGCCCCGTCGGCCCGGCGCAGGAGAAACTCGACCTCGTAGGACTGCCCGGACCGCGCCGCTGCGAGCCATGCCTGCCGCGTCCGATCGCGGTGGTCGGGATGGATGACGGCCATCCAACCGGCCTCGCCGACCTCGCCCGCGGGCAGGCCCGTGTAGTCGTACCAATAGGCATTGCAGTAGGTGACGTTGCCCTCGGCGTTGCCGAACCAGACCATCTGCGGGCTGACTTCGACGAGGGAGCGGTAGCGTAGCTCGCTCGCCTCAAGCGCCGCGCCGGTCTCACGCTGGGCGGTCTGGTCGCGCAGGATCTTGACGAAGCCGACGACCTCTCCGTGATCGGACCGGAGCGGCATCATCTTGCCGCTGGCCCAGAAGCGGCTGCCGTCCTTGCGGACATGCCAGCGTTCGTCGGGGGCGCTGCCCTCGCTCAGGGCGAGCGACATCTCGGTCGCCGGCCGGTCGATGGCGCGATCCTCGGGCGTGTAGAACGCCGCGACCGGGCGGCCCAGCATCTCGGCCTCACGCCACCCCAGGATGCGCTCGGCGCCGACGTTCCACCGGGTGACGCTTCCCTCGGCGTCCGTCGCGACGATGGCGTAGTCGGTGGCACTGTCGAGGATGCGCTCGTGCAGCAGCCGCTGCTCGGCCTGCTCCCGCAACGCCTTGCGCAGCTCCATCTGGGCCATGGTCTGGCGGGCCAGGCGCAGCAGCCCCTTGCGCTGACGTTCGGAGAGTTCGTGCGGCTCGGTGTCGAGCACGCAGACCGTACCGACGGGATGCCCGTCCGAGGTCTTCAGCAAGGCGCCGGCGTAGAATCGCAGGCCCGGGTCGCCGGTGACGAGGGGGTTGTCCGCGAAGCGCGGGTCGCGCGTCGCGTCCTGCACGTAGAGGAAGTCCTCCTGCAGGAGGGCCTGACGGCAGAACGAGGACTCGAGCGGCGTCTCGCGCACGCCCAGGCCGACCTCGGCCTTGAAGAACTGGCGTCCGTCGCCGATCAGGTTGACCACGCCGATGGGCACGTCGCACAGCTCGGCGGCGGCCGCCGCGATCTCGTCGAAGTCGTCTTCCCGCGGGGTATCCAGCAGCCTGTAGCTGTCGAGGGCGCGAAGGCGTGCGGTCTCGTCGTCGCGCGTCGCAATGCAATCCATCGTCACGACAAGCGTCAGAGGTCGGGACCGTTCCGTGACATATCTCCGGGAGATGGGAAAGGAAGGCGACGCCCGCCCGCGGCCCGGGCGCGTATGGCCCGGCGCGGCGACGTTTCGGGCACCCCGGCATCGGAGGCTTCGGGGCCCCGTCGCGGGTCCGGCTAGAGCGCACGCCGACGAAGCGGATACCGGTTCGTCGCGAAAGTGCGCGTCGAAACAAAGACCTGGAGCCGTGGCCCGACCCAACTCGGTCGGGCCACGGCTCTAGGTTCCCAGGATGCGCGTGCGACGCTGCCAGGTGGCGACCTTCCGGAGGAGCCGCGAGAGCTCCTCGACCGAGTACGGCTTGTGGAGGAGCTCGAAGCCGTAGGTGCCGTTCTGGGCCAGGACGTGGCTGTAGCCGGAGGCCAGCAGAACCGGCAGGTCGTGGTGCCGCCGGCGGATCTCGTGAGCCAGGTCGATCCCGTTCATGCCCGGCATCACCACGTCGGTGAACACCACGTCGAAGCGTTCGGCATCCTTGGCCAACTCTGCCAGCGCCGCCTCGGCATTCGCGGTCCAGACGGTGACGTAGCCGAGTTCGGCCAGGGTCTGGGTCGCGAACGTCCCGACGTCGACGTTGTCCTCGACCACCAGGACGCACGTGCCATGTCCGTCGACGAGGGGCTCGGGCTCGGCCTGCGGGAGGTGGGCGGCGGCCTGCACCCTCGGGAGGTACAGGACGAACATCGTCCCCTGGCCGAGCGTGCTCTGCACGCGGATCTCGCCTCCGGATTGCTTCGCGAAGCCGAAGACCTGGCTCAGTCCCAGGCCCGTCCCTTGTCCGACGCCCTTGGTCGTGAAGAACGGCTCGAAGATGTGCTCGATCCGCTCGGGGGCGATGCCGACACCGGTGTCCTCGATGCACACCGCGACGAAATCCCCGAACACGGCCGGGTGGCTGCGGATCGGCGGGATGGTCGAGACGGGGTGCACCGTGATCGTCAGGGCGCCCTCGCCGTCCATGGCGTCCCGGGCGTTGACGGCCATGTTCACCAGGGCCGTGTCGAACTGGCTCGGGTCGGCGTTGATGAAGCAGGGCTCGTCCGGGATGTGCGTGACGATCCTGATGCGCGATCCGGTCAGCGTCCCCACCATGTCGCTGATGGTGGCGACGCTCCGGCCGGCATCGAACGCCTCCGGCTTCAGCGCCTGCCGCCGTGCGAAGGCGAGGAGCTGACCCGTGAGCTTGGCGGCGCGTGCGACCGTGTCCGCGATCGCTCCGACGTAGCGCCGGCGGCGCTCTTCCGGCAGTCCGGGACGCATGAGCAGGTCGGTGGACGACTTGATGACGGTCAGCAGGTTGTTGAAGTCATGCGCCACGCCGCCGGTGAGCTGGCCGACCGCCTCCATCTTCTGGGCCTGCCGCAGGGCCTCCTGGGCGGAGGCGAGCTCGGCCTCCCGCGCCTTGACGATGGTCAGGTCGCGACCGACGGCGATGAAGTTGGCGCCATCGGCCTCGGGCACGACCATCCACTCGATGGGCCTCCACCCTCCGTCCTTCGCGGCGATGCGGTTCTCGAAGCGGGCCGGACGCCGCGTCTCCCCCATCCGGGCGAGGCCCGCCAGCGTCGGCTCCATGTCGTCGGGGTGCATGAACGTCCCGTATGGTCGCGACAGGAGTTCGGCCTCGGACCAGCCGAGCACCCGGGTCCAGGCGGGGCTGACCGCCGACATCATCCCGTCGTAGCCGGCCCGGGCGAGCATGTCCTCGGACAAGGTCCAGAGCCGGTCGCGTTCGGCCGTCCGCTCCAGGACCTGCTGCTCCAGGGTCGCGTTGAGGACCTGGAGGGCGTCCTCCATGCGCTTGCGCTCGGAGATGTCACTGAAGAAGACGGCGACCCGATGCGCGGCCGGGTCGCCGACCCGTAGGGCACGCACGTCGAACCAGCGGCCGAACACGTCGGCCTTGTTCTCGAAATGGGCGGGTTCGCCCGTTCGCGCGACGCGCCCGTACGTGTCGAACCAGTGGCGTTCGAGGTCGGGGGCGAACTCGCTGACCCATCGGCCGACCACGTCGGCGCCGGTCTGCCGTTCGAAGGCGGGATTGGCTTCGAGGATCCGGTAGTCGACGGCCCTGTCCGCATCGAAGGTCATCTCGATGATGCAGAACCCGACGTCGATGGTCTCGAACAGGGTGCGGTATCGGCTCTCGCTCTCGGCCAGGGCGGCCTGCGACCGGATCTGATCCGAGACCTCGTAGCCACCGACGAAGATGCCCGTGACGACGCCCGCCTGGTCGCGGACGGGCTGGTACAGGAAGTCGAGGAAGCGGTCGCCGTCCTCGCCCGCGAACCGGATCGGCAGGGCGCGCGCCGCGAACGGCTCGCCCGACGAATAGACCTGGTCGAGGAGTTCGTAGAACCCCTGGTCGGCCAGCTCCGGGAACGCCGCGCGGACGTTTCGCCCGATGTAGTCCCGGCGGCCCGCGAACGCGACGTAGGCGTCGTTGACGTATTCGAAGACGTGGCTCGGTCCGCGCAGCACCGCGACGAAGCCGGGCATCTGCTGCAGCAGGGCCTGCTGCCGCTGCCGTTCGGAAGCGCCTTGGCGCTCGGCGAGCACCTGGCGGGTCGTCTCGGTACAGGCGCAGAACAGGCCGACGATGGTGCCGTCGTCTCCCGGCACCGGGGTGTAGGAGAAGGCGAAGTGGGTCTCCTCGGGGTAGCCGTTGCGATGGAGGGTGAGCTGCAGGTCGTCCATGTGCACGGGATCGCCCGCGAACACGCGATCCATCATGGACCCGACCTCGCCCCGGACCTCGGGCCACGTTTCGAAGAACGGGCGGCCGAGGGCTGCGGGGTGACGCTCGCCGAGCATGGGCGCGTAGGAGTCGTTGTAGACCAGAGTGCGGTCCGCACCCCAGGCGATGAACATCGGCTGGCGCGAGTTCAGCATGACCCGCACGAGGGTCAGGAGTGACTGGGGCCACCGTTCCCGAGGACCGAGGGAGGTGCCGGGCCAATCATAGCCGCGCATGAGCGCGCCCATGATGCCGCCGCCGACGAAGGCCGACGTCTCCGTCGTCATCGATTCAGGCCGGGCACCGGCCGCGCCATGGGTGACGCAGGCCGGACGGCGACCCTGCCCGGGTCCTCCATGCGCGGCATGCGGATGGCCGTGCGGATCGGGCCGGAGGCCGAGGCGTGCGCACCCCGGGCCGCCGGGCGGTCGATCCGAGGGGCGAGCGTTTCCGTCAGGGCGATGCGGCGAACGTGTTTGGCGGGCATGCCCGCCTCCTAACACAGCCGCCGTTCGGTGTGTTTCCTTCCGAGCCACGACGACGCGATCGTGCGTCCGAAGTCTCTCGCTCGCGGTCGGGGGCCTGCGTCGGGCTTGGGTCGTCGAGCCATCCCGGCAACGACCTGCCGATGCGCGCACAAGCAGACTTCGCTCCGACGGCGATGCCGGCTTCGAAACCAGGCCGCCCGCAGGCCTGTCCTCACAATACGAGCCCAATAAAACAGACGTTCCATCCGTCACGATATCGGCCATGTGCCAGTCTTCCGACAGATCGAGCGGCGTTCGCTTGCATGGAGCCGGAGTACGAACCCTCGGCAAGGGGCGCTCCGCCGGTTGGGCATCATGGAACGCGACCTGCCCGCCGACCCGCACGGGGCCGGACATCCAGCCCGCGAAAGCAATTGATGTAATCAATTCATGCTATCGATGGCATCTGTTTGAACAATGGGATGACGCGGCGCATCTCCTCCTCATCGAACGACGGGATGACCCGCCGTCACCCCCGAGGATCAAACGATGTCCAACCGCCTGAATGCCTTCGCCGCGGCCTTCGCCCTGACGCTCGTCACGCTCGGTCAGGCCAGCGCCGCAGAGGTCACCACGACGAACGCCGCACCGCGGATCGTCGACATGCCGTCGGTGATCGGTGCGGCCTACCACGATCCCCGCGTGGCGGTGAACGCGGCCGAGGTGCGCAACCAGGGCGGTTTCGTGGTCGCCGGCGCAGCGCGCTGGCAGCCCGTTCCCGCGATGGTCGCCGTGAGCGATGCCTTCATCGCGCCGGGCACCATCACCCAGGCCTACCGGACCCGCGGGGTCGCGGCGAATGCCGGTCAGGTCCTGCGCCAGGGCGGCTTTGCCGTCCCGGGCGCGGTGCGGTGGCTGCCCACGGCTCCGGCGACGCTCGAAGCTCAGGCGACCAACGTCAGGCTCGGTGCCCTCTGACGCCCGACGCCCGCGGCCCCGTCTCACGGGGCCGCATCGGCGTTCTCGCGCATCGCCTCCCGACCCAGCCGCACGAGGACCCCGCGCAGCCACCGGTGCGCGGGGTCGTTGTCGTAGGAGGCGTGCCAGATCATCGAATACGTGAATTCGTCGAGCGGCACCGGCACCGGGCTGGTCGTGAGCCCGAGCTGCGCGGCGAAGCTCGTCGCCAGCTCGTCGATCATGGTCGCGATGACCGGCGCGGCCTGCACGTGGAAGGCCACGGTGGTGAAACGGGGGGTCGTCGCGACGAGCCTGCGGCGCCGGCCGATGGCGGCCAGGGCCACGTCGACCAGGCCGCGATCCGTCCCCGTCATGCTCGTCATGATGTGCGGAAACCGCAGGTAGTCGTCGAGCGACAGGGGTGCGGGGACGCCGAGCAGGTCGGCGTTGAACAGGCAGAGGTAGCCGAAGCGGTAGAGGGCCCGAAGCTTGTGATGGGCCTGCCCCTCCGTGATGACGCCGATGCCGAAGTCGATCAGGTCGGCGTCGAGTTCGCTCAGGACCGTGCCGTAATCCAGCGCGCGCAGGGTCAGGCGCACGCCCGGCGCCTCGCGCCGCAGCAGGGCCAGGAGAGGCGGGACGAGGTAGCTTTCGACGCTGCCCGGCAGGGCGATCGTGAAGGTGTGCTCCATGGTGGCCGGATCGAACGTGTCCTCGCGCAGGACGATGCCCTGGAACTGGCGCAGGACCGCCCGGACGGGTTCGACGAGCGCCATGGCACGCGGGGTCAGGTGCATGCCCTCCGGCGCGCGTGTCAGCAGCTCGTCGCCCAACAGCTTGCGCAGGCGCGCCAGGCTGCTGCTCATCGCGGATTGCCCGATCCCCACATGCCCGGCCGCCCGCGTCACGCTGCGCTCGGTCAGCAGCGCGTCGAGGGCCACGAGGAGGTTCAAATCGACACCGGCCAGCTCGTGATGCTTGATCGTCATGGCCTGGCCCTACCGTCGGCGTCTCGATGCGCTCGGAGCGCGCTCCGACGAAGGGGATACCGGTTCGTCGCGAAAGCGCGCGTCCAAACCGGGATCTGGGGCCGTGATCGGCAATGGCGCGCGGTCGGTCGGCGGGCGCTCGATCGCCCCCGGCCGCGACGGCCTCGCAACCGGTGCGGCCGAGGATGGGGGCGGACGGGACCGGACGAAAGCCAGGGCGAGAGGCCGGGCACGCATGGTGCAGGCCCCATGCCGGCGCGGGGATGGCGGCTTGACTATCCCTCCGGTGAGTGTGCTGAACAGGCGGGCGGATTTCCGGAGAGATTGCAGTTCCTTATGAGCCCTGAGCAGATCCGCCTTCTTCGAGCCACATCGCACGTACTTCTCGGGATCGGCCCAGAAGCTTTCGAGACGTTCTATCGGGAACTGTTTCGGCTGGCTCCCGAGGCGCGCGCCCTGTTCCCTGCCGATCTGGGGACGCAGCGCCTCAAGCTGCTCAACATGATCGCGATCCTGATTGGAGCCCTGGAGCAGACGGACAGGTTCACCGGCACGGCACGCCACCTGGGTGAGCGGCACAATCGGTACGGCGACATGAGCGGCTTTTATGCTCCGGCGAAGGTGGCACTGATGGCCTGCCTCACCGAGGCGTTGGGGTCGGACTTCACGCCCGACGTGAGAGACGCCTGGGGGACGCTCTACGATCGGGTCGAGTCCGAGATGCAGCAGGCTCATTGAACGCGTCCTGCTGCCCGACGAAGGGCGGAGGCGATCAGGCGGCGCCACATCCCCTCGACGCTGCAGCCGAGCGGGGAGACCACGCCCATTCCGGTGACCACGATCGGTTCACGCATCGGCATCGACCTGTTGCATCGTGACGCGCGCGAAGACACGGCAGGGAGGCGTTGGGACCGCGTCATCGGTCGGCTCGATCAGGGCTTCCGGGAGGCGAGCGCCGAGGTCCCGGAGGCCATGCCCGCGACCGTCAGCCGGCGACCGAGGAATGCGCCGCCTGGAGCAGGTCGCTCGCCAGCTTCTCGTCGTTGACCGCCCGTGCCAGGACCACGGCTCCTACGAGCGTCGACAGCGTCGCGAGGGACTTCTGCCGACGCCGCTCGCGCGATGCCTTCGGCGTCAGGTTGGCCAGGATGGAGGCCAAGCGCTCGACGCCGTGGGTAAACCGGGTCCGGACCGGGCTGCCCGGCGCTTCCCGCGAGATGTCGTTGGCCAGAGCCGCAAGGGGACATCCCTTCCCGGGTGCCTGGACGTGCCCGAGGGAGAGGTAGTTCGCGAGGATGGTGTCCACGTCCCCGCGCCGGTCCTCGTCGAGCGCGGCATCGAACGCCTCGACGGCCAGAGCGTCCTTGTTGGCGAACTGGCCGTAGAAGCCGCCATGGGTCAGGCCGGCGGAGGCCATGATGTCGGCGACGCCGACCCCGTTGAGGCCGCGCTCACGGAACAGGGACGCCGCGACCTCGACGACGCGCTGACGGTTGAGCCTGGCCTGCTCCTGCGAAACTCTCGGCATACCCTGATCCTTCGATCTTCCGACGTCGGATATAAATTTATCACGTCATCTAAATAAGGGACAACCCCTCAGTCGTCTCTGCGAAGCGCCGGGGACCTGACAAGCGACCGGCCTGCGCAGAGGGGGGCGGGAGCGCAGGCCGGTCGTCGTACCGCACGCCCGGTCGCCCGGCGCGCGATCCCTGGATGTCCCTGGGGCGGGACACGACCGTCTTACGGTGCGTCATGCCTTGGCCGGGAGCGGCATCCCGCCGGCGCTCGATGCGGGTGCGGCGGCTCTCGGCGCCCGGGCCACCCGGAACCACAGGGCGTAGAGCGCGGGCAGGAACAGCAGGGTCAGCAGGGTCCCGACCCCGACGCCGCCGATGAGCACGTAGGCGAGCGCCCCCCAGAACACCGAGTGGGTGAGTGGGATGAAGGCCAGCATGGCAGCGGCCGCCGTGAGGATGACAGGCCGGGCGCGCCGCACCGTCGACTCGACGATGGCGTCGTAGTCGGACAATCCCGAGGCGCGGTCATGGTGGATCTGGTCCACCAGGATCAGGGTGTTGCGCATCAGGATGCCCGACAGGGCGATCAGCCCGAGGATCGCGTTGAAGCCGAACGGCTGGTGGAAGAGCAGCAGCGTCGGCGCCGCCCCGACGAGACCGAGAGGGGCGGTCGCGAACACCATGAACATGGTCGAGAACGAGCGGACCTGGATCATGATGACCGTCAGCGTCACGATCAGCATGATCGGGAACACCGCCACCAGGGCGTTCATCGCCTTGGCGCTCTCCTCGACGGCGCCGGCCGTGTCGATGCGGTAGCCCGGCGGCAGCTTGGCCTTGATCGGGTCGAGCAGGGGGACGACCTGCGCGTGGACGTCCGGCGGCTGCTTGCCGTCGAGCACGTCGCCCTGCACGCGGATATAGGTCTCGCGGTTGTAGCGCTTGAGCACCGCGTCCTCGTTGCGGCTCTCCAGATGGGCCACCTGTGAGAGCGGCACCTGGCGGCCGTCCTTGGTCGCGAGCGTCAGGTCGCCGATCTCTCCGAGCGAGCGCCGCTCGGGGCCTGGGCTGCGCACCAGGACATCGACCGAGCGCAGGTTCTCGCGGACCTGGGTGGCCGGCGTTCCGTTGAGGTAGCTCTGAAGTTGCTGCCCGGCCTCCTTCGGGGTCAGGCCGATCAGGCGGAGACGCTCCTGGTCGAGGACGAGGTGCAGGCTCGGGGTCTTGTCGCCCCAGTCCAGGTGCACGAGGCGCATGTTCGGGTTGGAGGCCATCGCCTCGGCGACCTCTGCGGCGATGCCGCGGATCACGTCGGCGTCCGGCCCGACCACCCGGAAGGCGACTGGGAAGCGGATCGGGGGCCCGAACACGATCTGCAGCACGCGCACGCGCGCTTCGGGGAAGAGTCCGTCGCTCACGAGCTTGCGGACCTTGAGCCGGAGCGCGTCACGCGCAGCCGCATCGGGTGTTTGCACCACGATCTGCGCGAAGGCGGGATCGGGTAGCTCCGGGTCGAACGAGAGCACGAAGCGCGGCATGCCCTGGCCGATGTAGCTGGTGATCTCGCGCGCCTCGGGTAGCGCGCGGACGGCGGCCTCGACCTTCCGGACGCTGGCCTCCGTGACCGCGAAGGCCGAACCGGTGGGAAGGGTGACCTCGACGATGAGTTCGGGACGCTCCGAGTTCGGGAAGAACTGCTTCTCCACCTTGCCCATGCCGACCACCGCGAGCGCGAACAACGCCACGGTGACGCCGGCCGCCATCCACTTGTGGTCGACGGAGAACCGCACGACCCGGCGCAGACGCCGGTAGTTCCGCGTGGCGTAGATCGCCTCGTGCCCGCCCTCGACGCGCTGGATGTTCGGCAGCAGCTTGACGCCGAGATAGGGCGTGAAGGTCACGGCCACGATCCACGATATGATCAGCGAGAACGACACCACCCAGAAGATGTTGCCGGCGTACTCGCCGGCCGTGGAGGCGGCGAAGCCGACCGGCAGGAAGCCGGCAATGGTGACGAGGGTACCGGTCAGCATGGGCGCGGCGGTGGCGCTCCAGGCATGGGTGGCCGCCTCGATACGGTCGGCGCCCTCTTCCATGCGCACCACCATCATCTCGATGGCGATGATGGCATCGTCCACCAGCAGACCGAGCGAGATGATCAGGGCGCCGAGGGTAATCCGGTCGAAGTCGCGCCCGGTGACCATCATGACCACGAACACGGCCGCGAGCGTCAACGGGACGGCGAGCGCCACGACGATGCCGACCCGGAAACCGAGAGCGACGAGACTGACGAAGATGACCACCGAGAGCGCGGTGAAGAACTTCACCATGAACTCGTGGATGGCGTCGTCGATCACCTTGGCTTGGTCGGTGATCTTCGTGATCGAGATGCCGGTCGGCAACGCGTGGTGGATCGTCACCTCCTCGGCATTGAGCGCCTCGCCGAGCTTGAGGCCGTTGAAGCCCAGCTTCATGACGAGGCCGAGCATCAGGGCCGGCTCGCCGTCGTTGCGGATCGCGAAGACCTTCGGGTCCTCGTAGCCGCGCTTCACCTCGGCGATGTCGCCGAGCTTGAGGCTGCGGTCGCCGACCGCCACCGGCAGGTTGCGGATCGCCTCGAGGCTGTCGATGGCGCCGTCGAGACGCAGGTAGACCCGTGGACCCGCCGTCTCGACAAACCCCGCCGGCGTCACGTCGTTCTGGTTGCCGAGCGCAGTCAGCAGCTGTTGGCCGGTGATGCCCAGGGTGGCGAGGCGCTGGTAGGAGATCTCGACGAAGATCTTCTGGGCCTGCTCGCCGAGGATGTTGATCTTCTCGATGCCGGGTACGCGCAGCAGGCGCTGGCGCAGGTCCTCGGCCCGCAGCACGAGCTGCCGGTGCGGCAGGCCCTTCGCCTGGAGGGCGTAGAGGGCGAAGTAGACGTCCGAGAACTCGTCGTTGAACAGGGGGCCCATCACCCCACGCGGCAGGGAGGAGGCCTGATCGGAGAGCTTCTTGCGCGCCTGGTAGAACTCTTCCTGCAGCTTGGCCGGCGGCATGCTGTCCTTGAAGTAGACCTTCATCAGCATGAGGCCCGGCCGGACCGTGGTCTCGACGCGGTCGTAGTAGACGAGTTCCTGAAGGCGCTTCTCCAGCGGGTCGGCGACCTGGCGCTGGAGCTCCGAGGTGGTGGCACCCGGCCACGCGGCGGAGACAGCCATCGTCTTCACGGTGAAGGCAGGGTCCTCGGCGCGGCCGAGCTTCTGGAACGCGAAGAACCCCGCGCCCGTGAGCGCGATGATCAGGAACAGCGTGACGGCCCGCTCGCGGACCGCCAGCGCGGAGAGGTTGAAGCCGGTCACCTGGCGACTCCCGTGATGCCGGGGGGAGCCTGCCGCACGGTCTGGCCGGCCTTCAGGAGGTGGGCACCGAGCGAGACGATCCGGTCGCCTGGGCTGAGGCCGGACGCGATGTCCGCGCTTTCCTCGGACAGGCGCGCGATGGCGACCTGCTGGGCCGTGACGGTGCCGGTGGCCGTATCGAACCGCCAGACCGCAGAGCCGCTTCCCGAGTCGAAAAGGGCCGCCAGGGGCACCGTGACCGCCGCGGCGCGCCCGGCATCCGTGGGCTGGAGCCGAAGCGTCACGGTCGCGCCGAGCGGCGCGTCCTCGCCGCCTCCCGACAGGATGTACCGCGCCCGGTACGTCCGGGTCGCCGGATCGGCGGTGGCGGACAGTTCGCGCAGCCGGGCCGGATAGGTCGCCTCGCCCTCGGCATAAAGCGTCGCCGAGGCCGCGCCCTTCGCCAGACGTCGGCTGCCCTCGGGCAGGAACACCTCGGCCTCGCGGGCCCCGTCGCGAGCGAGCTTCACCACCGTCTGGCCGGCGGCGACCACTTGCCCGGGCTCGGTCGGCACCTCCATGACCACACCGTCGGCGTCGGCCCGGAGCTCGGAATAACCGGCCTGGTTTGAAACCTGGCTCGCCTGGGCCTCGGCGTTGGCGAGTTGGGCGATGGCCGCATCGGCCGCCCCCTTGTTCTGATCGTAGGTCTGCTTCGAGGTCCAGCCATCGCTCACGAGCTTGCGGCTGCGTTCCTCGTCGGCCTTCGTCTTGATCATCTGCGCGCGGGCCGCCTCGACGGACGCCCGGGCCGCGGTCAGGGCGAGGGTGAAGTCGGTGCGGTCGAGGCGCATCAACGGCTGGCCGAGCCGCACCCTGTCTCCCGGATCGACGAGGCGCTCGAAGATCTTGCCGCCGACACGGAAGCCGAGATTGCTCTCCGTGCGGGCTCGGATCACCCCCGTGTAGCGTGCGAGCCCATTCGGGCCCGGCGCGACGTCGATGGTCTGAACCAGGGGCGGTTCCGGGGGCACGGCCGTCTCGGCCGGCGAGCATGCCGCCAGGGCCAGACCCATGAGACCCAGGACTAATCGCGCATCCAACATCTGCCCGCGAGCTCCGCTTGCACCAGCTTTAAACATTATCAACGTCATTTATTATGGCGCTGTTGCCACGTCAATGGCGACAGCGGTGTCGTAGCGCGATCGCGTCGCGATGCTGCCAATTCAGAGATGAGCGTGGCAGGGAAGAACGGACCGTTATCGATGTCCGCCCTGATTCCCGACCCTGTGGCGCGTCCGCCGGCCGGCATATGTGGTCAGCCAACCGTAATGGCGTCGACAGCGCACGCACCGCGGCACGGACGGTGGTTCGATCGACCTCACCGAGTCACTCGGTGCGGGTCGCCTGTGCCTGTTCCCATTATGGGACGGTGGCGATCTTGGGCTGCCGATTTTCGGCTTCTTCAGCAGTCCGATCCTGCTGCTCGGCCGGATAGTCGGAGAACGGAGCCTCGACGGCCAACCGTCACTCTAATAGATGACGATTACAATATCTCAGCCTCTCCCGTGAGAACGTGAACAGGGGGACGGACGATGCCAGAGCTGCGCTCGGCCTCGCGGTTCGACCCTCGAAGCCTGCTCGATGGCCGAGGCGGGGGTGGCGCAGGAATGCCCGCTCAAGTGAATGCAGGAGCGGCGAGCAGTCGACCTTCGTAAATGCCAAAACGTCCATCACCAATGAAAGGACACGCTGCAGTGTCGTTTGACGGAGTCGTTTCGGTATGAGTGCGACACCTCACCTCGTGCTGAAGTGTGGACACCGCGGACGCTACCGTTTCACGCTCATGAACGATGACGCGACGCTTTCCGGTGACATCCAGGTGGATCCTAAAGTGATCGATCGAGGAGAGGCCGATGGAATGGTGCTGCAGAAGATCTTCGAGTTCGCCGGCGTGTTCGCTCTTTGGATGGAGAAGAGCGTCGCGGGCGAACGCCAGGATGCGCGGGCCCTCCTGAGAGCCCGTCCGACATCATATCGTACCGAGCCCGGTTCTCGATCGTCCACATCAGCAGCCTCCGGCGACAGACTGCCTCGAAGCACAAATCCCTCACGTCACTCGATATGTCGCCGGACAGACACTTAGGCGGGGATCGGCGAGCCGTCCCAAGCGAAGACGCCGCCGGTGTCGTCGGCGCCTAGGCCGTTCAGCACGCGCAGGAGATGCTCTGCACTCTCCTCGGGCGAGAAGACGCCGTCGGCAGTCGGGTCCGGCCGGAAGGGCCGCGACAGGCCGGAGGCGACCGTGCCGGGATGCAGGCCCACGACGATCGCCTCCGGTCGGCTGCGGGCGACCTCGATCGCGAGTGTTCGCAGGATCTGGTTCAGCGCCGACTTCGAGGCACGGTAGGCGTACCAGCCGCCGAGTCGGTTGTCGCCGATCGATCCGACCCGCGCCGACAAGGCCGCGAACACGCAGCGCCCCCGTTGCGCCAGCAAGGGCACGAAATGCTTGGCGACGAGCGCAGGGCCGATCGTGTTGACCGCGAAGACAGAGGCCATCGCGGCGGGATCGAGCACCTTGAACGTCTTCTCGGGTGAGACGTCCGCCCGGTGAAGAAGGCCGGTGGCGACGATGACCAGACCCACCGGTCCGGCTTCGCCCACCCGGGCCGCCGCCGCGGCAACCGTCGCCTCGTCGCTCAGGTCGATCGGGAGGGTTCGGACGCCCTGCGGGACCGACGACGCCGAGCGGGAGAGCGCGAAGATCGGCGCGTGGGCCGCACGCTCGGCGAGCCCGCGGATCAAGGCCCCACCTATGCCGCCGGACGCACCGACGACGACCGCGCTGGTCGGGCGCGAGGCGGTCAAGGCGAGGCCTCCCTGTTCACAGCGAAGCCTCGGCGCCCTCGGCGAAAGATCAGACTGAGGTTGTTGGCCGGCATCGCGACGCGCTCGGCCAGATGCAGATCGTGCGCTCGGGCGGCCGCCGCGACCGCCTCGATGTCGCGGACCCCCCAGGAGGCGTTCCTGGCGCGCAGGCTGTCGTCGAACGCGGCGTTGCTCGGCGCGGTGTGTGCGCCTTCCTCTCGGAAAGGACCGTACAGGTAGAGCACACCACCCTCAGCGAGCGTCGCTTCCGCGCCAGCCATCAGCCCATTGGTCGCGTCCCAGGGTGCGATGTGGATCATGTTGATCGCGACGACCGCGTCAGCCCGCGCCACCGGCCACGGCTGCCGGATCGCATCGATCGCCAGCGGCGACCGGATGTTCGCCAGCCCGGCGGCGCGGGCATGGGCGACGATGCTGCGACGGGCCGCTTCATCGGGATCGCTGGGCTGCCAGACGAGCGCGGGCAGCGCACGGGCGAAATGGACGGCGTGCTCGCCCGACCCGCTCGCGATCTCGAGGACGAGGCCGCTGGGCGAGAGGACGCGCTTGAGGACTTCGGCGATCAAGGCGGCGTTGCGGGCCGCGGCCGGCGAGAACAGGGCGTCGGGCATGGGGCTCTTCTAAAGGCGGCCGATGCCGAGTGCATGCCCTTTCGTGGCGACACGCCTGCTCCGAGGCAACGACGCGGCTTCAGTCCATGGCGCGCAGCTACGGAGCGGACGGATCGCGGTGAGATGCGGATGGCTTCTCAAACGGAGTTCCATCATGCCTTCGACCAGCGGCATCACCCGCCGACCGTGGAACCTCGACTGCCTCATCGGCCCCAAGCCGCCGGTTAGCCCTCGCCTGCATCAGGGGCCCGTGCAGCGACGTAGACCAGCGCGCTGACCCCCGGGTCGACGCCCACCTCGGACACGATCGTCCCGGAGAAGGAGTGGCCGACCAGCACGGTCGGTCCCGCCTGCCGGGCCAACACGTGCTGCGTGGCGGCGACCGCTTCCTCGAAGGTCGTGAGCGGGCTCCGCACCGAGGTGGCGTCGAGGCCCGCCGCCTGCAGCTTCGGGATCACCTCCGACCAGCACGAGCCGTCAGCAAAGAGGCCATGAACGAGCACGACGTTGCGTGCCCGCGGTCGCTCTCGGGCCGATGCCGCTCCGGAAAGCGCGGCAGCGACCGCGCCGGCGACCAGCGTACGGTTCAGTGTTCTCCTGGTCGTCATGGCAGGCGTTTCGGTGCGAGAGGGCTTGAGGGCAGGATGTGCCGTCCTTGTCCGTCGTCGACGCGGCGAGGATACGTCGGATGCCCGTGGACGACCGGCCGTCGGCTCGCCCCGTCGGGCATGATTTCACCGCGGCAGGCCGTGCGCGCGATGCCGGACGGCGCATGCCTCACCCGGAGAGGAGGGCGGCTTTGTCTTGATGCCCGCATCTGCAGCCTGGCGCATGTGCGGTGCCGGGCCAGCGCGAGGCCCGGATCACGCTGCAGAAGTTCCCCCTGCGAAAGCCTGGCTCCTTGTCAGCGATCACGTCGGCCTTCACGTTGCCGAAAGTGGTGTTCGGCTTGTGCCGAATGCCGTCATAGAAGGCCTGGATGATATCCTCCTTGAAGTCCGGCGTGCGGGGGAAGGCGGAGACGACCGCCTCGCGCTCGGCATCGGAATACTGGCCGTAGGTCAGGCCGAGCACGTCCATCTCGACGCCGGCCGTGACCAGCGCGACCACCGGATGCATGTGGACCGGGACGCCGGGCGTGGTGTGTAGGGCGATGGCGGTCCAGACGGTATAGACGTCCGCCTCCGGCACGCCGTGCGCCTTGAGGAAGTTGCGCGCCGCGTTGGCTCCGTCGACCTCGAAGCGCTCCTCGGCGCTGCTGTGTTCCGGCATCAACCCGACATCGTGGAACATGGCGCCGGCGTAGAGCAACTCCCGGTCGAAGTTCAGGCCGCCTTGGACGCCGGCGAGTGCGCCGAACTGATAGACCCGGCTCGAATGGTTGAAGAGTAGATCGGTCTCGGTGTCGCGCACGAACGCGGTGATCGCCCTTGCGAGGGCGCTGTCGGGGATTGCGGCTTCTGTCGAAATGCTCATGGCGGATATCCTTTGCGCTTGGGCATCCTATGAGCTACGAACATCGAGGCCTGTCAGCAATCGTCTTTTAACGACGATTTCTGCCATCAGGCGTACACCATCAGCCACGGAGCCTGCATGGCCCCCCGATCCGTCGGCGTCCTCGCCCTCCCCGGCGTGCAGCTTCTCGACGTGGCCGGACCGCTCGACGTCTTCGCGGAGGCGAACGCACAGAGTGGTCGGGACATCTACGCCCTCGCCGTCGTCGGAACGGAACCGGGCCACATCACCACGTCGTCCGGGCGTAGCTTGGTCGCGGATCTTATCGCGCCCGATGCAGCGCCGGCGGATTTCGACACCCTCCTCGTCGCCGGCGCTCCACGGATCCAGGAGTTGGAGGTTCGGCCCGAACTCCTGACATGGCTGAGCCGAGCGGCGACACGCTGCCGGCGCTACGGCTCGGTCTGCAGCGGAGCCTTCCTCCTCGGCCGGGCCGGCCTCCTGGACGGCCGCCGGGTCACGACGCACTGGGCCGTCGCGGAGGCCCTGGCGGAGCGATATCCCGAAGCTATCGTCGAACCGGACGCGATCTGCCTGTTCGACGGTCCGCTGCGGACCGCGGCGGGGGTCACGGCCGGGCTCGATCTCGCCCTTGCGATCGTGGAGGAGGACCTGGGGGCCGAGACCGCCCGCCGGGTCGCGGCCCAGCTCGTCATGTTCTTCAAGCGCGGCGGCGGCCAGATGCAGTTCAGCCGTCGCGGTGTCAGTGCCCCGGTCGGTCGGTCGGCCCTTCAGGAGGTCCAACGGTGGGTAGCCTCCCGTCCGGCGGAGGATCACGGCGTCGACCGCCTCGCTGAAAGGGCGGGGATGAGCCCACGTCATTTCGCGCGTCTGTTCCGGACCGAGACGGGTCTGACGCCAGCCGCCTACGTCGAGAACGTGCGCATCGAGGCCGTCCGCCGCCTGCTCGAGATAGAGGACGCCGCGCTGAAACAGGTGGCTGGTGCCTGCGGCTTTCGTGACGCTGACACGCTTCGGCGCGCGTTCGTTCGTCGGGTCGGGACCACTCCAGCCGAATACCGGCGCCGACATGGGCAGGCCTGATACGCCCGGCGGCGTTCAACGGAGTCGCAAGCCGGCATCTGTAGCTGCCAATTCGCAAACCATGCTCGATCCACCGCCGCGGCGGGAGAAACGTGCCGCGACCGGAAACGCGGAAAAATGGATGTCTGCTTCCGACTCGAGTGTTTTATGAACTTATCATAAGTTTTTCGACTTGTCTGAGCATGAGGCAGACGAAGGCGACCATATGCGATCCTGCGCGTGTGGTCGCATAGCCTTCGTAATCCTTGACCAGGCGTCGGCACCGTGTGGCCCAGGCGAACGAGCGCTCCATGCCCCAACGCCGAGGCAGCAGCACGAAACCGCGCTTGGCCTCGGGAGCCTTGACCACTTCCAGCGTGATCCCGGGGGCTTTTGCCGCCTCGGCCGCCCTGTCGCCGGTGTAGCCCTGGTCGACGAAGCCCGTCTCCACGCTGGCATCCGTCTCCGCCTGAACCTCGGCTGCCAATCGGCCCACTTCGCCGCGGTCGCCGGCATCGGCCGGCGTGACCTGCAGCGCCACCATGTGGCCGGACGTGTCCACGGCCAGATGCACCTTCGAACCCTTCTTGCGCGTGGCTCCGTCATAACCCGCCCGCTCGCCGCTCTCGGGCGACGAGCGTAGCGTTCGACTGTTCAGGATCACCGCCGACGGCTCCGGTTCCCGATCCCCCGCCATCCGCAGCGCCGCCCGCAGGTCCCCGGCCACCTCGGCAAAACACTCCGCCGCCAGCCAGCGCTGCGTCTGCTGGTAGGCCGCTGCCCATGGCGGCAGGTCGTGCGGCATGAACCGCCAGGGTGCGCCCGTCTTCACGATGTAGCGCAGACCGTCGAACACCTCGCGCAGGTCGTGGTCTCGCTGGCCCGAACTCTCCCGAAGCAGCGCCAGGTACGGGGCCACCCGAGCCCACTCTTCAGCAGAGACGTCGGACGGATAGGCGGCGCGGTCGAGGCTCTTGGCAGCCAAGGCAAAATCCGCCCGGCAAGTTCATAACACGCTCTAAGATCCGGAGGGCGGCAGGCTGGGGCCTCGAACGGCCCCGGCCCGTTTCCTGCCCGAAAGTATCCGATCAGAACTTGGCGATGACCGGCGCGACCGCGGCCACGGCTTTCGGGGGCGCTACCCAGAGAGGCGCCGAGATCGCGAGGTAGGTCGCGGTGCCCTCGAACCGGTTGGTGACGTCGAACTCGCGCAGCACCCGCACGTTCGTGGAGACCGGGATCTCACCGACCTTGAACGTGTAGCCGATCTGGCCGCCCAACGCCGTGACCCGTCCCTTGAAGGGACCGATCCTGTCGCCCCGGCCGCTATCCCCCGTGACCTGGTCGTAGAAGTACCCGACGATGCCGACCGAGAGCTGCTGGCTCAGGTACTTCGAGGCCGACCATTCGAGGTGGAACTCGGTGCCCGTGCGGTACTGGGTCGCCGGGTTGATCCAGTTGAAGGTGATGCCCGGCACCACCGAGAGCTCGTAGCCGAGGACCGGATCGAGGTAGGTGAGCGCCGCGCTGAGGTCGAGCGCCGGCCGGTTGAGCGAGATGTTGGACAACTGTCCGTTCTCGTAGGAGCCGGACGGGACGACGCCGAGGACCGTGGTGCTCCAGTGGACGTTGCCGGAATGCCAGCCCACGAACGAGGCGAGGTAGATGTCGCCGACGTTGAAGATCGCGTCCCGTTCGCGACCGGAGACGAGGCGGTCGATCCGCGGCGACGAGAGGACGGCGCCGGCGCTGACGTTGGGCGTCCCGAACGGGATGGTGACCGAGAATCCGAGGTTGCCGCCGAAGATCTCGGCTGGCGTCACCCAGACCGGCGTCGCGAAGTTCGCGCTGACGTCGAGCTTCACGTTGGCCGCGACGACGCCGCCGCTCTGGAAGCTGCGGTTGCCGCCGAGGTTGCCTTGATAGAAGTAGGTCTCGTTCTCGAAGTAGAACCCCGGTGGCGGCGTTACGCCTGCCAGCGGGCCTCGGTTGCCCAGAAGGTAGACGCCTTGCGCACCTTCGGCCGCCTCGACCTTTCGGGGCGACGACAAACACGTCGCAGCAAGCACGGCGACGGCCAGAACGCGTGTCGGACGGCTGAGGTCGAGCATCACGCCCTCCGTTGAGGGCAGCCAAAGCTGCGCCCTCGAATGCAGTATGTTCATCCCAGGACTGGCGTATCAATCCGCAATCCGAGAACGATAGACCAATAAACTATGATGTTACATAAATACAATCTAGGATGATTAGTCTATCAAGGGCCGAAGACAGCCGCCGAGAATTTGATTGACGTAGTTTCTCCGGCGGATCGCCCTCGATCATCGCGACATCCGCCACGATTGATCGCCGCCGCACGACGTCCGGGGCCCCTCGACGTCAGCGGTGGTGATGACGGTGCATCGGCTGGACGTGGTGCCGGCCGGCGTGATGATGATGGTGCCGCATCAGGTGGTGCTGGTGCATATGGCCATGGCCCATCGCGTGACCGTGTCGGTGCATCGGCAGCGCGCGAATGGCAATGACGTCTCCCGGCGCGGTCGCCATCACTGGCTGCCCCGGTGCTGCCGAGCAGGGGAGTGCCCCCGACATGGCTCCGAGCATCGCCATGCCGGCAATGCCGGCGCTGAACCTGTTCATGACGATTCCTCCTACATCGAACGTGGGCTCTCGCCGTCACGCATCGTTGGCGGGGTGCCGGCCGCGACGGGTCGTGGCCGGGTCTCTCAGGCGGCACGAAGCCCGGTTCGGGCCTTCACTTGCCCATCGCCGACCGGGCCGCCACGATCTTGGCCCTCACAGCGTCGAGGTTGAAGCTCGCCCCCTTCTGCATGGGCGGGAACTCGATCGCCGTCATGGCGAGCTTCTCGACCTCCTGCTGGACGAAGACGAAGCGCCAGAACTCGTACAGGAACCAGCTCATGTAGTTCTGCGAGCCCTCCTTGGTCTGGTTGTTCGGCCAGCCCGTCCGCTCGAAGGGGTCGAGCCGCAGGTTCGTCACGTAGGGCACGTCGGGTTTCGTCTTCTCGCCGAGCCATCCGCCGGGTTGGTCGATGAAACGGTACTTGAAGTCCCCGACCCTGACGGCGCCCAGCTCGCTCTCGCCGAAGTACCAGATCTCGTTGCGGTTCGACGGTCCCTTGCCGGTGATCATGTCCATCTGGTTGTAGCCGTCGAGATGGACCTTGTAGGTCTGCTCGCCGATGGGCTTGCCGGCCTTCAGCTCCTCGGCGACGTTCGCGTTGCCCGCGGCCGCGACCAACGTCGGGAACCAGTCGAGACCGGAGATGATCCCGTTCTCGACCTTTCCGGCCGGCACCTTGCCGGGCCAGCGGATCATCGCAGGGGCGCGGAAGCCGCCTTCCATGATCGTGCCCTTGGATTGCGCGAAGGGGGTTTGGCCGCCATCCGGCCAGGTGAAGACCTCGGTGCCGTTGTCGGTGGTGAAGACCACGATGGTGTTGTCGTCGATGCCGAGGTCCTTCAATTTCTTCATCACCGAGCCGACGTCGTCGTCGAGCTGCGCCATGCCGGCTTCCTGGATGCTCCAGCCGTTCTTGGAATTGCGCATCGCCTGATACTTCGGCGACAGGTGCGTGGTGACGTGCATCCGGGTCGGATTGAGCCAGACGAAGAACGGCTTGCCGTCGGCCTTGGCTTTGTCGATGAAGCCGAGCGCCAGATCGCGGATCTCGTCGTCGACCGTCTCCATCCGCTTCGGATAGAGCGTCCCGGCGTCCTCGATCCGCTGCTTGCCGACCTTGCCCCAGCGTGGGTCGTCGGTGGCGTCGTCCGTAGTGGTCGCCCAGGAATGGACCATGTTGCGCGGGCCCACCCGGTCGAGAAGCTCCTGCGGGTAGGCAGGGTGGGCCGGGTCCTCCATCGCGTCGAGGTGGTAGAGGTAGCCGAAGAACTCGTCGAAGCCGTGGACGGTGGGCAGGAACTCGTTCTTGTCGCCGAGGTGGTTCTTGCCGAACTGGCCGGTGGCGTAGCCCATCCCCTTGAGGGCGGTGGCGATGGTCACGGCCTGCGCCGGGAGGCCTGTCGGCGCGCCGGCCTGGCCGACGGTGGTCATGCCGGTGCGGATCGGGAGCTCGCCGGTGATGAAGGCGGCACGTCCCGCCGTGCAGCTCGCCTCGGCGTAGTAGTCGGTGAACAGCATCCCCTCCGCGGCGACCTTGTCGAGGTTGGGCGTACGTCCCGCCATCATGCCGCGGTGGTAGGCGCCGATGTTCCAGATGCCGATGTCGTCGCCCATGATGACCACGATGTTCGGCCTCTGTCCCGACGGGGCCGTCGACGGCTGGGCCGTGGCCGGCGTGATCCGGGCGGAGGCCACGAGTCCGGCCGTCGCGAGCAGCGAGGTGCCGCTGAGAAGCATGTTGCGGCGGCTCATGACCCCTTGGTTGCCCTCGTCCCCGGTCGCAGGGCCGTCGCCCGTCCGGCCGTCGCTCGTCCCGTCGCGTGTCATGTCCGGTTTCCTTCTCTGGTGACGCATCGGAAGCCGACATGGCTCATCGACGTGTCGACGGGCTGCGCGTGCCGCGCCGCCGGCCGGTAGCGGCGGCAGTAGTTGGGCGCGCAGAGATGCGATCCGCCCTTCACCACCTTGCGTGGGATCCGGGTGCGAGGCTGGCTCGCATCCAGGCTGTCCTCCTGCCGGCCTCCCCGCGGGTTCCGCGGGATGCAGCAGGATTTCTGCGCGGCGGCTCCGACGCCTGCGGCGAACCAGTCGGTGGTCCACTCCCAGACGTTGCCGATCATGTCGGACAGGCCGTAGCCGTTCGGCGGGTAGGCCCCGACCGGGGTCGTCCGCTTCCATGGCCCGGATTCGGTGTTCAGGTGGGGGAAGTCCCCCTGCCACGTGTTGGCCATGGCGCGCCCCTCAGGGGCCATCTCGTCGCCCCAGGCGAACTCCGCGCCGTCGAGGCCGCCACGGGCCGCGAACTCCCACTCGGCCTCGGTCGGGAGACCCTTGCCGGCCCATTCGGCGTAGGCCTCCGCGTCGCGGAACGCGACATGGACGACGGGGTGGTCTCCGATGCCCTCGATCGAGCTGCCGGCTCCGTATGGGCGCCGCCAGTTCGCCCCGCGCAGGAACGTCCACCACCGACCGATGTCCCGCAGGTCGGGGGCCTCGCGCGGAGGCGTGAAGACCAGCGAACCGGCATAGAGCATGTGCGGCTGCGCGCCGGGGTAATCCCGCGGATCAGGCGGAATCTCGGCAACGGTGCGGTGGCCGGTGGCCGCCACGAACGCCGCGAATTGGGCGTTCGTCACCGGCGTGGCGTCGATCCTGAAATCGTCGAGCGCGACGCGGCGGGTCGGAGCCTCCTCCGGGTAATGGCGGTCCGATCCCATCCGGAACGTCGCGCCGGAGATGCTCCGCATCCCATCGTGGCCGTCGCGACCCCGAGCCCTTCAGGGGTCGCGACGGCCACGA
>NZ_BPRB01000210.1 GCF_022179685.1 Methylobacterium trifolii
TCAAAACCGTCGGCGCCTATAAACTATTGTCAAAGACTTTGGTAAGTTTTTTCTCGGCATTGAACTACCATTTCCACTATAAATAATAATCTGCAACTTAGTGCGACTAAAATATTCTCAAATCAACGAGAATTCTTTACGAACGGCATGCATGTTCAATATCTTCTATATCAATTACGAATGTTTTCTCGTCAGAAGCCATCCCGTAAACATAGTCACATGGCTGATCTAATAATCTTGTTATAGACTGATGTAGAAGGTTAATCCGCTTAGCTGAACTTAACACCACAAGTTTTACATTCGAAGAACTCCAAACGCAATTATGCAATGCAGAGGAATCCTCTCCTACAATAACTGCAGCCGACCTAAAAAAGTGAATTTGCTCTTCAATCCCCATGCTTGCTGGTTCAATAACTTCGAAGCCCCGATTACGCAAAAAAACTTCAATTTCATTTACATTGCCCAATGTTGGGCGCGTCCCGTGAGATGTCTGGGGTACATGCTTAACAAAAAGTTTCTTCCTTATCACAATTTCTTCATAACTTGCCCCATAATCTCGTATCCGCCCCAATGAAATTCGGTGCGGATTATCAGGTAAATAATCATTTACCCTCATCAGAGCAGGGATTACTAAGTTCTTCACTTGGACTATACTTTTCCCTCCTATACCTACAAGTTGATCGTCTTGCACAGAAAAGGCTCTCAAATATGGAATCGACCATTTTAATATAGGTTTGGGAACTATGAATTTGAGTTTATTTAAATCGTAATGCCTAGAAAGTAATTCGAGCCGGGCGCCTATATCAATAATCCAATGGCCATATGTGAATATTCCTGGGAATGAAAGAAGAGCAGTTTGATCGTCTGACGCGATTTCTGTGGGTTCAGTAATGGAAGATTCTGGATACTGTGAGAGCACAATATTTACAAAACCTTGTGACCATCCCCAATTAGTCTGTAAAGGAACAGCAGGAGTTTTGCCGTTTATTGGCAAACCCCACCCACCTACAACATTAGCTGAACACTCAATTATTTGATCTAGTTGGGAATTTTGATACCCATGGATACAAAGTTCCCAATTCCTCACACGAGAAGCCTCCGCCGCTTGAATCATCTCTAGTTTTCTATCGGCGCCCATACTGAGTCCTCGTGATTAGAGTATATCGGTCTATAATTTTATACTCTAAATAAAAGCGAAAAATCGAAATCATTCATTATTTCAGTAGATTGATAAATATCACAGCACTCAAAACACTTATTAAGTAGGTCAACATCCTCATTTAACGAAGGTTTGTACTCTTTCATTATATCTAGATATTTATCTCTTAGTATAGAAGAGTCTGGATTGAGATTAGTTACACAAACTAATCCGGTTGGTGGGCAATCAACCACTATAACATTTAGGTCGGGCCGATACTTATTCAATATAGGAATTATTTTCCACACATCGCCAGTCCACCAACTTGCAAGATCAACGTCTTTCCTCGCATGAGGATTGTGTCTTCTTTCTGTCATCTCGAAGTTTAGTGGGACGCAATCATGAATGGCAATCAGGCTACCTCTGTGACATGACCTCTCGGTATTATAGAAATCTCTCAACAAATACTCATAGGTATGAAATCCATCAAGAAATGCAAAATCTAGATTGCCGCCTATAATTTCAGTAACATTGCAGGTCGAAAAAAAATCGTCACTCCCGCGCTGTACAAGGTGTATATTTTTTTTTCCGTTATCAGCAATGTTAAACCTAAGTTTAAAATTTGGATCCACTCCAAGGACAGATTCACATGGGATCGCCGACAAATTTTGCCCTTCGTGAACTCCTATCTCTAAATATCGCCGCACAGCTCGTTTTTCACAGAGCTGCGCTAGAAATTTCGTGTAATGAATGCCCTTTAACGGGCTACCCAAAGGCATTATAATCGGGTTCAACATGCGCTGTAATCTCGCAAGGTTGCAGCTAGAGACAGAAATGGGGCCGTCTGGAGAGAGCTACGCGACCTGCTGCTCAGACGACCGTCGATCCGTATTAGCCATTAAGGAAGGGAATGTCGAGTTGCAGGAGAGGGTAAGAATCTCAATCGGTTCGGTCCGAAACCGAACCAAGCCGTTACGAGTGCTGTGTTTTTATCGTTCGAGGCGGCCGTTGATAGCGTTGCGTCGTGGATTTGGATTGCCCTGTTTTTGTGGACCGTCAGGGGGCTTGGGTTAAGTACCCACGCCTGTGACGGCTGGGTTTAGGCGCCGACGGTTTTGA
>NZ_BPRB01000211.1 GCF_022179685.1 Methylobacterium trifolii
AAGCAATGGGCAAAAGAAGAGGTCAATATATGGTCACAAGAGGCCTCTTTTTCTAGTGAATGTGTTAATGATTCTCTTTCTAGTTATCGCATTTTCCTAGAGTGCGTCAATGAAAACACTAAAGACATATTTATATTTTCATTCTCTAAAGGCGATGTTCATATTTCACCAAAAAGAAATCCCCACACTTCAGTAGCGGCCGGCAGTTTAGAAGCAGTGCGGTTACCTCTTTATGTGAATTTTCTAAAAAATGTTATACTACAAGTACCCCATCTCCCCGAGTTCTCGATAGCTCTATGTATAGGTGACATGGTTGCATTCGATAGCAGGTTTCCTGTGTTTTGTTTTCAGAAGAATGTAAGATCGAATCTAATGTTGATACCCGATCCTGATTTTTTGCAATACAATTTTTATCAGGAAAAACCTGAAGACGAAAAATTTGAAGATAAGTTAGACCAAGTTATTTTTTGCGGATCTTCTACAGGAGGAATTATGACCGACAGAGACATTATTAATGATAATACTGATAGACTTTATTTGTGTAATGAATTTATTGGAAATAAAGATATTAAAGTTCGAATTGGTGCGGCAGTGCAATGCTTATCTGAAGATGGCGCTGAATTATTGCGAAAAAAGCCGTATTTCGAGCGAATATTATGGGATGAGCAAATTAAATGTCGTTATATACTGTCTATAGATGGAAATGGGGCTACATGCTCGCGCATTGTATTGACACTTCGTAGTCAAAGTTTGTTACTAAAATATCGGTCCGAGCAGCAATTATACTATTTTCGTGGTCTACGGCCTTTTGAGCATTTTGTGCCGATTGATAATGCAGAAGATCTGAAACTTCAATATTCGCGATTAAAAAATGGGGAGATAGAAACAAAAAAAATGATAAGAAATGCGAATAATTTTTACGACGATTATTTAGGTAAGTCATCTGTTGAGTATTATACTGCATGTTTATTAGAAAGCTTTTACTATTACTATGTAAGTAAACTAAAATAATATAAGTCCCTACTGAGCTCGACTTTGGCCAATTAGGCGGCTTGGCAGAGGGCGTAGGCCCAGGCTGGTGGCAGGCGGAACTGATGTTTCTTTCGGTTGCGTCTGCGGGGTGACGTCCTCAAACCCTGCTGGCACCAGATCGTGCGACGGACGGCAGCGAGAGCATCGAAGAGGGTAGGCTGCGGTTTGGGGTACCACGCTGCTGTCGCGACCTGCCGCCGCTCACGTGCTGTCAGCCTGGTGGCGAGCAGGGTGACGATGGAGAACAGGGCGAGCAGGCAGGGAGCCGTACGAGCGATAGCCTTGTCGGACCATTGCCGCTGGGTCTCGACGCCGAGGTGGGCACGCGCTTCCTGGAAGGTGACCTCGACCTGCCAGCGTCGGACGAACCACGTCACGATCTGTGTCGGATCTCGTATGGGGTCGGTGCAGAGCAGCCCTTGTGGCTCGAAGCGGTTCTCGGGATCGCGGATCAGAACCCAGCGGATCGGCACTGCTGGTAGACCGGAATGATGCCAGACGGCGGTGGCCGTGGCGATCTCGATTGTAGCGCGGCAATCTGGATGATTGGTCGCATTGCCTCGCCTGAAATGCTCCCGAACGTTGGGCCGTTGCCGCATCTGATTTGCTCCCGACGCGGGTTCGGCGGTGGGGGTGGTGATAAGGCGGGTGAGCATGGCGACGCGTGATGAACTGCTTGTGGCGTTGGCGGCTCGATACCGAGGCAGCGGACGTGAGGAGAAGACCCGCATCCTGGACGAGTTCGCGTCCGTGACGGGTCACCACCGCAAGCACGCGATGCGGCTGCTCCGGGCCGGTCCACCGGGTGAGGCGCCGACCTTCCGACCGGAACGGCGGGTCTACGACACGGCGGTGCGCGAGGCGCTGATCGTGCTCTGGGAAGCCTCCGACCGGATCTGCGGCAAGCGTCTGAAGGCGATGATCCCGACCTTGCTGCCGGCGATGGAACGCCACGGACACCTCGACCTCGTCCCTGAGATCCGGGCCGCGCTGCTCGCGATCAGCGCGGCGACGATCGACCGGGCCCTCACTCCGCAGCGCGAGCGCTCCGGACGCGGTACGCGCCGCCGGAGGTCGCCAACGGCGCTGCGCCGGTCGATCCCAGTGCGGACGTTCTCGGACTGGAACGACCCGCCGCCCGGCTTCATCGAGGTCGACCTCGTGGCGCATTCCGGTCCGGTCGCCTCGGGCGCCTTCATCCAGACGCTGGTGCTGACCGACATCGCCACCGGCTGGACCGAGTGCGCCCCGCTCTTGGTCCGGGAGCAGACGCTGCTGGTCGGCGTGCTGCGCGAAGTGCGTGCCCGGATGCCGTTCCCTCTGCTCGGGTTCGACTCGGACAACGACAGCGTGTTCATCAACGAGACGGTGCGGGACTACTGTCTGACCGAGGGGATCGTGTTCACCCGCTGCCGGCCCTATCGCAAGAACGATCAGGCCCATGTCGAGCAGAAGAACGGCGCGATCGTGCGACGCATCGTCGGCTATCGGCGGTTCGAGGGCATGGCGGCCGCCCGTGAGCTAGCCGCGCTCTACGCGCGGACGCGGCTGTTCGTGAATGCCTTCCAGCCGTCGTTCAAACTCGCCGAGAAGGAGCGCGACGGCGCGCGGGTGCGCAAGCGCTACCATGCGCCGGCGACACCCTGTGACCGGCTTCTGGCCGATCCACGCACATCCGCGAAGATACCTTGCCGGATCGAGGCGGTGCGTGCCGACCTCGATCCGGTGCGGCTTCTGGCCGAGATCCGAAGCGGGCAGCAAGCCCTCGTCGCGATCTCCGAGGGGCCAGATGGTACCCGAGTCGGTCAGGATCTTGGACAAGGTTGGCCGCCGCACACCCTTCTTCCGCGGGCGCCCGATCGTACCGGGAAGCCTTGGAGGCGCTGTTTGATCCTCCCCGGTTCCACGGACACC
>NZ_BPRB01000212.1 GCF_022179685.1 Methylobacterium trifolii
CGTGGTGCTGCCGGTGCTGGTCTCCCTGTTCTCGCGGCGCAAGCCCGACCCGGCCGCGCGGACGGCCGCCCACCGGGCCGCCGCGTGACCGGTCCCGTGATCCCGGTGCCACAGCGACGGCCGGCGACGGGGCGCGGTGCCGCCGGCCCGTTGACTCCGGCCGGGGCTGCGGCCCTCTACGCGACGGATGGCGCGGGCATCGGGGGCGTGATGGCGGGGGCGGCCCTGATCGGCCGGTGCGGCGGTTCTCTTGCGCGCACGCTGGTGGTGGCGGGCCTCGTCGGGCTCGGCGCCTGCGCGGTCGGCCCGAACTACTTAGCCCCCGAGGACCCGCCGGCCACCCGCTACACGAAGGAGCGGCTGAAGGACCCGAGCGCGGCCGACGCCATCGCCACCAGGCAGGGCGGCTCGGCCGACCAGAGCTTCGTCTCGGGCGCCGACATCCCCGGCCAATGGTGGACCCTGTTCCGCTCGAAGGCGCTGAACCGCCTCGTGGCCGAGGCGCTGGCCAACAACCCGAACCTGGAGGCGGCCCAGGCCGCCTTGCGCATCGCGCAGCAGAACGTGCTGGCCCAGAAGGGCACCCTCTATCCGACCGTCACGGCCAACCCGCAGGGGCTGGTCGCCCAGGCACCGGGCCTCGACCTGCAGTCGCCGCTCCAGAACCAGAACCGCTACCTCTACAGCCTCTACACCCCGCAGGTGCTGGTCTCGTTCAACCCCGACGTGTTCGGCGGCAACCGGCGCCAGATCGAGGCGCTGGAGGCCACGGCCGAGAACCAGCGCTTCCAGCTGGAGGCGGCCTACCTGAGCCTGACCGCCAACGTGGTGGCCGCCGCCGTCCAGGAGGCGGCCCTGCGCGCCCAGATCGACGCGACCAAGCGCGTGATCCAGGCGCAGACGGAGGTGCTGCAGCTCTACAACAAGCAGCTCTCGCTCGGTCAGATCGCCGGCGCCGACGTGATCCAGCAGCAGGCCTCCCTGTCCCTGTCGCAGCAGCTCCTGCCGCCCCTGGAGAAGCAGCTCGCCCAGCAGCGCAACCTGCTCACGGCGCTCGCCGGCCGGCTGCCCTCCGAGGAGGTGGCCGAGACCTTCACCCTGGCCTCCCTCCGCCTGCCGACCAAGCTCCCGGTGAGCCTGCCCTCGCGCCTCGTGCAGCAGCGCCCC
>NZ_BPRB01000213.1 GCF_022179685.1 Methylobacterium trifolii
CGTATCTATCGACGATGGTCAAGCTTTCTCGGTCTTGCCGGCACCGCGCGGAAATCAGGATCTTGCGAGCCCTGAAGAAGCGCTGTGCGGCAGCATGGTAGGCCGTGCGCAACCCCGTTCCCGCCTGGACACCCCCTCCCGATCCCCGGACATCGGCAGGTCGGAAGCCGGAGCCGGCCTCAGCCGCCCGCCAGGGTGTCGAACAGCAGCTTCAGGTTCAGGGCGACGATCACCCCGGCGATCGCCCACGCCACGACCTTGAGCCAGGCCGGGACGACGAGCGCGCCCATCCTGGCCGGGTCCGAGACGAAGCGGACCAGCGGGATCACCGCGAAGGGCAGCTGCATCGACAGCACCACCTGGGAGAGCACCAGGAGCCGGGCGGTGCCCTGCTCGCCGTAGAGGGCGGTGACGATCACCACGGGCACGATGGCGAGGCCACGGGTGATCAGCCGGCGCGCCCAGTTCGGGATGCGCAGGCGCAAGAACCCCTCCATCACGATCTGGCCGGCGAGCGTGGCGGTGACCGTCGAATTGAGGCCCGAGGCCAGCAGCGCCACGGCGAACAGGGTCGAGGCGATGCCGATTCCGAGCAGCGGCGAGAGCAGCTCGTAGGCCTGCTCGATCTCCTGCACCTCGGTGCGGCCGGCCCCGTGGAACACCGCGGCCGCCATGATCAGGATCGCGGCGTTGACGAAGAGCGCCAGCATCAGGGCGATGGTCGAATCCGTCACCGCGAAGCGGAGCGCCTCCCGCCGGCCTGTCTCCGTGCGCGGATAGGCCCGCGTCTGCACGATGGAGGAGTGGAGGTAGAGGTTGTGGGGCATCACCGTGGCGCCGATGATGCCGATGGCGATGTAGAGGGCGGCCGGGTTCGTCACGATGCCCGCGGACGGCACGAAGCCGGCGAGCACCGCCTGGATCGGCGGGGCGGCGAGCGCGATCTGGATGCCGAAGCAGACGAAGATCACGGCCAGCAGCGCGATCACGAAGGCTTCGAGCGCCCGGAAGCCGCGCCGCAGCAGCAGCAGGACGAGGAACACGTCGAGCGCCGTGATCAGCGCCCCGAGGACCAGGGGGATGCCGAACAACAGCTTGAGGGCGATGGCCGTGCCGATCACCTCGGCGAGGTCGCAGGCGATGATCGCCGCCTCGCAGGCGAGCCAGAGCATGAGGCCGACAGGCCGCGAATAATGCTCGCGGCAGGCCTGGGCGAGGTCGCGGCCGGTGGCGATGCCGAGCCGGGCGGCCAGCGCCTGGAGCACGATCGCCATCAGGTTCGAGAGCAGGATGACGGACAGCAGCGTGTAGCCGAACTGCGAGCCCCCGGCGATGTCGGTCGCCCAGTTGCCGGGGTCCATGTACCCGACCGAGATCATGTAGCCCGGCCCGAGGAAGCCCAGCAGCCGCCGGACCCAGGAGCCGCCCGCGCGGACCGGGACGCTGCCGTTCAGGCTGCCGAGGCTCGGCTCGGGCTGCGTCTCCCGGCTGAATCGCCAGGCTCGGTCGTCGGGCATCAGGTTCACGGCAGGGCCTTCTCGGCATGCGCGTGCGGCGCAGCATCCGCTTTATAGCCAATGCTATAACGAATGAGAACAGCTAATTCGCCGAGGCGGCGCACGTTCGGTGCCGGGCGGGGGCTCCCCGCCCGCCGCCTTCTGGGATAAGAAGGGCTCCGACCCGGTTCACGCCCGTCCGCCGCGAGATGTTTCGACCGATGCAGGTTCGTCGACAGACCGCCGTGCCGGAGGCCCACCTCGTCGACCCGGAGGTCCACGTCGAGAGCTTCCGGCAGGCCCGCGAGGCGCGCCGCTCCGAGCTCGTCGAGGATTACGTGGAACTGATCGCCGACCTGATCGGCGACGGGGGCGAGGCGCGGCAGGTGGACATCGCCGCCCGCCTCGGGGTGGCCCAGCCCACCGTCGCCAAGATGCTGAAGCGGCTGGCCGAGGACGGCCTCGTGCAGCAGCGCCCCTATCGCGGCGTGTTCCTGACCCAGGCCGGCCAGGTGCTGGCCGAGCAGGCGCGGGAGCGCCACCGCATCGTCGAGCGCTTCCTGCGCGCCCTCGGCGTCAGCCCAGAGACCGCCCGGCGCGACGCCGAGGGCATCGAGCACCACGTCAGCAACGAGACGCTCGACGCGTTCCGCCTGTTCGCGGAAGGCCGGCCCTCGGCCTGAGGCTTGGACGCTGCCTATTCCATCGAAACCATTCGCTGGCGTAGCGGATAGTCAATTTTTGTTTGCCTCGACGAGAGCGATGCTTTTCGTTGCGCGGACATTGCTTTGGCTGGCGAAATCTTTCGCCTTGCGGTCTTGAAAGCCTGCGTTTCGGGATGGGCATCCCACCCGAAAATCGCTGTGCTGGATGGCGTGCGCACCGGCACGGCCATCGATAGGTCTGGTACGCGCGAAGCTTGATTTCGGGGCGCGAATATTGCGTTCTTGCCGTCATGAGCATGGTCCCTCACTCGGCGACGGTCATCGCGTTGCGCGGCAACGGACCGGTCCGGCTGGCCCCGGGGACGCGGCTCAACGGCATCTTCGAGATCGACGGGTTCATCGCCGCCGGCGGCATGGCCGAGGTCTACCGGGCCCACACCGTCGAGACCGGCGACCGGGTCGCGATCAAGGTCATCAAGCCCGACATCGCCCAGGACCGGAGCCTGATGGGGCTGCTGCGCAAGGAGGCGGCGACCCTCAGCAAGATCGCGCACGATGCCGTCGTCCGCTACTTCCTGTTCTCCGTCGACCCGGACCTCGCCTGCCCGTACCTGGTCATGGAGCTGGTGGAGGGGCCGTCGCTGGCCGACTTCCTCAAGGACGGGCCCCTCAGCCTCGCCTCGGTCCGCGTGCTCCAGGAGCGGATCGGGGCCGGCCTCGATGCGGTGCACCGCCTCGGCATCACCCACCGGGACATCTCGCCGGACAACATCATCCTGCCCCGGTCCGACCCGGGGAAGGCCAAGCTGATCGATTTCGGCATCGCCCGCAGTTCGTTCGGGGACGGGACGATCATCGCGCAGCGGTTCGCGGGCAAGCTCAACTTCGCCTCCCCCGAGCATGTCGGCCTGCACGGGGGCGTGGTCACGCCCAAATCCGACGTCTACGCCTTCGGCCTGACCCTGGCCGCCGCCCTCCTCGGCGCCCCCCTCGACATGGGCGGCACGCAGCTCAACATGGTGCGCCGGCGCCAGTCCGTGCCGGACCTGAGCGGGATCGACCCGAAGATCCGCGGCGTCATCGCCCGCATGCTGCAGCCCGACCCGGACGACCGGCCGGACATGGTCGCCGATCCGGCGGCCGCCGGGCCGGCCCGATCCTCCGGGTCCGCGGACGCACCGGGTTCGCGTCGCCGGTGGTGGTATGCCGGCGCTGCCGCCGCACTCGTCTGCCTGATCGGGGGCGTCGTCGGCTGGCGCGTCGCCCTGGACCCGGATGGGCCGGCCGCGCCCCCCGATCCCGGCGCGCGCGCGACGCCGGATGCGGGCCGGCCCGCGACCGCGGACAGACCCGCGCCCCCGCCGGGCCGGGCGGGCGCCGACGACCCCAGGCCCTCCGAGGAGCGCGAGGCGGCCCAGCCCCAGTCCCAGCCCCAGCCCCTGTCCCAGCCCCTGGCCCAACCTTTGGCGGAGGCCGGCGCGCGGCAGCCGGCCGCCGCCGAACCCGAGCCCCGCCCCTCGCAAGGGGGGCCTTCCGAGGGCGCCCGCACGGGCAGCGAGACCGCGGCGCCGGCCCTCCCTCCCGCCCCGGCCCGCCCGGAACAGGCGCCCGCCGCCCCGGCCACCGAGGCGCGTGCGGACGGCTCCGTCCGCGATTGCGGCGCGTGTCCCCCGATGATCCGGGTCGCGGGCGGCGCCTTCAGCATGGGCAGCACCGTCGATCCCACGGAGAAGCCCGTCCGCACCGTCCGGATCAAGCCGTTCCTGCTCGGCCGGAGCCCGGTCACCGTCGGCGCGTGGAACGCCTGCGTCGCGGCCGGCGCCTGCGACACCGGCCTCGAGGGCGACCCGGACCGGCCGGCCAACAACCTCAGCTGGGACGACGCCCAGCAATACATCCGCTGGCTCGCCAGGCTCACGGGGCGGAGCTACCGCCTCCCCTCCGAGGCGGAATGGGAATACGCGGCCCGCGGCGGCACGCGGACGCGCTACTGGTGGGGCGACCGCTTCCGGGAGGACATGGCCGCCTGCAAGGCGCCCGCGGCGACGGCGCAGGGGCCGGCGCGCGCCTCGGATTTTCCCGCCAACGGCTTCGGCGTCCAGGGCACCACCTGCCTGGTCGCCCAATGGGTCTCCGATTGCTGGCACCCGAGCTTCCGGGGGGCGCCGGGGAACGGCTCCGCCTGGATCGGGCAGACCTGCCAGCAGCGCGTCCTCCGGGGCGGGTCCTGGAAGAGCACCGCCGAGGCCGCGCGTCCGGCCAGCCGCGCGTTCTACGACGCGTCCGTCCGGTATCCCACGAACGGGTTCCGCCTCGCGCGCGATCCCTGAGGCACGGTTCTGGGGTGCGCCCGCATCCCGGATGGATGGAGGAGGGTCGTCATGAGACGCGGTATGGCATGGTCGGCCCTGGCGCTCCTGTTCCTCGGCGTGCCGGCCGGCGCGCAGACGCCGGCCCCGGCCCCCGAACGCACAACACCGCCCCCGCCGGTCACACCGCCCCCGGATTCGGCCGTCTACCTGATCGCGCCGCGGGCGGGGTCGCGGGTGACGAGCCCGGTGACCGTCCAGTTCGGGTTGCGCAACATGGGCGTCACCCAGGCCGGCAGCACCGCCAGGAACGCCGGCCACCACCACCTGCTCGTCGACGTGAAGGACGACCTCACCGAGGGCGAGCCGATCCCGGCCGACAGGAACCACCTGCATTTCGGCGGCGGGCAGACGGAGACGCGCCTCGACCTGCCTGCCGGGCGCCACACGCTGCAGCTCGTCCTGGGCGATGCGCAGCACCGGCCGTTCTCGCCCTCCGTCCGGTCGGCGAAGGTGGAGATCCTCGTGGTGTCGCCCCAGGCGAACCGGAGACGGCGCCCGCCCCGCGGCCGGTACCATTACGGGTATGGGCGCGGCTGATCCGTATGCTCAGCCGACCAGGGGCAGCGGCTCGGCCTCGCCGTCCGGGATCACGTCGACCTCGACCTTGAGCTTCTGCTTGCCCGAGGCGCTGACGATGCCGTCGATGGGGGCCACGTCCCCGTAGTCGCGCCCGCGCGCCACGACGATGTGGTCGTCGCGCACGGCCACCGCGTTGGTCGGGTCGAGGCCGATCCAGGCGTCCCCGCACCAGACCGCGACCCAGGCGTGGCTCGCATCCGCCCCGCGCAGGCGCGGGCGCCCGGGGGGCGGGATGGTGCGCAGGTAGCCGCTGACGTAGGCCGCGGGCACGCCTAAGCCGCGCAGGCCCGCGATCATCACGTGGGCGAAGTCCTGGCAGACGCCGGCCCGCAATTCGAACGCCTCGGAGAGCGGGGTGTGGACGGTGGTGGCCTTGGCATCGAAGCGGAAGTCGGCGCGGATGCGGGTCATCAGGTCGTGGGCCGCCCCGTAGGCGCTGCGGCCGGGGCGGAAGCTCGCGCGGGCGTAGTCCGTCACCGCGGGCACCAGGGGCACACGCGCGCTCGGGAACAGGAAGTGCACCGGCGCGTCCGGCCCGAGGTCCGGCTGCGCGATCGCGCGATCGC
>NZ_BPRB01000214.1 GCF_022179685.1 Methylobacterium trifolii
CGGGAGAGGGGAGCGCCCTTTCCGGACAACGCGCTCCCTTCTCCCGACCCGCTTCGCGGGCCACCCTCACCCGCAGGGGGGGGAGGGAGAGACGCGGCGCGTGTGCGGGGAACACTGAAACCATGTCCTCCCCTCAGCGCCCGCGCGCCTTCCGAATCCCCACTGCCGACCCCGTCGAGGGCGTGACGACGGAGCCCACCGCGCCCTCCGGCGTGCGGATCGTGGAGGAACCGTTCGAGATCGTGGAGGCCGCCGACGGCGTGCCCGTGCCGGTGGCGGCCAAGCGGCGTTCGCCCTGGGGCGCGCTGTTCGTCTCGGCCGCCGGCGGCCTCGTCTCGATCGCGGTCGGCCTCTCGGTCGAGCGCATGATCGCCGACCTGTTCCAGGCCGCGCCCTGGCTTGGCTGGGTCGCCCTCGCCTTGCTGGGGCTTGCCGGGTTCGCCCTGCTGGCGATCGTGGTCCGGGAGCTCGCCGGGCTGCGGCGGGAGCGGAAGATCGAGCGCCTGCGCCAATCGGCCATCGACGCCATCGCCACCCGCGACCACACCGGCGCCCAGGCCGTGGTCGCCGAGATCGGCGCCTTCTACAAGGATAGCGCGGCGCTCGCGGCCGGGCGCCAGCGACTGGAGGCGACGGCCGACGCCATCCTTGACGTGGACGACCGCATCGGGCTGGCCGAGCACGAGTTGCTGGCGCCCCTCGACCGGCAGGCCCGCAACGCCATCGCCTCGGCGGCCCGGCAGGTCTCGGCGGTGACGGCGCTGAGCCCCCGCGCCATCGTGGACGTGGCCTTCGTGGTCTTCGCCGCCGTGCGCCTGCTGCGTCGGATCGCGGCGATCTATGGCGGGCGGCCCGGCTTCCTCGGGTTCCTGCGGCTCGGGCGCGCGGCGCTCGCCCACCTCACCGTCACCGGCGGCATGGCGGTCGGCGAGAGCGTGATGCAGCAGGTGCTGGGCTTAGGGGTCGCCGCGCGCATCTCGGCCAAGCTCGGCGAGGGCGTGCTCAACGGCCTGATGACCGCCCGCTTCGGGCTCGCCGCGCTCGCGGTCTGCCGGCCCCTGCCCTTCGTGCGCGAGGCCCCTCCCCGGCTCACGGACGTGGCCGGCGAGCTTCTGCGCGCGGCCGAGCCGGAGCCGAAGTAGTTCAGCGCTTCTGGATGGCTTCCGCGTTGCGCCTGTTGGCGATGCGGGAGAACATGTTGCCGGTGTAGTCGGCGATCTTCGGCTTCTCCACCGCGTTCACCTGGGCCTCGAAGGCCTCGATGCGCTTCAGCAGGGCGGCGTCGCCGAAGAGCGAGCTGTTGAAGGAGGTGTGGGCCCGGGGCCCGAGCGCCGCCTGGACGGCTTCGAGTCGATCCAGAAGCTCTTTCCGCGTCACATCGATCTCCCGCGGGCCGCAATGCCCGTGTTCCGGGTCCATCCAGCGCGGCTCTCGGTAAACGAATGGTTAAGCCACGGCCGTTTGACGGCTGGGGCGCGGGGGGATCGCGCCGGTTCCTCGCGGGAAGGAACGCGGCACGGGGACCGGCCGGATCGGTGATCCGGGCGCGCTCCGGCGTCTTCCAAGAACCGTACCGGTCTTTCGAAAGCCGATTGTCCGGGCGGTTTCGGGACCGGTCGGCACCGCGTCCGCTCCCCCCGGCCGCCCGTCGGCCGAGCGCGACGGCTTCGAAGCCTCGCCGAAGCCTTTCCCAAGCCTGATCGGGCTCCGGCGGCCCTCAGGCGGCTTGTCCGGCTCGGCGGTCGTAACCCGAAAAGCCGCCGTCCTCGGCCGCCAGTCGCTCCAGCAGGGCGGAGGGGTTGAAGGCGTCGCCGTGCTCGGCCCGGAACGCCCGCATCCGCTCCAGGATCGTGCCGAGGCCCACCGTGTCGGCCCAGTGCATCGGGCCGCCGCGATAGACCGGCCAGCCGTAGCCGTTGACCCAGACCGTATCGATGTCGGAGGCGCGGAGCGCCTTGCCCTCTTCGAGGATCTTGGCGCCCTCGTTGACCATCGGATACAGGCAGCGTTCCAGGATTTCCTGGTCGGAGACCGCGCGCCGGGTCAGCCCCTGTCTCTGCGAGACCTCGCGGATCACGGCCTCGACCTCGGCCGAAGGCGTGGCCTTCCGGGTCTCGTCGTAATCGTAGAAACCCCGGCCGGTCTTCTGGCCGCGGCGGTCGCGCTCGCACAGGATGTCGCGCACGCTCTCGCCCTTCGAGGTCTGCGCCGACCAGCCGATGTCGAGGCCGGCGAGGTCGCTCATGGCGAAGGGGCCCATGGGCAGGCCGAACTCCTGGATCACCCGGTCCACGTCCTGGGGCAGCGCCCCTTCGAGGATCAGCCCGTTGGCTTCCCGCTGGCGCTCGGCCAGCATCCGGTTGCCGACGAAGCCGTGGCAGACGCCCACCACCACCGCGACCTTGCCGATGCGCCGCCCGAGCTGCATGGCGGTGGCCAGCACCCGGGTGTCGGTCTTCTCGCCGCGCACCACCTCCAGCAGCCGCATGACGTTGGCGGGCGAGAAGAAGTGCAGGCCCAGCACGTGCTCGGGCCGGCCGGTCATGCCCGCGATCACGTCCACGTCGAGGTAGGAGGTGTTCGTGGCCAGGATGGCGCTGGGCTTGGCCACCGCGTCGAGCCGGGAGAACACCGCGCGCTTGAGGTCGAGGTCCTCGAACACCGCCTCGATGATGAGGTCGCACTCGGCGAGCGCCGCGAGGTCGAGGCCGTCCGAGAGCAGGCCCATCCGGGTCTCCACGTCGGCGGCGCTGATGCGGCCCTTCCGGGCGGTGTTGTCGTAGTTGCGCCGGATGGTCTCGAGCCCGCGCTCCAGGGCCTCGGGCTTGGCCTCCACGATCGTCACCGGGATGCCGGCGTTGAGGAAGTTCATGGCGATGCCGCCGCCCATGGTGCCGGCGCCGACGACGCCGACGCGGGTGATCGGGAGCGTCGGGGTGTCGCCGGACATGTCGGGGATCTTGGCGGCTTCCCGCTCGGCGAAGAAGACGTGGCGCTGCGCGACCGACTGCGCCCCGGCGACCAGCCGCAGAAAGGTCTCGCGCTCGAAGGCGAGCCCCTCGTCGAAGGGCAAGGTACAGGCCGCCTCGACGCAGCGGATGCAGCCCTCCGGCGCCTCGAAGCCGCGGAATTTCTTCGTGTTGGCATCGCGAAAATCCTTGAACAGGTTCGGGTTTTCGCGCGCTTCCGCGAGGCGGTCGTTCCGGTCGCGGATGCGCGGCGAGGTCCTGCCCGCTGCCAGGACGTCCTCGGCGAAGGCGACTACGTCGGAGACCAGGGCATCCTCCGCGGTCAGCGCGTCGAGAAGGCCCATGGCGTGGGCCGCCTTCGCACTCACCGGCTGGCCGGAGGTGATCATCTCCAGGGCCTTCTCCGGCCCCACGATCCGCGGCAGGCGCTGCGTGCCGCCGGCGCCGGGCACGATGCCGAGCTTCACCTCCGGAAGGCCGAGCTTCGCCGAGGGCGTCGCGACCCGGTGATGGCAGGCGAGCGCCAGTTCGAGGCCGCCGCCCAAAGCCTGCCCATGGATCGCCGCCACGATGGGTTTGTTCGAAGTCTCTACGATCGCGAGGAGTTCGCCGAGGCCGATGCCCTGAGGTGCCTTGCCGAACTCGGTGATGTCGGCCCCGCCGCAGAACAGCCGGCCTGCCCCGGTGAGCACGATCGCGCCGATGCCTGCGTCCTGCCCGGCTTGCCCGATCCGCTCGCGCAGGCTCTCGCGCAAGGTGCTCGACAGGGCGTTCACCGGAGGCGCCGTCAGGGTAACGACCGCCACGCGGCCCTCGACGCGCATCCGGGTCGGGGTGTTCTGGTCGCTCATGCCTGTTCGTCCTCTCCCGCTCGGTGTCGCTTCATATCGCTTGCCGTCAGCCGGCGACGATCCCGCGTGCCCTCAGCTCCGCGATCCGGACCGCGTCGAGGCCGAGTTCCGTCAGGATCGGCCCGGTATGCGCGCCGAGCCCCGGTGGGGGCCGGCGCACGGGCGGTCGCGTGCCGTCGATGCGGTAGGGCGGCGCCAGCACCGGGCTGTCGCCGTCCGCGAGCATGCCGGCCTGGGCGGTGCGCTCCGAACGCACCGCCTCGTGCAGCCCCGCGACCTCGCCGCAGGGAATGCCCGAGGCCTGGAGCGCCGCGATCAGGGCCGCCCGCGGGCGGCGGGCGAGTTCGGCCTCGATCTGCGGCCCAAGGCGGTCGCGGTGGCGCGAGCGGCCGAGATTGGTCGCGTAATCCGGGTCTTCGGCGAGGTCCGGCCGTTCGATCACGGCACAGAAGCGCCGGTACTGGGCGTTGTTGCCCACCGTGATGACCAAGGGGCCGTCGGCCGCCTCGAACACCCCGTAGGGCACGATGGCCGGGTGGGCGTTGCCGACCCGCTCGGGATCGCGCCCGAGCGCCAGCGCCGCCAGGCCGACATAGGAGGTCAGGCTCAGGCCGCAATCGTAGAGCGCCATCTCCACGAGCCGCCCGCGCCCGGTGCGCTCGCGCTCGTAGAGGGCGGCGAGCACTCCTTGCGCCGCGTACTGCCCGGTGAACAGGTCGACGGCGGCGACGCCCACCTTCAGGGGCGGGTCCTCGGCCCGGCCGTTCAGGGCCATCAGCCCGGATTCGCCCTGCACCACGAGGTCGTAGCCCGGCCGGTCGGCCTCCGGCCCGTCGCCGACATAGCCCACGACCGAGCAGTAGATCAGCCGCGGGTTCTCGGCCGAGAGCCGCGCGTAGCCCAGCCCGAGCCGGTCGGCCCCGCCGCGCTTGAAGTTCTGGATCAGCACGTCGCTGCCGGCCGCCAGGGTTCGGGCGATCTCCGCCCCCTCCTCCGTGGCGAGGTCGAGTCCCAGGGAGCGCTTGTTGCGGTTGACGCTGTCGAAATAGGTGGTGCCGCCCGCGGTCGGCAGGCCCCAGTCGCGGGTGTCGTCGCCGCGGTCCGGGTGCTCGACCTTGATCACCTCGGCGCCGAGGTCGCCCAGCACCTGCCCGCACCACGGCCCCGCCAGCACCCGCGACAGGTCGAGGACCCGCACCCCCGCGAGCGGCAGCGGCCGTTCGCCTCCGTCGAACTCCGTCCCGGTCGTCATTCGCGGCCCCCTGGTCCGGTACAGCGCGGCAGTACCATGCTTTCGAAAAATCCAAAGTTCGGTTGACAGTGCCGCCGATCGGCACATATCGAAATATCCAATACCGGAAAAGCGGTCCAGCATAAGCACCGCGTGGGAGGAAGGCGTGTCGCGAGGCGCGATCCCTGGAGACGAGCCGGTCCCGACACCGGAAAGACCGGCCTGGGAGCGGGCCTTTCCGGATTGCTGCGACTGGGACGGCCGGATCGAGATTTCGACGATCCCGGACCTCCTCGCAGCCGGCGTCGCCCGCGCGGACGGCGGCCCGGTGATCGATTTCCGCGATCGGCAGATCGGATATCCGGATTTCGCCGCCGCGGTCGACCGGATCGCTGCGGGGCTGATCGCACGGGGCCTCGCACCCGATGCCACGATCGGCCTGCATCTGCCCAACACCCCCTTCCACCCCCTGGCGTTCTTCGCGGCCGCCCGCGCAGGCCTCCGGGTCGTCCACCTCTCGGGGCTCGATGCGCCGCGGGAGCTGGCGCACAAGCTCTCCGTCACCCGTGCCCGCATCCTGGTGACGACGAACCTGCCGGGCTTCCTGCCGGTGGCTTTGCGCCTCCTCGAAGAGGGCAGCGTCGATACGATCCTCGTCGGGGACGACGCGGAATGGGGTGCCTCGACGGTGGCCGAGCCGCTGCCGATCCCGGAGCGCGAAGGCGTCGTGCCCCTGGCCTCGCTCCGTCAGGCCCCCGTCCCGGCCGCGTGGCCGCAGCGTACGCCCGACGACGTGATGCTGCTGCAATTCACCGGCGGCACGACGGGCCTGCCCAAGGCCGCGATGCTCACCCACGGCAACCTCACGGCCGCGGTCTCGATGTATCGCCTCTGGACCGACGACGGCGACGACGCCTTGGCTGCGGCGCGCATCGTCTGCGTGCTGCCCCTGTTCCACATCTACGCCCTGACGACCGTGCTGCTCCGCTGCGTCCGGGGCGGGACCCAGATCCTGCTGCGCCAGCGTTTCGATCCCGCAGAGGTGATCGCGGACATCGCGCTCAAGCGCGCGACGTCGTTTCCCGGCGTGCCGACCATGTGGGTGGCCCTGCTGAATTGGCCCGGCATCGAGACCGTGGACTTCTCATCGCTCCGTTCCTGCATGAGCGGCGGCGCGCCGCTGCCCTTCGAGGTGATGGAACGCCTCAGCCGGCTGATGGGCGTCGACCTCTCCGTGGGCTGGGGCATGACCGAGACCGCACCCGCCGGCACGCGGCTGCCGGCCAGGGCCGAGCGCCGGCCCGGCGTCATCGGCATCCCGCTCGCGGGGTTCCGGCTCCGGATCGTCTCGCTGGAGGACCCGGCGCGGGAAGTGGCCATCGGCGAGATCGGCGAGATCGCGATCCGCGGCCCCAACGTCTTCGCCGGCTATTTTGAGCAGCCGGACGCGACCGCCGAGGCGTTCTGCGACGGCTGGTTCCTCACCGGCGACATCGGCCGGGTCGATGCGGACGGGCTCTTCGACCTCGTCGACCGGCGCAAGAACATGATCATCTCGGGTGGATACAACGTCTATCCGGTGCAGATCGAGGGCGCGATCTACGAACACCCGGACGTTGCCGAGACCATCGTCATCGGCATCCCCTGCGACTACCGGGGGCAGGCGGCCAAGGCCTTCGTCACCCTGAAGCCGGGCGTCGAGCCCTTCACCCTGGAGGCGCTCCAGGACTTCCTCGGCAGCCGCATCGGCCGCCACGAGATCCCCCGCGCCCTGGAGTTCCGCGACGCCCTGCCCCGCAGCCCGGCGGGCAAACTGCTCGCCAGCGTCCTCGTCGCGGAGGAGCGCGCCCGATCCGGACCGGAGCACCCATGACCGACGCCGTCATCGTCTCGACCGCGCGCACGCCGATCGGCAAGGCGTTTCGCGGCGCGCTCAACCTCACGGGAGGCGCTGACCTCGCGGCCCACGCGATCCGCGGGGCGCTGGACCGCGCCGGCCTCGAACCGGAGGTGGTCGAGGAGGTCGTGCTCGGTTGCGGCTACCCGGAGAACGCCACCGGCGGCAACGTCGCCCGGCACGCAGCGCTGGTGGCCGGCATCCCGGTCCGGTCGGCCGGCGTCACGGTCTCGCGCTTCTGCGCCTCGGGCCTCGAGGCGATCGCCGGGGCGGCCAAGCGCGTGATCCTCGATGGCGTGCCGGTCGCGGTGGCGGGCGGCGTCGAGTCGATCAGCCTCGTCCAGCCCAGGGTGCAGAAGGACCTGACCCGCAACGACTGGCTGATGGCGCACCTGCCGGCGATCTACATGCCGATGATCGAGACGGCCGACATCGTGGCCCACCGCTACGGCATCTCGCGGGAGGCCCAGGACGAATTCTCCCTGGAAAGCCAGCGCCGCACGGCGGCCGCGCAGGAGCGCAGCTTGTTCGACGACGAGATCGTGCCGATCACCGCGCTGCAGGCCGTGACCGACAAGGCCACCGGCGAGACCCGCAGCGTCGAGACGCGCCTCGCGAGGGACGAGGGCAACCGGCCCGACACTACCCTCGAGGGGCTGGCCAGGCTCACGCCGGTGCGCGGCGAGGCCGCCTTCGTCACGGCCGGCAACGCGAGCCAGCTCTCGGACGGCGCTTCCGTCTCGATCCTCATGTCGGACAAGGAGGCCGCCCGCCGCGGGCTGACGCCCCTGGGGATCGTCCGCGGCTTCGCATCGGCCGGCTGCTCGCCCGACGAGATGGGCATCGGGCCGGTCTTCGCCGTGCCGCGGCTCCTGGAGCGCAACGGCCTCACGGTCGACGACATCGACCTGTGGGAGCTGAACGAGGCCTTCGCCTCACAGTCCCTCTATTGCCGCGACACCCTCGGGATCGACCCCGGGAAGATCAACGTCAACGGCGGCGCGATCAGCATCGGCCATCCCTTCGGCATGAGCGGGGCCCGGCTCGTCGGCCACGTCCTGCTGGAGGGGCGCCGCCGGCGCGCGAAATACGCGGTCGTGACCATGTGCGTGGCCGGCGGCATGGGCTGTGCCGGGCTCATCGAGATCGGGAGCTGACATGGACCTGCGCTTCACCCCCGAGGAGGCCGCGTTCCGCGACGAAGTCCGCACGTTCTGCCGCGAAAAAATCCCGGCCGAGATCCGCCGCAAGGTCTCCGAGGGCCGCGGCCTGGGCAAGGACGACATCGTGGCGGCCCAGCGCATCCTCAACGCCCGGGGCTGGGCCGTGCCGCATTGGCCGACGGAATGGGGCGGCCAGGATTGGACCCCGATCCAGCGCTACATCTACACCGAGGAACTTTTCCAGGCCGCCGTACCCCTGCCGCAGCAATTCAACTGCTACATGTTCGGGCCCGTGCTCGCGACCTTCGGCAACCAGGCCCAGAAGGAGCGCTTCCTGCCGCGCGCGGCCAACCTCGACGACTGGTGGTGCCAGGGCTTCTCGGAGCCCGGAGCCGGCTCCGACCTCGCCTCCCTCAAGACCAAGGCGGTGCGCGACGGCGACCACTATGTCGTCGACGGCCAGAAGACCTGGACTACCCTGGGCCAGCACGCCGACTGGATCTTCTGCCTCGTGCGCACCGACTTCGCGGCGAAGAAGCAGAGGGGCATCTCCTTCCTCGTCATCGACATGACGAGTCCCGGCATCACCGTGCGCCCGATCATCACCCTGGAGGGGCGCCACGAGGTCAACGAGGTGTTCTTCGATTCGGTGCGCGTACCGGTGGAGAACCTCGTCGGCGAGGAGAACAGGGGCTGGGACTACGCCAAGTTCCTGCTCGCCAACGAGCGGACCGGCATCGCCCGGATCGGGCTGACGAAGGAGCGCATCCAGCGCATCAAGCGGCTGGCGCGCGCGATGCCGGCGGGCCCCGGCACGATGTGGGACGACGCCGACTTCCGCGCCCGCGTCGCCGAGGTCGAGATCGAGCTGAAGGCCCTCGAGATCACCCAGATGCGGGTCACGGCCAAGCAGGGCCGGGCCGATTCCGTCGAGCCCGATCCCGCCTCCTCGCTCCTCAAGGTGCGGGGCTCCGAGCTCCAGCAGGCGGCGACCGAACTCCTGCTGGAACTGGCCGGCCCCTTCGGCTTGGCCGCGCCTGCGCGCGACGGACAGGGCCGCAACGACCTGCCCGGCGGCTTCGACTGGGTGGATGCGGCGGCACCCAGCTACTTCAACAACCGCAAGGTCTCGATCTACGGCGGCTCGAACGAGATCCAGCACAACGTCATCGCCAAGGGCATCCTCGGCCTCTGAGGCCCCCGTCAGGCAACCCCGCGAGAACCGGCATGGACTTCGATTTCAGCGACGAGCAGGGCCTGCTGCGCGACAGCATCGAGCGCTTCTGCGCGGATGCCTACCCGTCCCTGGAGACGCGGCGCCGGCGGGCGGCCGAGCCCCTGGGCTTCTCCGCGGACAACTGGCGCCGGTTCGCCGAGCTCGGTGTCTGCGGCCTGCCGTTCTCGGAGGAGGACGGCGGCTTCGGGGGCGGCCCGGTCGAGACCATGATCGTGATGGAGGCGGTCGGCCGGACGCTGGCCGTCGAGCCGTTCTTCGCCAGCACCGTGCTCGGCGCCACGGCCCTGCGGCTCGGTGCGGACGCGGCACAGCGGGAGCGCTACATCCCCGGCATCGTCGAGGGAACCTTGCGCCTCGCCCTGGCCCATACGGAGCGCCAGTCCCGCTACGACCTCCACGACGTGGCCACCCAAGCCCGGCGCGACGGCGACGGCTTCGTGCTGGAGGGTCACAAGAGCGTGGTGCTCAACGCGGATGCGGCCGGGCTGATCGTCGTCAGCGCCCGCGTGTCCGGGGACCGGCGCGATCCCGCCGGCATCGGCCTGTTCCTCGTGCCGGCCGACGCGCCGGGACTGACCGTCCAGCCCTATCCGACCCAGGACGGCGGGCGCGCCGCGGAAGTGATGCTCGCCGATGTCCGCCTCGGTGGCGACGCCGTCCTCGGCGATCCGGAGAGCGGCCTGCCGCTGCTGCGGCGCGTCGCCGAGCACGGCATCGCGGCGCTCGCCGCCGAGGCGGTCGGCTCGATGTCCGCGCTGCACGCCCTGACCGTCGAGTATCTCAAGACCCGCAAGCAGTTCGGCGTCGCGGTCGGCAGCTTCCAGGCGCTCCAGCACCGCGCCGTCGACATGCTCATCGCCCTGGAGCAGGCCCGCTCGATGGCCATCTACGGCGCCATGATGGTCGATGCCGCCGACGCGGACGAGCGGGCGGCGGCGCTGTCCTCGGTGAAGGTGCAGATCAACAAGGCCTGCCGCCTCGTCGGGCAGGAGGCGGTGCAGCTGCATGGCGGCATCGGCATGACCATGGAGTATCTCGGCGCGCACCACTTCAAGCGGCTCGCGATGATCGAGTACCAGCTCGGCGATACGCCCTTCCACCTGCGGCGGGTGGCCGATGCCGGCGTCCTCGTCGCGGCCTGACCTCAGTCCGTCTGCGCGTAGACGCCCAGGAAGAGCGGGCGGGCGAACAGGTCCGCTGCGTTGCCGGCCTCGGCCGCCGCGCACCAGCGGTCGAGGTCCGAGGCCGCGTCGATCATGCTGCTCACGACCTGGGCCGTGATCGTGGCGTCGACCGCCCGGATCGACCCGTCCGCGATCCCGTCCATGATCGGGAAGGCGAGCCGTTCCCAGAGGCGGCGCATCGTCAGCGAGATCGCCGACCGGAGCGAGTCGGGCAATGCGCCGACCGCCGCGCCGCGCAGGAGCGGCCCCGTCTCCGAGAACTGGTGACGCACCAGCGCGCGGGCGCAGGAGGTGAGGCGTTCCCAGCCCGGACCTCCCCGCGCCTCGGCCGCGTCCTGCTCCCCCCGCAGGATCGCGAAGGTGCGGGCGAAGCAGTTCGCGACGAGATCGTCCTTGTTGTCGTTATGGTGGTAGAACGAGCCCTTGGTGACGCTCAGCCGGGCCGAGATCTTCTCGACGGAGGCGCCACGGTAGCCCTCCTCGTTGATCAGGGCGGTCGCCGCGCGCAGGAACGGCTCCGTCGGCCCGGCATCGGCACGGCCGAGGGGCGGGTCGACCAGCGGCCAGCGGCTGCCCGGACCCGCGAGCCCTTCGAGCAGGATGTCCGCCACACGCTCCCCGACGCGCGGGTAGTCGGCCGGGTCGTACCGGTCGATCCAGGCCCGCACCATGTGCACCACGGAGAGGACGAGGTGGGCGCGGGCGTTGCGGCCGGCCCGGTCGAGGCCGGGCA
>NZ_BPRB01000215.1 GCF_022179685.1 Methylobacterium trifolii
CCGACTTAGCTCGCGGGCCACCCTCCCCCGCAGAGGGGGGAGGGAGAGGCGCGGTTCCCAAAAACTCCCGCCAGTTCACCCCCGCGCCGTCGGCAAAGATCACCTCCCCGTCGAGGCGCATCGGCGCCGCGGCCTCGATCGCAGCGATGTCCCGGAGGAGGACGCGGGAGACGCGCGGGCCCACAGGCCAGAGCAGGTCGAGGTCCGAGGTTCCGGTGAGGTAGGCCAGCCCGGTCAGGTGCTGCCAGAGCAGGCCGCCGAACACGCGCGGCACGAGGCCGTGGTCCCGGCCGAGCGCCAGCAACGCGTCGAGGCTGGGGCGCCACGGTATCGGTGCGGTCGTCTTTGCCTCGGCGAGGGTGACGGGCGGGCGCGGGCGAACCGCATCGGACGGCAGAGCGAGACCGATGCGGCGCTTGCCCAGGGCCGGCGGCAGGGGCAGGCCCAGGGGCACCCGGGTGCGGTCCTCGGCGCCGTCGAACCGGCGCAGGATCAGCGGCCGGCCCGCCCGCACCCAGCCGAAGACTTCGGGCAGGCCCGCAAGGTCCGGCCTGTGTGCCAGCGCCTCGTCCCAGGCGGCGGGATCGGCATCGACGAGGTCGTGACGCCGCAAGTCTTGCAGCGTCGAGGCGTCAGCCACCGCCCGCGTCCTGCGCCACCCGCGCCGCGATCGTGTGCGCGACCGGGCGCCCGCCCCGCTCCAGGCCGAGCCTGTCGCGGATGTCGTCCGCGCCCATCTGCCCGATCAGCGCCTCCACCTGCGGCCCGAGGGGGGAATCCGGGTCGAGCACGGCGTGGACGGCGCCGGCGGCGACCATGTTGTCGAGGCCCGGTGCGAAGACCGGCGTGTCCCTGGCCATGGCCTGGAGCGTCTCCAGGGGCAGCTTGGTGACGCGGGCGACCGATGGCAGGTCCATCACGCTCGGGTCGGCGCCGGGCAGGCCCGCGAGCACGCGGGTCGCCAGCGCCGTGGCGATGAAGGCGCCGGCCGCCGAGTGGCCGTAGATCAGGCCCAGCGTCGGGTGCCCGGCGGCATCGGCCAGCAGCAGGGTCTTGGCGAGGTGGGCGAGGTACTCGTTCAAGCCCAGAAGCTCGTCGCGCCGGCTCATGCGCTGGCTGTCGGAATCGACCACCACGAGGATCGGCGTCCTGTCGCCGCTCTGGACCACGTCGAGGACGTGGCGACTGAGCGTGCAGGCGCCATCGACGCCGAGCGCCGTCCGGTCGGCGATGCCGACCACCGCGAGCCGGCTGGCACCGAGGGGGCCGTCGCCGGAGACGAGGCCGTCCGTGACCCGCACGGCGTGGCCCGCGGGGAAGAGCGAGGCCAGGATGTCAGCGAGCGTCATGGTCCATCCCATCCAGGCCGGCCACGAGCCCGTCGAAATCCTGCGCCGTCAGCCCCGGCACGGCGGCCGGATCATCGATGCCGAGCCGGCTCCAGATCTCGGTGGCATCGCGGCAATCGCCGAAGCGCGCCAGCCGCGCTTCCAGGCGGGCCTGCTCGGCCTCCAGGGTCGCGAGGTCGAGGGCGGGTGCCCGCCCCATCAGGTCGAGGGCGGCCGTGCGGAAGGCCGCCACCGTGTCGTCGCAGAAGGCGTCGGCGCCCCCGGTGAGGCGGCGGTGCTTGCCGCCCATGGTGCGCCAGACCAGGGCGCGGTCCTTCGAGTCGAACTCTTCCGCACCCTTGTTGGTCTCGATCACCTCAGGCCCCGAGACGGAGATGCGCCCGCCCTCGGAGACCGCGAGCCGCGAGCAGGTGCCGGCGATGAGCCCGCCCCCGCCGTAGCAGCCGGCCCGGCCGCCGATCAGGCCGATCACCGGCACCCCGTCCCGGCGCAGGTCCGCGATGGCGCGCATGGTCTCGGCGATGGCCGTCTCGCCGGCATTGGCCTCCTGGAGGCGCACGCCGCCGGTGTCGAACAGGATCAGCACCGCCTCCGGGCGGCTGGCCCGCGCCGCACGCAGCAACCCGACGAGCTTGGCCCCGTGCACCTCCCCGAAGGCGCCGCCCATGAAGCGGCCCTCCTGGGCGGCCACGGACACCGCCTTCCCGTCGAGCCTGCCTCGGCCGACGACGATGCCGTCGTCGAAGGCGCGCGGCAGGGCGAACAGGGGCAGGTGCGGGCTCATCGCCCGCTGCTCCGGCCCGAGGACTTCCTCGAACGTGCCCGGATCGAGGAGGGCGGCCACGCGCTGCCGGGCGCTGGCCTCGTACCAGCTCATACCGGTCGGCGATGCATTCCTCTCATCGCGGTTCGGTATCGGAGAGGAGTTCGGCCCGGTCACGCGTCCGCCTCCATCAGCCGGGCACCCTGGAGCAGGCGCAGCGACACGGTGTCGGGCCGCGCACCCCCGTCGTTGATCGAGATGCGCAGGCCGCCGGGCTGGGCGCGGGCGACGAAATCGGCCGCCACGGCCTCCCAGACATCGCCGAAGCCCTCGATCGGCGTGGCGATCTCGATGGTGCAGGCATCGCCCGGCAGCACCCGCTCCAGCAGCACTTCGAGGTTGCCGGAGGCGACCACGCCGGTGATCGCCTGGGCTCGCGTGCCGGCGAGCGGCTTCTGGGTGGCGTGGCGGAAGGTCATCGTTTCCATGGCGGACGCCTCGTCTGCGATGCGGGCCGGTCCGGCCCGAATTCCCTGTCTCGAGTCCCTTGTATACCGCACCTATACCGCGGCACGGATGGAATCCCGGATACGCCCGGCCGTTTCCCGCATCCCGTCAGGTCGCATTCGCGGCGCGGGGACGGGTGGGGCATTCGGGATCAGGGGCGGCCTGGACTATACCGAGCGGCCTGGATGGAGCGGACGCGGATGACCGACTGGCAGAGGGACAGGAAGGCCCGCGACGCCCGGATCGCGGCAGGCCGGGCCCATGCCGAGGGCAAGGTCGTGCCGGCCGCCCGCGCGGTGGACCTGCTGGAGGCGGTGCTGCGGCCCGGCGACCGGGTCTGCCTGGAGGGCGACAACCAGAAGCAGGCCGATTGCCTCGCCCGGGCCTTGAGCGCCTGCGACCCGGCCCGCGTGCACGACCTGCACATGGTGCAGTCCGGCATCGTGCTGCCCGAGCACCTCGACGTGTTCGAGCAGGGCATCGCGAAGCGCCTCGACTATTCCTATTCCGGCCCGCAGGGCGCGCGCATCGCCAGGATGCTCTACGGCGGCCAGATCCAGCTCGGGGCGGTGCACACCTACCTGGAGCTGTTCGCCCGCTACTTCGTGGACCTGACGCCGAACGTCGCCCTGATCGCGGGCGTCTCGGCCGACCGGGAGGGCAACCTCTACACCGGCCCCAACACCGAGGACACGCCGACCGTCGTGGAGGCCACCGCCTTCAAGAACGGCGTGGTGATCGCCCAGGTCAACGCGATCGTGGACCGGGTGCCCCGCGTCGACATCCCGGCCGACCGGATCGACTTCGTGGTGGAGGCCGACAGGCCGTTCTACGTCGAGCCGCTCTTCACCCGCGATCCGGCCGCGATGACGGAGACGCAGATCCTGATGGCCATGATGGCGATCAAGGGGATCTATGCCGAGTACGGCATCCGGCGGCTCAACCACGGCATCGGCTTCGGCACCGCGGCGATCGAGTTGCTGCTCCCGACTTACGGGGAACGGCTCGGACTGAAGAAGAAGATCGCCACGCACTGGGCGCTCAACCCGCACCCGACCCTGATCCCGGCGATCGAGTCGGGCTGGGTCGAACAGGTGCACTGCTTCGGCTCGGAAGTCGGCATGGACCGCTACATCCGCGCCCGGCCGGACGTGTTCTTCACCGGGGCCGACGGCTCCCTGCGCTCGAACCGGGCCTTCTGCCAGACGGCGGGGCTCTATGCCTGCGACCTGTTCATCGGCTCGACCCTGCAGATCGACTTGGCCGGCCATTCCTCCACCGTCACCACGAACCGCGTGGCGGGCTTCGGCGGCGCGCCGAACATGGGCTGCGACCCGCACGGACGACGCCACCCCTCCGACACCTGGATGAAGGCGGGGCGCGAGGCCCTGGTCACGGGCGACCCGGCGCTGATGCGCGGGCGCAAGCTCGTGGTCCAGCTCGTGGAGACCTTCGGGGACAAGCTGGTGCCGGCCTTCGTGGAGCGGCTCGACGCCCTGGAGCTGGCTAAGAAGATCGGGTTGGAACTGGCCCCGGTCATGGTCTACGGCGACGACGTCACGCACATCGTCACCGAGGAGGGCATCGCCAACCTCCTGCTCTGCCGTGACGCCGACGAGCGCGAGCAGGCGATCCGCGGGGTGGCCGGCTACACCGAGGTCGGACGCGGGCGGGACCGGGCCGCGGTCGAGGCGTTGCGGGCCCGCGGCATCGTGCGCCGGCCCGAAGACCTCGGCATCGAGCCGCTGGACGCCGACCGCTCGCTCTTGGCCGCGCGCTCGATCAAGGACCTCGTGCACTGGTCGGGCGGCCTCTACGAGCCGCCGGCCCGCTTCCGGAACTGGTGAGGGGGCGCCTTATACGGCGATGAACTTCAGCCGGTGGTCGCGGTAGAGGTCGAGGATCGCGGCCGCCGTCTCCTCGATGGAGCGGCGGGTCACGTCGATGGTCGGCCAGCGGTTGCGGGTGAACAGGCGGCGCGAGGCGGTGATCTCGTCGGCCACCGCCCCGCGGTCGACGTAGAGGGAGGATTCGTCGGCGTTCAGGCTGAGCAGCCGGTTCTGGCGGATCTGCACGATGCGCTCGGGGCTGGCGAACAGGCCCACCACCAGGGGCCGGCGCACCGCCTCCAGGGACGGCGGCAGGGGCATGCCCGGCACCAGGGGCAGGTTCGTGGTCTTGAGGCCGCGGTTGGCCAGGTAGATCGCGGTCGGCGTCTTCGAGGTGCGGCTGACGCCGAGCAGGATCACGTCGGCATCTTCCAGGTCGTCGGGCAGGTTGCCGTCGTCGTGGGCCAGGGTGAAGTTCATCGCGTCGATGCGCTTGAAGTACTCCGCGTTGAGGGTGTGCTGCGCGCCGGGCCGGGCCGCCGTCTGCGCCCCGAGATAGGATTGCAGCAGGGCGTGCACCGGCTGGAGCACCGAGAGGCAGGGGGCCCCGGTCTCGCGGCAGGCGGTCTCCAGGCGGCTGCCGAGGTCTCCGCCCACCAGCGTGTAGAGCACGAGGCCGGGGGCGGCCCGGATCTCGGAGATCACCCGCTCCAGTTGCGGGCCGGAGCGCACCAGGGGGTAGACGTGCTCGATCGCCGAGACGCCCTCGTACTGGGCGGCGGCCGCGCGCCCGACGTTGATCAGGGTCTCGCCGGTGGAATCCGAGACGAGGTGGAGGTGGAAGTAGCTGCGGCTCATCCGGTTTCCTCGGAAGCGGGGGAAGGGCTCGAAGGCCACTTGTCCACCGCCGGCCGTCAGGGGAGTCGATGAGTGTGGATAGGATGCCTCGCCGGGCCGGTCCAGCAGGGGTCCGAGACGATTCGTCGACTCCGTCCTGCACAGGCCGTCCGCGGGGACGCGGAAAATCCCCGCCCCTGGGAGAATCCGGGACGCGGACCGGGGATGCGGCGGGCCGCGGCCGCCAAGGCGCTGGCCGCACTGGCCTATCCCGGACATTAGAGGCAATCCGTTAAAGCCTCCTTAACGCCGTGGTGGCGGGGACGGCCTGTGGACGCGCCCGCGGTCCCGCTACTCAGCCTCTAAGAGAAGAAACAGAGTCCTAGAATCTCTCTTTATCTTTTCGAGAGAGGATGTGTGGATCGACCGCGCGCCTCACCCGAGACGGGGACGAAGGCTTCCGGTAAGACCGGGCCGGACAAGGGCACGAAGAACGGGGCGGGGAGCGCGGATGGGCGAGCACGAGGCTGGGAAGCGCACGGTGATGCGCGTGCTCTCGGGCGAGGCGGTCTCGCCCCCGCCCGCCTGGATGATGCGCCAGGCCGGGCGCTACCTGCCGGAATACCGGGAGACGCGGGCGGAGGCCGGCTCCTTCCTCGACCTCTGCTACAGCCCGGACTTCGCCGTGGAGGTGACGCTCCAGCCGATCCGCCGCTTCGGCTTCGAGGCCTCGATCCTGTTCTCCGACATCCTGGTGGTGCCCCATGCACTCGGCCAGGACGTGCGCTTCGTGGAGGGCGAGGGGCCGCGCCTCGATCCCCTCGAAGGCCGGGCCGAGTTCGACCGCCTGCGCCAGGCCGGCGACCCGGCGATCTTTTCGCATCTCGCCCCCGTGTTCGAGACGGTGCGGCGGCTGCGGGCGGAGTTGCCGCCTGAGACCACCCTCCTGGGCTTCTGCGGGGCCCCCTGGACGGTGGCGAGCTACATGATCGGGGGACGGGGCACGCCGGACCTCGCGCCCGCCAGGGCGCTGGCCGAGGCCGACCCGGCCCTCGTCGACGAACTGATCGACCGGCTGGTGCGCGTCCAGACCGAGTACCTCGTGCGCCAGCTCGAGGCCGGGGCGGACGCCGTGCAGATCTTCGAGTCGCATGCGGGCACCCTGCCCTCCGTCGCGCCGGGCACGGACGCGCTGGCCCGCTGGTCGTTCGAGCCCATCGCCCGGATGATCGCCGGCATCCGCGAAAAAATCCCCGGCGCGAAGGTGATCGTGTTCTGCCGCGGCTCGGGGCTCGAGGGCCATGCGCGCGTCGTGCCCGAGACGGGCGCGGATGCGGTGGGCGTCGACTGGTCGGTGGACCTCAAGGCGCTGCGCGAGGCCGTGCCGGACACCACCGTGACACAGGGCAACGTCCATCCCGAGACCCTGATCGCGGGCGGGGCGGCCTTGGACGCCGCGGTCGACGCGGTGCTGGCGGCGACCCGCGGCCTGCCGCACATCTTCAACCTCGGCCACGGCATCACCCCGCAGACGCCGGTGGCGCATGTGGAGCGGATGCTGGCCCGCCTCAGGGGCGCTTGAGCCCGTGTACGAGTGGATCAAGGCCGGGCACGTCGTCGCGCTCATCGCCTGGATGGCCGGCATGCTCTACCTGCCGCGCCTGTTCGTCTACCACGCGTCGCTGCCGGCCGGTTCCACCGTGCAGTCGGAGACCTTCAAGGTGATGGAGCGTCGCCTCCTCAAGGCGATCATGAACCCGGCCATGGCCGCGACCTGGGTGTTCGGCCTGACGCTGGCCTGGATGAGCGGCTTCTATGCCAGCCCCTGGCTCCAGGCGAAGTTCGCCCTGGTGCTGGCCATGAGCGGCATCCACGGCTGGCTCGGCCGCATGGTCAAGGACTTCGCCGCCGACCGGAACACGCGCGGCCACAAATTCTACCGGGTGATCAACGAGGTGCCGACGCTCCTGATGATCGGCATCGTCATCCTCGCGGTGGTCAAGCCCGGCGCTTGATCCCGTGATCCTGTGACGCCGTGATCCCGTCAGGGTTAACCGTGGCGGCGGGCCCGGCGGAGCCATTCCCGGCCCAGCCCCGTTGATCCGCCATGCGCATGCCTGAACCCTCCCCCGCCCGCCTGCTGCCGGCCCTCGCCCTCCTGGCTTTCGGCTGGACTCTCCCGGCCCAGGCCGCGAGTTTCCCCTGCGACAAGGCGGCCACGCCCGACGAGACGGCGATCTGCGCGCACATGCCCCTCAACGACCTCGACGTGGAGATGGCCGTCCGCTTCGAGATCCTGAAGGACGTGCTGCCGATGGGCGGGCGCGGCAAGCTGCGCGAGGACCAGGAGGACTGGCTCAAGGAGCGCCGCACCTGCGGCGCCGACACCGCCTGCCTCAAGGGGCTCTACGAAGCCCGGCTTAAGGTGCTGCGGGCGGTGCAGTCGGAGTTCTCCAAGCAGGGGCCGCAATAGTCGACCCTGGTATCGCGAAATGGTGGTGATGCGGATGAATCGGCATCATGATGATATAGAAATCTCTTGATCGAGACGCTTATACGCATCGATCCGGTTTCGAATGGCTTGGTATTCTCCGTGTGATCCGAGTGTCAGATAATAGTTGGACCTGTTTTTTAGTTTTTCATAAACGATGAACTCGCCTGTCATAGCGCCATTCGTACCTCGACGTTGGAGAGCACCGAAGGTACGATCGTAAGCCAGCGGGCCGGCAAAATATTTTACGTCTTGTCCGATATACGGACGAAAAACAGATTCAATATCATCTTCCTTGTGAAATTGCAGAAATAGATTTTTTATGATAAATATAGCCTGATAGTGATGTTTATGAAAAAATCCCTTTAATGGTTCACGTTTGAATGCTTCGGCTGGTTTGGTAATGCTCCGGCGCGTATCATCGCCTTCTAGAATACCGATCTCGTCGTAGATAGCGTGAACATTGTACACCCGTGCCACTAGATGGTAGGCAAGTTCGACAGTGAAGCCAAATGCATAGCACCCCGTTCGCATTTTGAGATCGAGCCATTCGCGGACGTCTCGTATCGCCTCTGGCGTGATCGTCACATGCAGCGACGACTCGCCTTCATCTTCCGGCGTAGCAGACATTCGGCCTCTTGAAATGCAGTCCCCTGGACGGTGAATGTGCAGTGTCGGCAGCCGGCCGGCAAAGCCTGACGGTCCCATGGATTTCGAGCATCTCTTGGGATTGCATACCGGAACCCACCAAGAGCCCCTGCCGATCGCGGACATCGATCCGATCGTCGCGCGCGCCCTCGGTGCGCACGTGCGTCGGGTGTTCCTGTCGGCCGAGACCGTCCGCAAGCAACTCGCCCACCATCGCGCGTTGCCGATCAGCGCTTATCGCTGCGCCAAAGTGTGTCTCGTCCGAGGAGAATACCGCCAGGACGGGCCACGCTCCGCCGTGGTTCTGTTCACCGACACCGTATGGTTCGGCACGCATTTCCGCGCTTACGTCAAGGCAACGCGGGCTGGCGACGAACTCTACTTGGCATCGTTCCTGATGATGCGGGACAGGGATCTCAGGCGCGAGCAGCGCAAGCCATATCCGATCATCCGTCCGAGCCCAGAAATGCGAAAGGAGGCCGAAGCCTCCTGACGCCGTGGGGCGGGGCCTGCCGGAACCCCGCAATGCGCTCCTGCCATCGATGGGGACGGCAGTGCTACGGCAGGCAGAGTATCACCGTGTCGCCCACGGCATCCAATATGGCACCAAGCCCTTGACAGTTCCAGCCCAGCCCTACAACCGCGCCAGCAGCCGTTCCGCGAGCGGGTTCTCGGCCGTGAAGGCGTAGTCGATGCGGCGCACGGTGACGGCGCGGGCGCCGGCCTGCACCAGGGCGTCGGCGAGGTCGAAGACGGCGTCCACGGGGCAGCGCAGGACGATCTCGCCGTCGAGGCCGCGCGGGGCGCCGTAGGGCAGTTCGGCTTCGTGCAGGCCCGCCAGGGCAGCGAGGTCGATGCCGCCGGATTCGGGGAGCCCCGCGCGGACCTCGCGGGTGGTGCGGGCCCGCTCCTCGGCCGCGATCCGGCCGAGGACGGCCCGCAGCGCCTGCCGCTGGCCCTCGCCCCAGGGGGCGTTGAGGGAGGCGACGAGGTTGGCCTCCGAGCGCAGGATCACGCCGTCGTCCAGGATCTTGAGGGCGTTGGCCTGGAGGGTTGCCCCCGTGGTGGTGATGTCGACCACGATCTCGGCCGAGCCCGCCGCCGGCGCGCCCTCCGTGGCGCCGAGACTTTCCACGATGCGGTAGTCGGCCACCCCCTTCTCGGCGAAGAAGCGCCGGGTCAGGTTGACGTATTTGGTGGCGATGCGCAGGCGCCGGCCGTGGCGGGCCCGCATCTCGGCGGCGACCTCATCCAAGTCCGACATGGCGCGCACGTCGATCCAGGCCTGGGGCACGGCCACCACCACGTTGGCGTTGCCGAAGCCGAGCGGCGTCAACAGTTCCACCTGGCCGCGGGCGTCGGGCAGGGTCTCGCGGATCAGGTCCTCGCCGGTCACGCCGAGATGGGCGGTGCCGGAGGCCAGGTGCGCCGCGATCTCGGAGGCCGAGAGGTAGCGCACCTCGACGTTGGCTACGCCCACGAGCTTTCCGCGGTAGTCGCGGGCGCCCGACCCCTGCGCGAGCCTCAAGCCGGCGCGGGCGAAGAAGGCGCTGGCGTTCTCCTGCAACCGCCCCTTCGAGGGCACCGCCAGGACCAAGGGTCCGTCGGACGAATTCCCAAAAAAGCTCATCGGCCGGCTCCCGCCACGCGGTCGACCCAGAAGGTGCAGCCCACCGCCGGCATCGGCACGGGGCTGCCGAGATGGGTCAGCAGGCCGTCGTAGCGCCCGCCCCCCACCAGCACCGGGCCGGATTCGGCCGCCATCACCTCGAAGATGAAGCCGGTGTAGTAGTCGAGGTTGCGCGCGAAGCCGCCTGCGAACCGGAAGCGCTCCAGGGGCAGGCCGCGGGCGGCGATGAAGCCGTTGCGCTCCTCGAACAGGTCGAGGGCGGCGTCCAACGCGTCGTGGCGGACGTTGGCATCAGTGGCCAGCGCCCGCAGGTCGCGGGCGGCCGTGTCCGGATCGCCGGAGATCGCCCGGTAGCGATCGACGACGGCGCGGTTCTCGGCGTTCAGCCCGGCCCCGCCATTGGCCTGGGCCGTGGCCTTCCCGAGGAAGCGCTCGGCGATCTCGCCGGCGCTACGCCCGCCCACCGCCGAGATGCCGGCGATGGCCAGAACGTCCTCCACGAATGCGCGCACGCCCCGCGGGTCCTGGCCCTGGATCGCCGCGAGCAGGCCCGCATGCGGGTCCTCGGCCTGGGCGGCGTTGGTGATGCCGTCGAGGGTGCGCCCGGCGGCCAGCGCCCGCAGCGTGCGCCGCTTGGCGGCCGGCGGCACCGAAAGGCCGTCGAGGAGCGCGACCGTCAGGCCCATGTCGCCGAGGCGCACGGACGGGGCCTCGTGCCCGAACAGGGCGAGGCCTTCCAGCGCCAACCCCAACACCTCGGCATCAGCGGCCGGCGTGTCGGCGCGCCCGATCGACTCGATGCCGGCCTGCAAAAACTCGTCCGGCTCGTCGGCGGCGAGGCGAAAGACGGGGCCGAGATAGCTGTAATCGGCCGCCAGCCCATCCGCCCGCGCCCGGTGCAGACGGCAGACGGGGATGGTGAACTCGGGCCGCAGGCAGAGTTCGGCCCCGCCCGCATCCTGGGTCACGAAGATGCGCCGCCGGATGTCCTCGCCCGACAGTTCCAGGAACGGCTCGACGGGCTGGAGCACGGGGGGTGTCACGCTGGCGTAGCCGGCCTGCGCCAGATGCGCGGAGAGCCGCGCCCGCGCGGCGCCGTCCGCCCCCGTATCGCCTGCCTCCGGTCGCGTCATGGAATCCTTCCTCGGGGCGTTCTGTAGCAACCGAGGCCGGCCTTGGCGACGGTGGCGCGTGGGCATGATTGCGCAGACGTGTCGAGCCATCGCAGAGGGTTGCGCTGCATCGCAGGTCTCGCATCGTCGGTCTCGACGCGCTTCCCTTCCCCCTTGCGGGGAGGGGTCGGGGGTGGTTCAGGAAGCACAGGTGAGCCACATCCGGCACCACCCCCACCTCCAACTCCTCCCCACAAGGGAGAGGAGAGCGCCTCAGCCCGTCGTTCCCGAAAAATGCCGCCCCAGCACCTCGCGGACCCGCGCGACCATCTCGGCCTCCGGGCAGGAGAACTGGGCCGGGCGGGCCGCCTTCCACTCGGCGTTGCTGGCGATGCTTCGGGCGGCCTCGGCACCTGCGATCAGGTCCTTGACCTGGACCTCGCCGGCCGCGCGCTCGTTCGAGCCCTGGATGATCGCCACGGGCGCGCGGCGGCGGTCGGCGTACTTCATCTGCGCCTTCATCCCGGCCCCGCCGAGATAGAGTTCGGCCCGGATGTTCTCAGCCCGCAAAGCCGCGACGAGGCGCTGGTAGTCGGCGACGTTCTCCCGGTCGAGGACGAGCACCACCACCGGGCCGGGCTTTTCCGCGCCGTCCAGCAGGGGGCTCTTGACCAGTTGCAGGGCCGAGAACAGGCGCGAGACGCCGACAGAGAAGCCGGTGGCCGGCACCGGCTCCGTGCGGAAGCGGCCGACGAGGCCGTCGTAGCGACCGCCGCTCGCGATAGCGCCGATCCGGATCGGCTGACCATCCGCGTTCTTGACGGAGAACGTCAGGTCCGCCTCGTAGACGGGCCCAGTGTAGTATTCGAGGCCGCGCACGACGCTGGGATCGGGGCGGATGCGATCGCTTTCGTAACCTCCGGCTGCGCACAGCCGCATAATTGCATGCAACTCGGCAATACCTTCGCGGCCGATCTCGGAGTTTCCTACGACATCGTGCCACGAGCCGAAGAAACTCTCCCAGAAGGCCAGCCGATCACCCCCGTCGCTCGGAGCGGCCTGGAACGAGACGTAGGCCACGATCCGGTCGATGGCGGCATCAGCCAACCCAGCGCCCTTCGTGAAATCGCCGCTCTCGTCCTTGCGGCCGGGGCCAAGTAGCAGGCGCACGCCTTCGACGCCGAGACGGTCGAGCTTGTCGATTGCGCGCAGGGCGGTCAGGCGCTGGCCGGCCTTGTCATCGCCTGCAAGCCCGCAGGCTTCGAGCACCCCGTCCAGCACCTTCCGGTTGTTGACCTTAACCACGTATTGGCCGGCGAGCCCGAGCCGGTCGAGGGTGTCGGCCATCAGCATGCAGGTCTCGGCGTCGGCCGCCACCGAGGCCGCCCCGACGATGTCGGCGTCGAACTGCATGAACTGGCGGAAGCGCCCCGGCCCCGGCTTCTCGTTGCGGAAGACGTAGCCGGCGCGAAAGCTGCGGTAGGGTTTGGGCAGGGCGTCGAAGTTCTCGGCCACGAAGCGGGCGAGCGGCGCAGTCAGGTCGTAGCGCAGCGAGAGCCAGGATTCGTCGTCGTCCTGGAAGGAGAACACGCCTTCGTTCGGCCGGTCGAGGTCGGGCAGGAACTTGCCCAAGGCCTCGGTGTACTCGACGAAGGGCGTCTCCAGGGCCTCGAAGCCGTAGAGCTCGAAGGTGCTCCGGATCGTCTCGAGCATGCGCGCCTGGGCGGCGAGTTCGTCCGCGCGCCGGTCGAGGAAGCCGCGGGGCAGGCGGGGCTTCAGGGTCTCGGCCTTCGTGCCGTCGGCCTTGGACATGGGAGCGGTTCGCTTCGCGGTTCGCGAGATCGGGAAGGCCGGGCTCTATCGCAGGGCACGGGGCGGCAGCAAGCGCGAGGGTCTTTTCAGGATTTCTGCCCGCGCCGTCCGTCCGCGCCCTTTCCCGGACGCCTGGAGCATCAGCGGAAGGCAATCCGGGAAAGGGTGCGCAGCAAGCCGCTTCAATACGGCGAGGTCAGCTTCAGCACGAGGAGGGCGGCCAGGCTCAGCACCGCGATCGGCATCTGCAGGGGGCGCAGGCGGGCGAAGAACAGGGGCGCCTCCCCGCGCTTGGCCGCGATCGGGTCGAGCACCGCCACCGCCACGAAGCCCGCGATCAGGAGGTCGAGGGCGATCACCCGGTTGCCGAGCACGCCCACGAACAGCAGCGCCCCGAGCCCGAGGCCGAACAGGCCGAGCATGGTGGCGATCTGTACGACGGTCGGGCCGCCCTCGGTGCGGAAGCTGACGCCGCGGCGCACGCCCGACAGGAACAGCAGGATCGCGGCGCCGTAGAAGATCGTGACCAGCAGGATCAGCTCATCCCAGGAATCGCGCCACCACCAGGCGGCGGCCGCGCCGGCGGCGAAGGGTAGCATCGGGCCGTAGCCGAGCACGACGCCGAGCCAGGGCGTCTCCCGCGGTTCGTGCGCCGTGACCGTGCGGCCGGTCGCATCCTCGAGCATCGTCATCGTCTCTCGTCCGTCTTGAGGCCGCTCCGCATGGCCGCGGGACGTGCAACAGGCGCGGGATGGTGCGGTTCCGGGCAATCGCTGATCTCACCGGCCGCCGCCAGGAACTGCGCGGTGAAGCCGAAGCCGAAGGTACGGGCCGGCAGCAGGAGCAGGGTGCCGGCCAGGATCGCGGCGCAGGCCGCAGCGATCAGCAGGCGCGGGCGCCCGACCCTGCCGACCAGGGCGCCGAAGGGGCCGCTCAGCAGCAGCACGCCGAAGCCGACCGGCGTGGTGACGAGGCCGACCCGTGCCGGGCTCCACGACCCGGCCTCGGCCAGCCACGTGCCTGGGAACGGCTCCAAGCCGCCCTGGATGTCTCCGGTGAAGAGGTTGATCAGGGCGAGGTGGGTGGTGGGCGCCATACGGTCCTTGGCTACGATCCTTGGCTGCGATCCTCGGTCGGGCGGGGCCTGACCCGGCCCCGCGCCACGGTCCAGACCCGGTCCTCGTCGCCGTGCCCCGATCGCCTGCGCCGGCTCGCGCCCCATTCAGATCGTGACCATGCCCCCCGTCACCGCGACCATCGCCCCGTTGACGTAGCTCGCCTCGTCCGAGGCCAGCATCACGTAGGCGGGGGCGAGTTCGGCGGGCTGTCCGGGCCGTCCGGCGGGGGTCTTCGAGCCGAAGCCCTCCACCTGCTCGGTGTACATCGTGGCCGGGATCAGGGGCGTCCAGATCGGACCCGGCAGCACGGCGTTGGCCCGAATACCCCTCTTGCCGAGGATCTGGGCGAGGTTGGCGACCATGTTGCACAGGGCGGCCTTGGTGGAGGAGTAGGCGAGCTGCTGCGCCACCGGAACCTTGGCGTTGACCGAGGACGTGGCGATGATCGAGGCGCCCGGCTTCAGGTGCGGCGAGGCCGCCTTGAGGATGTAGAACATCGCGTGGACGTTGACGGCGTATTGCCGGTCCCAGTCCGCGATCGCGATGCCCTCCAGGTCGTCGGCCAGCACCTGCACGGCGGCGTTGTTGACCACGACGTCGAGGCGGCCGAATTCGGCCACCGTCTTCTCCACCAGGGCGGCGCAATGGCCGGCATCGGCCACGTCGCCGGGCAGCAGCAGGGCGCGCCGGCCGGCCTTCTCGACCCAGGCGGCGGTGTCCTGCGCGTCGTCGTGCTCGTCGAGGTAGGAGAGCGCCACGTCGGCCCCCTCGCGGGCGTAGGCGATGGCCACCGCCCGTCCGATGCCGCTGTCGCCGCCGGTGATGAGCGCGACCTTGCCGCTGAGCTTGCCGGAGCCCGTGTAGCTCGCCTCGCCATGGTCCGGCCGGGGCTGCATCTCGTCGGACCGCCCGGGATAGGGGATCGGCCGGCCGGGGAAGGGCGGCGCAGGGCGGGGCGAGGGGCCGTTGGATGCTGTGCTGTCGGACATGGACTTCCCGGTACTGGGGCCGCGGGTGCGGCCGTTCCGACCCGCCAACGCACCGGCATGCGGCCACCCTTCATCCCCGATCGTCGCGGCTCCAGAACGACGAAGACCCGGCCGCGCGAACGGCCGGGTCTTCTTCGACGATCGGGTGTTTTGAAGCCGTGGAGGAGACTAGGAGGCCAGCGGCCCCGCCGCGCCGGCGGCGCCCTGCGCTTCGAGGGCCTTCTGGCGGTAGAGGCCGACGAAGTCGATCGGGTCGATGTAGAGGGGCGGGAAGCCGCCGTTGCGCACCGCCTCGGCCACGATCTGGCGGGCGAAGGGGAACAGCAGGCGCGGGCACTCGATCATCACGGCCGGGTGCACCTGGTCCTGCGGGATGTTGCGCATCCGGAAGATGCCCGCATACTTCAGGTCGAAGGCGAACAGCACCTCGCCGGCGATCTTGGCGTCGCCCTCCAGGGTCAGCTCGACCTCGAAGTCGGCCTCCGCGACCTGCTGGGCGTTGACGTTGACCTGGATGTTGATCTGCGGGCCCTGGCCCTCCTGGGGCTGGAGCGAGCGCGGCGCATTCGGGTTCTCGAAGGAGAGGTCCTTGGCGTATTGCGCCAGCGCGTTGATGGCGGGGGCGTCGTCGGCCTGCGGCGCGGCGCCGCCGTTGGGTGCCGGGGAGTCGGCCATGGCGAATCTTCCTCCTGGGATCGGTCGTCCGGCGTGGCCGGCCTGCGCCCGCGGGTCTCGTCAGCGGGAACCGTCTGTGAACTCCGGCAGGCCGCTATCATGCCCATCCGGGCCGGACAAGCGACGCCGGCCGGCCCGCGCTCAGGAAGGCGGCTTCACTCTACGTTTTCAAGGCGCGTGGTGCTCGCACGGCGCCTGTCCCGCCAGCCCTGCCTCGGTGCAGGCGGGCGCCCCGGCCCGCGGATGCGACGACGCGGCCTCGCGCCGGAGGCGGGACCGGCCCCGTCCCGCCTGGAAGCCTCCGCCGGGCGACACCATATGGCACCGGTGCCGGAGGTTGCCGGCCACACAAGCGGCTCGATCCTTGCGCACGGGTCGGCTAAGAGCCTTGCGCGGGACTTCACCGACGGGGCCGGCTTCGGGCGAGAACCGGCGGCGGCGGAGGGCGTTTCACGAGGGGCCCCGCGGGGCGTCGCGGGACACGTTCGAGACCGTGGCGAGACCCGCGAGACACCTGGAAGAACCGGCGGTCGCGTCGGCCACCATCGGATCGGTGATGCAGGATACCTTCGACCTTACGACGATCATCTTCCTGGCGCTCGCCGTCTTCGTGATCTGGCGGCTGCGCTCGGTGCTCGGCCAGAAGACGGGGGCGGAGCGCTCCCCCTTCAAGCCGGTGGACCGCAGCCGCACCGAGCCGCAGGCCCGCTCCGAGGGCGACAACGTCGTGCGCCTGCCCGGTGCCGACCGTCCGCAGCCGGCGCAAGGGGCCCAGGGGGCGCAGGCGCCCGCCCGCGACTGGAAGGGCATCGCCGAGCCGGGCTCCGCGATCGAGCGCGGCCTGGAGGCCGCCGTCCAGGCCGAGCCGGGCTTCGACCCGCGCGCCTTCGTGGAAGGCGCCAAGGGGGCCTACGAGGCCATCATGATCGCCTTCGCCAAGGGCGACCGGAAGACGTTGCGCGCGCTGCTCTCCAAGGAGGTCGGCGAGGCCTTCGAGCGGGCGATCGCCGAGCGCGAGAAGAACCGCCAGACCCTGGAGACCACCTTCGTCTCCATCGACAAGGCCGAGATCGTGGCCGTCGACGTGAGGAACCGCGTCGCCCAGATCACCGTGCGCTTCCTCTCCAACCTCATCACCGCCACCCGCGACGCCGAGGGCGCGGTGGTGGACGGCAGCGCCGAGGCCGTGGTCGAGGTGCCCGACGTCTGGACCTTCGCCCGCACGCTCGGCACCCGCGACCCGAACTGGCAGCTCGTCGCCACCGAAGCCGGCGCGTAATTTTTTGTGATTCTTTCGTCGTGCCCGTCCCGAAGCCGTCCTCCATCTCCGGGATTCCGGCCGCACTCCTGAGCATCCTCCTGCTCGCCGGCCCGGTCGCTCACGCGGCCGGGCCGTTGCGCGTCGGCGACGCTGTGCTCGAACCCGTCGCTCCCGAAGACCTGCCGGGCTTTCCCGGCGCCGACCCGGCCGCGGCGCTGGACGCCTTCCGCCGGGTCTGCGCCGCCCCCGCCCCCGCGATGCCGGCGACCGTGACGGGCGACGCGGAGGCGCTTGCCGCCGCCTGCGGCCAGGCCGCCGCCGTGGCACCGCGCGAGGCCGGCGCCTTCTTCCGTACGCGCTTCGACGCGTATCGCGTGGTCCGCCCGGCCGATGGGACGAACCCGGAGCGCCGCCGGGGCTTCCTCACCGGCTATTTCGAGCCGGAGCTGGAGGGCGCCCGCGAGCCCGGCCCCGGCTACACCGCGCCCGTGCTGGCCCGGCCCGACGACCTCGTGTCGCTCGCCCCCGGCGAGACCCGGCCCGGCCTCGACCCCGGCCTGCGCGCCGCACGCGCCGCGGGTGATGCTTTCGAGCCCTATCCCGACCGGGCCGCGATCGAGGACGGTGCGCTCTCCGCGCACACGAAACCCCTGCTCTGGCTGCGCGACACGGTCGACCTGCTGGTGCTCCAGGTCCAGGGCTCGGGCCGGGTGCGGCTGCCCGATGGGACAAGCGTCCGGGTGCTCTACGACGGGCGCAACGGCCGGCCCTACACCGCGGTGGCCAAGCTCATCGTCCAGGAGGGGCACCTGCCCCTGGAGGGGCTGACGCTCGCCCGCTGGACCGCGTGGCTGCGGGCCAACCCCGAGACGGGCCGCCGCCTGATCCGGGCCAACGCTTCTTACGTCTTCTTCCGGCTCTCCGATGTGGCCGACCCGGCGCTCGGGCCTCCGGGGGCGTCCGGCGCCTCCCTGAGTCCCGGCCGCAGCCTCGCGGTCGACGCGAACCTGTGGCGCTACGGCCTGCCGTTCTGGCTGGAAGGGCGCCTGCCCGGCGGGGACGCCGAGGCTGGCCGCCTCGTGGTCGCGGCCGATACCGGCTCGGCCATCGTCGGACCCGCCCGCGGCGACCTCTATCTCGGCACGGGCCAAGCGGCCGGCGCCCAGGCCGGCGACCTGCGGGACGCGGCGGGCTTCGTGGTGCTGCTGCCGAAGGCGCCTTCGTCGAAGCCCCGGCCGTGAGGCCGCCGCGGCGCCCGCGCTTCCTCACCGCGGGAGAGGCGCATCTCTGGGGCGAGATCGCCAAGCTGGTGACGCCCCTGCGGGGCCGGGCCCGGCCGATGCCGGCGCCCGTGCGTCCCCCGGCGCCCGGTGAGAGGCAGGCGATCCCGCCCGCGCCGGTGCCGGCGGGCACGCCGATCCCGAAATCGCTGCCGCAGAAGGCGCCCGGGCCCCCGCCGCCGGGCAAGCGTCTGCCGGTCCTTCCAAAGGCCCCGACGGCGGCCACCTACCAAGCCCCTTCCCCGAGCCCCGCCCCGGCCGCCGGGCTGGAGCGACAGGCGCGGCTGGCCCTGCGCCGGGGCCGCCTCCAGGTCGATGCCCGGATCGACCTGCACGGGATGTACCAGGGGCAGGCCCACGACGCCCTGGTCGGCTTCCTGCTGCGCGCCCGGTCGGCCGGCCACGCCTACGTCCTCGTGGTGACGGGCAAGGGCAGCCCGGATTTCGCCGACGCCTTCTCCGAGCGCGGCGTGCTCCGCCGCAGCGTGCCCCATTGGCTTCGGTCTCCGGAACTGCGCGGCATCGTGATCGGCTTCGAGGAAGCCTCCCGCCACCACGGCGGCGCCGGCGCCCTCTACGTCCGCCTCCGCCGCCGCTGATTTTTGGGATTCATGAGCGCCTCCACCCGCGATCAGAGGAAGGCGGAGGGGCCCACGCCGAACCGATCCGACAGTCGCCTGACCTGGCCGGCGTTCAAGGCGCGCTTCCCGCTCAGCACCTCCGACACGACGCCCTGGCTGCCGATCTCGGGCAGGTCGCCCTGCCTGAGACCATGCCGGCCCATCAGCCAGGCGAGCACCTGCGCCGGTGCCGCGTCCGGCAGGGCGTGGTGCCTGGCGTCGTAGGCGCCGATCCGGTCGCCGAGGATGGCGAGCAGGCAGGCCAGCGGATGGTCCTCGTTGCCGGCGCCGGCATCGATCAGCGCGTTCATCGCGTCCACGGCGGCGTCGTAATCCCGCTCCGCCCAGGCGGGGAAGGGCGAATTCCTAGGCGGCATGGCCCATCGCCTCGCGCGCGCGGCGCAGATCGTGGTTCGTCTGGAGGTTCATCCAGAACTGGGGGGAGGTGCCGAGCCGGCGCGACAGCAGGATCGCCGTCTGCGCGGTGACGGCACGCCGCCCGTGGACGATCCCCGTAACTCTGTTGGGCGGAATGCCGAGATCCCGCGCGAGCGCCCGTGCCGAGAGGCCGAGGGGCTTCATGAACTCTTCCCGCAGGATGTCGCCCGGCGTCACCGGCGGCAGGGCTGCGCCCGGCTCGCAGACCGCGTCGAGGTCGAGGGTGTCGAGGTCGTCGATCCGAATCGTCATGGCCTTTCCCAGAGGACCGCTCATTCTCGACCCGTCCGTCGCCCCTGGAAAGTCCCAAAAAACCCGCCCCTTGAGCCGGCAGCGGAAACGCGATATGCGTGGTCTGCCCTCCCGACACGTGCCGCAACGCATCCGTGAGCCCCAGCGGCTCAGCCAAGACGATGCACGGGTCCGCCGCCTTCTCGCGCGGCCCGATCATCCAGTGCCCTCCCCGGGCGCTCGGCGCGAATTCCGGCTTCCCCGCCTCAACCTTCGTTTTCCGTCGGTTCAAGACATTCCATGACTGCACATCCCGACGCCTTCGCCGACGCCCTCGCGGCCGCGGACATGCCCGGCGAGCCCGCCGTCGCCGCGGTCGACCTCGACGCCGTGCGCGAGGTCAAGCTCCAGGACCTCAAGTCCAAGACGCCGACCGACCTGATCGCCTTCGCCGAGGAGGTCGAGGTCGAGAACGCCTCGACCATGCGCAAGCAGGAGCTGATGTTCGCCATCCTGAAGCAGCTCGCTGCCAAGGAGGTCGAGATCATCGGCGCCGGCACCGTCGAGGTGCTGCAGGACGGCTTCGGCTTCCTGCGCTCCTCCGACTCGAACTACCTGCCCGGCCCCGACGACATCTACATCTCGCCGACCCAGATCCGCCGCTTCGGCCTGCGCACCGGCGACACGGTGGAGGGCCCGATCCGCGGCCCCAAGGACGGCGAGCGCTACTTCGCGCTGCTCAAGGTCAACACGATCAATTTCGAGAACCCCGAGAAGATCAAGCACAAGGTCCACTTCGACAACCTGACGCCGCTGTTCCCGACCAAGCGGTTCAAGCTGGAGCTGGAGAACCCGACCAAGAAGGACTTCTCCCCCCGGATCATCGACATCGTCGCCCCGATCGGCAAGGGCCAGCGCGCGCTCATCGTGGCGCCGCCGCGCACCGGCAAGACCGTGCTGATGCAGAACATCGCGCAGTCGATCACCCTCAACCATCCCGAGTGCTACCTCATCGTCCTGCTCATCGACGAGCGGCCGGAGGAGGTGACCGACATGATCCGCTCGGTGAAGGGCGAGGTCATCGCCTCCACCTTCGACGAGCCGGCCACCCGACACGTGCAGGTCGCCGAGATGGTGATCGAGAAGGCCAAGCGCCTGGTCGAGCACGGCCGCGACGTGGTCATCCTGCTGGACTCGATCACCCGGTTGGGCCGGGCCTACAACACCGTCGTCCCGTCCTCGGGCAAGGTGCTGACCGGCGGCGTGGACGCCAACGCCCTCCAGCGGCCCAAGCGCTTCTTCGGCGCGGCCCGCAACATCGAGGAGGGCGGCTCGCTCTCGATCATCGCCACCGCGCTCATCGACACCGGTTCGCGCATGGACGAGGTGATCTTCGAGGAGTTCAAGGGCACCGGCAACTCCGAGATCATCCTGGACCGCAAGGTCTCGGACAAGCGCATCTTCCCGGCCATCGACATCACCCGCTCGGGCACCCGCAAGGAGGAGCTGCTGGTCCCGCCGGACGCCCTCAAGAAGACCTACGTCCTGCGCCGCATCCTCAACCCGATGGGCGTCACCGACGCGATCGAGTTCCTCATGGACAAGCTGCGCCAGACCAAGAGCAACGGCGATTTCTTCGATTCCATGAACACCTGACGGCCCGCCCGTCGAGGCCAGACGAGAAGGCGCCGGCGTTCACGCTCCGGCGCCTTTTTTGTTTGTCGGCGCGACACCGTCTGTCGAAGCCGGAGAAGTCCGGCCCAGGCCGGTCACGGACCTGGTCCGGCCGTGGACGAAGCAGAAAGCGATGGCCGTACCCCCGCGGGGAGGTGCCGTGAGTAACCTCTTAAGAGCCGAGCGCGTCGTGGTCCCGCAGGGCGCCGCGCCTTGCGAATTCCCATCTCGTGCGTACTCTCCAACGCATGAGATCGAGACGGACAGACTTTACTCCCCAATGTGGCCTTCGAACTCCTCCGGCGTCGAGATCGAAGTCGAGGAAATTTATGGGAACACCGTTCTGGCTCGGATTACGGTGCCGGGCGGCATCCTGGAGGTGTTAGGCGAGGTCGAGTTCGCGGGTAGGGAACTTCGTTTCCTGGATGCGCACATCGAGGGCTTGGCCCCTGGCCTCGTCGGGCGCCGGGTCCTGAACGAAATCTGCCGCAAGGCCATGGAGACATACGATGTCGACGGCATCCACATTGAAGGAGCGACTCGGTCTACCGGCGCAAACCCGGGACGCCGCCCCCGAACGATCCGGTTTCCCAAGGGTCGTTGAGCTTCGATGCCTCGAGCCTCTCGCGAAGCCGGTCAGCTTCGCGAAGGCGCTGCAGCGCTATGGGGTCGATCTCGCCGAGGCTCACAAGGTGTTGAACGATCTGAAAGAACGTGGGTACAGCAGACTCCAGGTGTATCTGCCCAAGCGCCGCGATCCCCTCGAAGACCTGCAGGGGTTCGGCGTTGCGATCAGCGATCCCTACAGGCTTCCGGAGACGGGTTGAGGCGCCTGCTGCAGTTGGCGTCAGCACGACTATCGGCTACCCACCGCATCCGTTCAGGATGGCCGGAAGGGCGAGGTCGAGCAACTGCCGCCAGTTCGAGTCAGGCGCGTTCATCGAGCCACCGGCGGGTGTCGTGGGCCGGCGGCAGGTATCGTCCCGCCGCGCACGATGTCGCTGAGGGTCTCGACCTCGATCTCGTCGAAGAAGGCCCGGACGTGGTGCTCCTAGGCCGTGGAAACGGTGTCCGAGGCCAGAGCCAGAGCCGCCAGGAGCGCGTCCGGCCCGATCGGATCGCGCGCCGACGCGTTGATGTGGCGGACGGCCAAGGCCAGGGCGCGTACGGCGGCGGGCGTGTGAGGGAGGCCGACATCGGCGAATCCTTCGGACGTGTCTTCAGGCGCCGGCCACCCGGTCGCGTTCGAGGCAGCGCATCCAGGTCCGGTCCAGGTCGAGGGCGTCCGAGATTCGGTCCAGCACCTCGACGGTCGGCACCGCCGCGCCGCGCTCGATCTCGCTGTAATCGCCCTGCGTGATGCCCGCCGTCGCGGCCACGCTGTCCTGCGACAGGCCCCGGTGCTCGCGCAGGCCGCGCAGGACGCTGCCCTCGCCCTTCATTGCGGCCTGCGCGAACCAGTCCGGCAACAGGACCTCACGCCCCGCGTCGAGGTCGGCGCGCACCTTCGCGGCGATTTCGACCGTCAGGATATCCTCGGCCTCCTCGTCCCCGGCCTGTGCCAGAAGGACGAGGTAGTCGCGGCGTGTGAGAACGACGAGTTCCTCACCCAATTCGGTCTTTATGAATTGCGGGTTCATCGACTGTCCTCTCAGCGATAGATCGCGCGCCGATGGTCGACGCGGAGGATGAGAAGCCCAGTCGCGGTCTCCTCGAAGACGATCCGATAATCGCCGTCTCGCAGGCGGAGCGCATCCGATCCCGTCATCCGCTTCACGTCGCCTACGCCGCTCAGGCCATATCGAAGAAGCTACTCCGTCAGGATCTCCTGAACGGCTTCGGGGAGCTTGAAGAACGAGCGGCTCGCCGCTGTGGCGAAGATCAGCGTCTTGTTCACCGATAGAATATTGCTTTGACGCCGGTGCCGGTCAATCGCTCCCGCCCGACCGCTCGCGCAAGCGGCGATGGGGTGACCGTCAGGGCATCGGCCCTACGCCGATCCATCGAGGGGCTTCAAACGCTCCTCAGCCCTATCAGGAGGCACCGCGAACCGCTCGGCCCGCGACAGGGCGCGCGCCAGCCCCGGCAGGTCCGGCTTCCCGGCTCCGGCAGGCGCGTAGACGGCGCGATCCAACGCGGCGAGTCCGGCTGCCGTCCCGGGATTCTCCCGCCAGCGCCGGGCCAGGTCCGGCTCGGCCTGCATCGCGGCGCCGACCTGCGCCCGGAACGCCGTGGCGTCGCCGGCGGCCGCCGCGCGCTTCAGAGCGCGGCGGGTGCGGGCGGGCAGGCGCATCCGCCCGGCGCCGGCCCCGAAGCCGATCAGGGCCAGCCCGAGGCCGAAGGCGGTGAGCCCCGCTGCGGCCGCGACCAGGGGCGAGGCGGTGGTGGGCGGGGCGAGGTCTGTCTCGCTCGCAGCGAGCCCCCCGCCGATCTGGCGGGCCGGGATCTCGGCCTCGCGCATGGTGCGCGAGACCGTGTCGAACCAGGGGATCGCGATGGCGTCCAGCGGGATGATCTCGGGCACGCCCGGCCGCACGTCCCATTGGTAGGTCACCCGCGCCACCGGGCCGCTGGGCGTGATGAGGGTCTCGCGGGTGACGGGGCCGGCGAAGGTGAGGATGCCGCGGGTGCGCATCACCGGGCGCGGCGGCAGGCCCTCGGCCACCATGCCCTGGGCCTCGATGGTGACGATGCGCCGGGTCGATTCCCCGAGCTTGACCGTCTCCGGGTCGGGGCTCCAGGAATCGGTCACCGTCACGTCGCGGGCGGGCAGCCACCACGGCTCCGCCACGTCCGGGCCGCCGGTTTCCTTGGTCCAGGGCTGGACCGGGAAGGGGATCGGCTCCGAGCGGATGTCGACCACCCGGCGCTCGCCGCCCTCGTTGACGGTGAGGCGGTGGGTGAAGGGCTCGATGGTGAAGCCGCCCGCATGGTGGGGGAAGACCGCGATCACCCGGTCGAAGGCGATGGCGCTCTGGCCGTCCTTGAGCTTGGTCCGGCTCCAGCGGTCGCGGCCGAGCTGGGTCCAGCTGAAGTTGGCCAGCGTCGGCTGCACCACCTCCTCCAGCAGGATCGGCTGCTTGTAGACCCCGTGGATGTTCAGCAGCACCATCTCGCGGGCGAAGGGTGCGGCGTTGCCGTTGCGCTCGGGGGTGACGGTGAGGGTGAGGTCGCCTGGCTCGATCTCGGCCTGGGCGGGGGTAGCCACAAGGTGGAGCAGAAGGGCGGCATGAAGGACGAGGCGTTTCTTCCCTCCCCCCTCTGC
>NZ_BPRB01000216.1 GCF_022179685.1 Methylobacterium trifolii
CTCGGGGGCGGCCATCGCCTGGAGCCGGGCCTCGCCTGCGGTCAGGGTCTCGGTCATGGAATCCTTGTGCCGCCGTCCCGTCCGGGGCGGCGGCTCGACGCGCTTTGGGCCCCTGAGATGGGGATCGGCCGGCCGCGGTCCAAGTGTCGAGAGACCTGTCGAAGGACCGGCCTCACACCTTCTCGGGCGGGGTCTCGTCCGGCTCGAAGAGCTGGACCGGGTGGCCCGGCATGATGGTCGAGATCGCGTGCTTGTAGACGAGCTGCGAATGGCCGTCGCGGCGCAGCAGCACGCAGAAATTGTCGAACCAGGTCACCACGCCCTGCAGCTTCACGCCGTTGACCAGGAAGATCGTGAGCGGAATCTTGTTCTTGCGGACGTGGTTGAGGAAGGTGTCCTGAAGGTTCTGTGCGCGTTCGCCCGCCATTGTTTTTTCCTTTGTTGTCCTGGCTGTTGTTTTGGCTTGTCGTCCTGCGCCCAGGCGCCGAGCGGAAATTGGTCTTCCGGCTCCGTGACTTGGTCCGGTCTCCGCGCGCCTGAGGAGCCGTGCGGGATTCCATTACGTGTCGAAATCCCGCCCCGATGCAAGGGCCGATCCGGGACCGTCCGTGACGGAATCGGACGCTTCTTAATCCGGTCCGTCTTCTGCCCGCGTCCGGGCCGGGCCGGGCCTCACGGCCCGATGCCCAGGGACTTCAGCTTGCGGTGCAGGGCCGAGCGCTCCATGCCGATGAACTCGGCCGTGCGCGAGATGTTGCCGGAGAACCGGGCGATCTGCGCCACCAGGTACTCGCGCTCGAAGATCTCGCGGGCCTCCCGCAGGGCGAGGCTCATCAGCTTCTCGCCGCCCGCCCCCTGCGGCGTCGTCGGCACCAGGGCGCCGATCTCGGAGGGCAGCATCTCGGAGGTGACCTCCTGCTCCGGGTCGGCCTGGGTCAGGATCATCAGCCGCTCGACGTTGTTCTTGAGCTGGCGGACGTTGCCCGGCCAGTTGTGCGACTGCAGCACCGCCATCGCGTCCTGCCCGATGACGCGGCGCGGCAGGCCGGTCTGGGCCGAGATGTTGTCCATGAAGAAGGTGATCAGCTCCGGCACGTCCTCGCGGCGCTCGGCGAGCGACGGCACCCGGATCGGCACCACCGAGAGGCGGTGGAACAGGTCCTCCCGGAAGCGGCCGGCGGCGATCTCCTCGGCGAGGTCGCGCGAGGAGGACGAGATGATGCGCACGTCCACGTGCACCCGCGTGGTGCCGCCGACGCGCTGGAAGTTCTGGTCCACGAGGACGCGCAGGATGCGGTTCTGGGTCTCGCGGGGCATGTCGGCGACCTCGTCGAGGTAGAGGGTGCCGCCGTGGGCCTCCTCCAGGGCGCCGACCCGGCGGCCCTGCTCGCCCTCCACGCCGAACAGCTCCGCCTCCATCGTCTCCGGCAGGATGGTGGCCGCGTTGAGGAGCACGAACGGGCCGTTGGCCCGCGCCGACGCCTTGTGCAGGCCGCGGGCGGCGAGCTCCTTGCCCGATCCGAGCGCCCCGGTGATCATCACCCGCGCGTTCGTCGGCGCCACCCGGTCCAGGGTCTGGCGCAGCTGGTTGATCGCCACCGAGGCGCCGACGATGCGGTTGGCATGCCCCGAGCGCGCCTTGAGGTCGCGGACCTCGCGCTTGAGGCGGGAGGCCTCCAGCGCCCGCTCGGCCACCAGGATCAGCCGGTCGGCCTTGAACGGCTTCTCGATGAAGTCGTAGGCGCCCGCCTTGATCGCCGAGACCGCGGTCTCGATGTTGCCGTGGCCCGAGATCATCACCACCGGCAGGTCCGGGTGGGCCGCCTTGATCAGGTCGAGCACCTGGAGCCCGTCGAGGCGCGAGCCCTGGAGCCAGATGTCGAGGAAGACGAGGTGCGGGCGCCGCCCCTCGATCGAGGCCAGCGCCTCGTCGGAGCCGCCGGCGGTGCGGCAGCGGTGGCCCTCGTCGTCGAGGATGCCGGCCACGAGGTCGCGGATGTCGGCCTCGTCGTCGACGATCAGGATATCGGCGCTCATGGGTGCATCTCCGCGATCCGGGGGGCCGTCCGTGCGGCGCCCTTCTCCACTGTCGTTCCGTTCGTCGTACCGGATATCGGACCGGCCCGGGCGCCGCCGTGCGCGGGCTCACCCGCGGGCTCGCCGCCCGTCTCGCGCAGCACCCGCATCCGCACCTGCCCGCCCCGGCCGGCGGGGTTGTCGTTCAGCTCGATCCCGCCGCCGTGCTCCTCCAGCACCTTGCTGACGATGGCGAGCCCGAGGCCCGTGCCGCCGTCGCGGGTCGTCATGTAGGGCTCCAGGAGCCGCTGGCGCCCCTCCGCGGGGAAGCCTTTTCCGTTGTCGGTCACGGTGATCACCGCGAAGGTCTCGTCCACGGCGAGGTTCAGGCCGATCTTGCCCTTGCCGAGTTCGGCCTCCGGCACCTCGGCCACCGCCTCGACGGCGTTCTTGAGGATGTTGGTGATCACCTGCGACAGGAGCCGGATGTCGAAGGCGGCGACGATCTTCTCGGCCTCCACCGGGCTCTGGGCCGCGCCGTCCCGGGCGGAGGGGGCGCGGGCCGAGAAGGCGAAGTCGATGTCGGGATGGGCCACCCGCATCATGAACAGGTTCTGCTTGGCGATCTCGGTCAGGTCGTTCTGGGCGATGGCCGGCTTGGGCATGCGGGCGAAGGAGGAGAACTCGTCCACCATGCGCTTGATCTCGTCCACCTGACGGATGATCGTCGCGGTGCACTGGTCGAACACCTCCTTGTCGGTGGTGATGACCTTGCCGTACTTGCGCCGGATGCGCTCGGCCGAGAGCTGGATCGGGGTGAGCGGGTTCTTGATCTCGTGGGCGATGCGGCGGGCCACGTCTGCCCAGGCCGAGGTGCGCTGGGCCGAGACGAGGTCGGTGATGTCGTCGAGCGTCACCACCGAGCCGCGGGCGGCACCGTGCGCCTGCTCGCTCGTCACCCGCACCGTCACCGTGCGCTCACGGCCCGCGCGGGTGAGCTGGATCTGCTGCTGCAGCGCCCGCTGGCGCGTCTCGCCCTCGGCCAGGATCGGGGCGAGTTCGGGCACGGCCTGGGCCAGGGGCTGGCCCACCAGGGCGTCGCTGGCCAGATCCAGCATCCGCTCGGCGGCGGGGTTGGCGATGGTGACGAGGCCCCCCGCCTCGACGCCGATGACGCCGGGCGAGACGCCCGAGAGCACGGCTTCCGTGAAGCGGCGACGGCGGTCGATCAGGTCGCTGGCCGCCGTCAGCCCCGCGTGCTGGCGGCGCAGCTCCTGCGTCATCTTGTTGAAGCTCTCGCCGAGATGGGCGAGGTCGCCGCTGGTCTTGCGGGCCGGCACCTGCGCGTAGAAGTTGCCCGAGGCCACCTGGTCGGCGGCGTTGATCAGCCGGCGGATCGGGGCGACGAAGCGGTTGGCGAAGTTCATCCCGAACCAGACCGCCGAGAGCAGGGCGATGAGCGCGATCAGGAGGAAGATCGAGGCGAAGGTGACCTGGATCTGGCGCCGGAGCGAATCGTAGGTGAGGTACTCGGCCGCCGCCGCGCGCGACACGCCGGGGAACTCGATGGCGAGCTGGCTGACCTCCCGCTGCACCATCAGCACCGCGTCGCCGTAGGCCGGCATCCGCAGCAGGGCGGCGAAGACACGGCCCTCCGTCGGCAGCAGGCAGATCGGGTCGTTGGACTTGGCCGCGTCCTCGAAGGCGGCGGCCGACGGCAGGCGGGTGGCCTTCAGCACGTCGATCTTGGCGCGCGCCACCACGTCGGTGGGGCCCCGCATGATCTGGGCGACGGGCAGGCCGAGGTTGGTCGCCCGCGTCGTCAGGAAGTTCTCGAACCAGTCGCGGTTCACGTCGAAGTTCGGCCGCGCCCGCGTCAGGTCGTCGTTGAGGATGCGGATCTCGCGGGCCAGCGACTGGCACTGGTTCTCCTGGTAGGCGTCGGCCACCTCCACCGACTTCAGCACCACGTCGCGCACCCGGTCGGTGAAGCCGAGCGACAGGCCCCGGTCGATCGTCACGGCGGCGACCACCGCGAGCAGGCAGGTCGGCAGGATCGCGATCAGGCTGAACAGGCCGACGATGCGGGTGTGCAGCCGCGCCACCGCGGCGTTGGCCCTGCGGGCATGCAGGAAGACCCGCGCCTCCCAGGCGATGACGACCACGAGCCCGAGCACCAGCACGACGTTGATGGCCAGCAGCGTCACGCCGATGGTCGGCGTGGGCGTGACCTGGATCACGCCGGCCAGGATCAGGAAGGTGGCGATGGCCGAGACCAGGGCGGTGACGACCACCACCGCGCCGATCCAGCCCGGCCCGCGCGGGCCCGGGCGCAGCACCTCGGCGGGGGCGGTCTCGTCGGGGCCCGTCGCGGGGCCTTGCGATGTCCCTGGGCGTCGCAGAAACGGCATGGCTGATGCAGGGCCACAACAGTGTGGCGAAATTAATACGAATCGCCTCCCAAGCCCTGCGCGATCCGCCGAAACCGGGGTCTTCGCTCGAAAGCGAAGACCTTTGGTTTCCTTCTTGTCAGCCTCAATCGCCGGCGCCCGCATCCGCGGGCTCAGGCTTTCGCTCAGCGGGGCGCTCTTCGCGCC
>NZ_BPRB01000217.1 GCF_022179685.1 Methylobacterium trifolii
GAACCTGGAGACGGTCAACCTCGTCACCGGCGCCGTGCTCTCGCGCCACCAGATCTACATGCACGTGGCGGGCGAGACCGTGAACGCGGTGGTCAACGGCGCGACGATGCTGGGCCACGGCCAACTCGCCGATTCGACTTTGCTCGCCGACCACGCCGCGGTCGGCGGCATCGGCCGCGAGATGTTCAAGACGGTGATCGACGGCGATTCCACCGGCGTGTTCCAGGGCAAGATCATCGTCCGGCAGGCCGCGCAGAAGACCGACGGCAAGATGAAGTCCGACTGCCTGCTCCTGACCGACGACGGCCAGATGATGAACAAGCCGGAACTGGAGATCTTCGCCGACGACGTCGCCTGCGGCCACGGCGCCACCTGCGGCGCGCCGGACGAGGATCTGCTGTTCTACCTCATGGCCCGCGGCCTGCCGAAGCCGGTCGCCGAGAGCCTCTTGGTGCAGGCCTTCGTGGGCGAGGCGATCGAATCGGTCACGCACGAGGGCGCCCGCGCGGCGCTGATCGGCGAGATCGAGGCTTGGCTCGCGTCGCGGGGGTGAACGTCAGCCCTCCCCCCTCTGCGGGGGAGGGTGCCCGGCGAGGCCAGGGCGGGAGAGGGGAACGCCGTCTTCCGGATAGCGCGCTCCCCTCATCCGACCCGCTTCGCGGGCCACCTTCTCCGCCAGAAGGGAGAAGGATCAGCGGGAATCGAAAGACAGAGCAGACCGATGAACGCACCCGTCCGCCCCCCCTACGACGTCGAAGCGATCCGGGCGCAATTCCCGATCCTCTCCCAAAAGGTCTACGGCAAGCCCCTGGTCTACCTCGACAACGCCGCCTCGTCGCAGAAGCCGCGGGCGGTGATCGACGCGATGGTGGCCTGCATGGAGACGGGCTACGCCAACGTCCATCGCGGCCTGCACTACATGGCCAACGCCGCGACCGAAGGGTTCGAGGGCGCCCGCGAGACCACGCGGCAGTTCCTCAACGCGGCCTCGACCGAGGAGATCGTCTTCACCCGCAACGCGACGGAGGCCTACAACCTCGTCGCCTCGTCCATGGGCTGGTCCGGGCAGATCGGGGAGGGGGACGAGATCATCCTCTCGATCATGGAGCACCATTCCAACATCGTGCCCTGGCATTTCCTGCGCGAGCGCCGGGGCGCCGTGATCAAGTGGGCGCCGGTGGACGACGACGGCAACTTCCTGATCGAGGAATACGAAAAGCTGTTCTCGCCGCGCACGAAGATGGTGGCGATCACGCAGATGTCGAACGTGCTCGGCACGGTCACGCCGGCCGCGGAGATCGTGCGCATCGCCCATGCCCACGGGGTGCCGGTGCTGCTCGATGGGGCGCAGAGCGCCGTGCACCAGCCGATCGACGTGCAGGCGCTCGATTGCGACTTCTTCGTCTTCACCGGCCACAAGGTCTACGGGCCGACCGGCATCGGCGTGCTCTACGGCAAGCGCGAATGGCTGGAGCGGCTGCCGCCCTACCAGGGCGGCGGCGAGATGATCCGCACGGTGAGCCAGGACACGATCACCTACAACGACCCGCCGCACCGCTTCGAGGCGGGCACGCCCGCGATCATCGAGGCCGTGGGCCTGGGCGCGGCCCTCGAATTCATGATGGGCGTGGGCCGCGAGGCCATCGCGGCCCACGAGGCGACGCTGACGGCCTACGCCCAGGAACGGCTCGGCGCGATGAACGCGATCCGGCTGATCGGGACCGCCAAGGGCAAGGGCGGCGTCATCGCCTTCGAGATGAAGGGGGCGCATGCCCACGACATCGCGACCGTGATCGACCGGCAGGGGGTGGCGGTGCGGGCAGGCACCCACTGCGCCATGCCGCTGCTGACCCGCTTCGGCGTGACCTCCACCTGTCGCGCCTCCTTCGGGCTGTATAATACGACGGGCGAGATCGACGTGCTGGCCGAGGCGCTGGCCAGGGCCGAGTTGCTGTTCGCTTGACTTTTTTGGATGTTCGGTCGCGCGTGGGCGGCCGGAGGAGGACGAGACGATGAGTAGCGACGCAGCCATCACGGGGGGTGCCAACACCCCCAAGGTCGAGGGCGCTTCCGCCATCCCGCCGGCCGAACTCGACCGCCTCACCGACGACATCGTCGCGGCGCTGAAGTCGGTCTACGATCCGGAGATCCCGTCCGACATCTACGAGCTGGGCCTGATCTACAAGGTGGACATCGACGACGACAAGAAGGTCGCCATCGACATGACCCTGACGGCGCCGGGCTGCCCGGTGGCGGGCGAGATGCCGGGCTGGGTCGAGACCGCGGTCGCCGCCGTACCGGGCGTCCAGTCCTGCAGCGTGACGATGGTGTTCGATCCCCCGTGGGACCAGAGCCGGATGTCCGACGAGGCCCGCGTCGCCCTCGACATGTGGTGAGGGCTCGGCCGCCGCCGCAGGCCGCACGGCCCTGTCCCGATCTTAACGGACGGTGGACCGGAGCCGTGCGAATGCCTATCTTGGCGGGGTCGCATTGCACATATCCGCCCGGGCCTTGAACCCGGTCGCAGGAGAGGCACGATGTCAGGTTTCAAGGTCGTCACGCTCACCGATGCGGCGGCGGATCGGATCAAGGCCATCATGGCGGACACGGACCGGCCCATCGCCGGCCTGCGGGTCGGCGTCAAGAACGGCGGCTGCGCCGGGATGTCCTACACGATGGAATACGCCGACGCCCGCAAGCCCGGCGAGGACATGATCGAGGACCGGGGCGTCACCGTGTTCATCGATCCGAAGGCGGTGCTGTTCCTGCTCGGAACCCAGATGGACTTCCAGAGCACGAAGCTCGCCTCGCAGTTCGTGTTCAACAACCCGAACCAGACCTCGGCCTGCGGCTGCGGCGAATCCGTCGCGATCACGCCGGTCAACCCGGAGCGCCTGAGCGCGGTCGCCTGATCGTCCGGAGCCGGGCGACGCGCCCGGCTCAGGCCACGTCCGAGAGGTCCGGCGGCGAGACGTCGTCGACGACGCGGTTCCGGCCGGCGCGCTTGGCGGCGAACATGCAGAGGTCGGCGCGCTCCAGCAGCGAGACCGGCGTATCGCCCTTCTGGTACAGGGCGATCCCGAGGGAGACCGTCACCTTGCCCAGCGACTCGCCCGTCGAGCGCTTGACGAGTTCGCGGCCCATGACGCTGGTGCGGACCTTCTCGGCGATGGCGTGGGCGACGCGACGGTCGCAGCCCGGCAGCACGATGCCGAATTCCTCGCCGCCGAAGCGTGCGAGGGTGGCGCCCGCCCCGACGTTCTCCCGCATGACGATGGCCACGAGGCGCAGCACCTGATCGCCAGTGAGGTGGCCGTACTGGTCGTTGAAGCGCTTGAAGCGATCGATGTCGAGGACGATGAGGCTCGACGGCTCGCCCCGCGCGGCCGCGGTCTCGACGGCCTTGCGCAGCATGTCCTCGAACTGCTTGCGGTTGGCCAGGCCAGTGAGCGGGTCCGTCAGGCTCTCGATCCGGGTCGCCTCGAGGGTCTCGCGCAGGGTCTCGATCTCGCTGCGGCTCTCCCGCATGCGCGCTTCGAGGGTCCGGTTGTTGCCGGCGACCTCGCGCGTGGTCGAGACGAGGCTGGCCACGATCTCGCGCAGCCGGACGCGATTGAGGGTCGCGAGGGCGAGATCCTGGCTCAGCACGCGCAGGGACTCGCCGAATTGTGCGGTGGAGCCCAGCGACAAGTCGAGCATCTCCATGATGCCTTCGATCTCCGCGAGCATCGTGACGCTGGTCTCGCCGGCCGCGGCCGCGAGCCGGCGGCCGTCGATATAGGCGTCGTAGAGTTCGTCGATGTCGACGTCCGTCAGCCCTTTGCCCTGGGTCGTCAGCCGCTTGACGGCATCGTTCAGGAGCGGCTGTTCACCAGCCACGTAGGTGTACCAGACCGCGTAGGCGCGCGGCGTGCCCGAGGGCCCGTAATCGCGCATCAGGTCCTGGGCTCGCTGAGCCAGGGCGAAGCTGCGATCGCGATCGATGTGATGCCCCTGACTCATTCACGTCCCGCCGTCATAAGACTCGCCCTCGCCGCAACGCGGCCCGGGAATCGTCTTTCGCGAACATGATAGACCGGCGTGGGTGGACGGAGCGTTAAGTGCGCCTCACGCCCCCATCCACGGGGGCATCGCGTACGAAATCCGTTCGATCGCGTCGCGATGCGGATTTCGGCTTCGCCCGGGCGTCGCCGCGGAAGCCCCGGGACGGATACTGAGCCGGACCGTCCGATACGAGACGGGCCCAGGCCCGGATCACTTGTCCTTCTTCGCAGCCGTCGTGCGGAGGAGGAAGGCCGGAACGTGGTCGCCCAGACCCATCGGCGTGTCGCCGCCGTCGGGGTCGCGCCGGCGCGCATGGCCGCGGTCTTCGCGCGCGGCCGAGACCGCAGGCCGGGCGGGTGCAGGCCGGGTGGGCGCGGGCTCGCGAGGCGGGGCCGCCGCGCGCACCGGTGCCGGCGCCGGCGCCGGCG
>NZ_BPRB01000218.1 GCF_022179685.1 Methylobacterium trifolii
GGGCCTTTCGTTTTGAGGCTGGGCGAGTTTAGACGGCGTCGAGAAGAACCGGCGCCGTTCAGGAGATGCAGCGGCCCGGGACCATGCGGCGGGCCTCCGGTCCGACGAGGGAGCTGAGAGCCGTCTCGCAGCCTTCCCGCACCATCCGCCGGGGCTTAAGCGCCGGGCGCTCACCCATCTCCGGGGTCTGCGTCGCCACGGGTCCGGTCCGACCCTCGATCCGGGGGACGCCCGCGACACGGGTCGGGTTCAGGGCGAGGTTCACGGGCCGCATGCCGGGCAGCGGCACCATCGCGACCGCAGGCACGGCCGGCAAACTCAGGACCACCGGAGGCGTCCACTGGTCGGCGGTGTCGCGGACCATGGGATGGACCAGCATCGTCAGGATCGCGGCCGGTGCACTCACGCCCAGGATGAAACCAGACCGAAGCATCGTCGCGATCTCCAAGAGGGAGCTTGACAGGATATCCGGACAACGCGGTCTCCGCGCGCCGGTTCCTCGACTGCCACGCTTTCTTGAAGATCAGTATTCGGCCGCATTCACTGCCGCCGTGCGCAGCGGCACGCGCGCCGTCCACACCTGTCCCCTGTGACGAAAAACACACGCCGCCGCAAAAAGCGACGCGTTTCGGAACCGTCCCGGGCGCCAACCGTTCTTCAAGCACCCGGCCACCTGGTCCTCCCCGCATTCCCCTTGTGCATCGGCCGGAACCTTCGAGACGGGCTGGATTTTTCCGGCCCGTTTTTTCTTGTCCAATGCCCAACGAAAAAGCCCCGGCTCGTGGCCGGGGCTGCATGTCGTCTCAGGAACGGGTGTCGGTCGATGACGCCTCAGGCGCTCTTCGCTTCCCGCCGCCGCGCCGTCTGCTGGAAGAACAGGGCCTGGCTGATGACCGCGGAGACGTTGGCCGGCTGGAACGGCTTGGCGATCAGGAAGGCCGGCTCGGGCCGCTCGCCGGTGAGGAAGCGCTCGGGATAGGCGGTGATGAAGATCACCGGCACCTCGAAGGTCTTCAGCAGGTCGTTGACCGCGTCCAGCCCCGAGGAGCCGTCGGCGAGCTGGATGTCGGCCAGGATCAGGCCGGGGCGCTTGCCCTCGGACGCGATCTTGATCGCCTCGGTGCGAGTGCGCGCGACCCCGATCACGTTGTGGCCCAGCCCCTCCACCAGGGCCTCCAGGTCCATGGCGATGAGCGGCTCGTCCTCGATGATCAGGATCTCGGTGGCCATGTCGGCGGCCAGTTCGCGGCCCGCCTCGTCCACGAGGTCGCGGACCTGGCTCACGTCCACGTCGAGGATGATCGCGGCGTCCTCCTCGGAGAACCCTTCGAGGCAGGAGAGCAGGAAGGCCTGGCGCGGCAGGGGGGTGATCTGGCCCAGGCGCACTTCCGCCGGCAGGTCGTGCTGCACCTGCTCGCTGCGCCCGTTGACGGAGAGGGAATTCCAGATCCGGGTGAAGACGCGGAACAGGTCCGCCTTGACGTTGGTGCTGCGTCCGAGGGTGTCAGGCTCGTTGACCAGCGTCTCCAGGGTGGCGGCGACGTAGGCATCGCCCGCGACCTGGCTCCCCGTCAGCGCGCGCGCATAGCGGCGCAGGTACGGCAGATGCTGCACCACGAGTTGCGATGTGGACATTAGATCCCCTGTGCCTTGCCGTTTTCTCTCAAAGCCTTCCGGCCCAACGCGGTCGCTCCGACTCCGTTCCGGGGCCGCGGGAACCGATGGTGCATCACGGCGTTGCTGCTGCAGCCATGACGTATGTCAAGCCGCAAGACAATGCGGCGATGCTCGATGGCATCCAAGGGGACCGATCGGATGACGCATGGCGGAAAAGCCACGGACCGCCGCGGGGACGATGCGACCTTCGGTTGCGGCGTAGCGCAGGTGCCGGACGACGAGCCGGCTCCCGTCTCTCAACCGCGGCACAAGGAGATCGCCGGGCGGCGCGGTCTGAACGACCAGACCCGCATCCGCCTCGGCAATCATCTGCGCACGCTCTACGATTCCGTGATCCAGCAGCCGGTCCCCGATCGGTTCCGAGACCTGATCGCGCGCCTCGACGACGGCGATAAGAAGATCTGACGCGTCAGTCTACCATTCGATCCAGCACCGTCGGTCGAACGCGGAACCGCCGCGCATCGGGCGCGGCGGTCCTGTATTCCTGGCGCTTCAAGCCGGCGTGCGCCCGCTCTACAAGGTCGGCGAGCGGCCGCGCATCAGGCCGATGACGGCCGAGATGGCGAACAGGACGATCGCGACGAAGAAGATCAGCTTCGCGGCTTCCATAGCGGTGCCGGCGATGCCGCCGAACCCGAGCAGAGCGGCCACGAGGGCCACGACGAGAAATGTTACGGCCCAACCCAGCATCGGCTTAATCCTTCGAGACCATGAACGCGGTCTTGGCCGCGATCTTCTGAACACGAAAACGCCAAGGTTTCGGTCCGGTTCCGTCCGGCAGAATGTCTGTCGACATGGAATTTCTGCGGCGAACGGCCGGCGATGGACTTATAGGGCGCCCCCTCGCAGCCCGGGCTCGGGCACACCATATGACTGTCAAGACGACGCAACCGCGGAACGGACGCGAGGGACGCGGCGTTCGTCAGACCGAGCCCGCACGAGAGAGTCCGCGATGAGAACAGCCGCCGCCATCGTCAAGCGTCTCGCCGAGACCGCAAACCGTGCCGCCGAGGCCATGGTGCGCGGTGTAGACCAGTTGATCGACGCGGCCCTGCCGAAGCCGCAGGCGCAGCTCGTACCCGTCCGGGTCCGGCGGAACGGGCCGCCCGTTCGGCGTTCCTGAACCGGTCCTGCATCCAATACACACCGCGTCAGCCGTCCCCCGGGGCGGCTGTTTTCGTTTCGACGGCCGAGGTTCCTGTGGATGCCGGCGTTCCGGGCGGTGCGGGGCGGGTGGGGAGTCGGGCCGCATTCCATCGGGACCCACAGCGGAACGCGTCCCTCGGTGGGCGCGTGACGGCCGGGCTCACGGCGATGTCCGTTGTCTTCCGCACTTGTTCGGCGCGAACCGCCCCCCTCTAGTCGCGGCCTCTTCGAAGCGCATCGTTCCGTCCCTCCGTTTCCGGGCCGTGGCGCTTCCTCGCGCAGGGATGGCGGACGCATGGCGATCGGTGCTCAGGTCTGGCGAACGCTCGCCTCCGGCGGCACGCGGCGGCAGATGATCGGTACCGTGCTCGCCGGCTTGATCCTCGGGCTCGGAAGCGTGACGGTCGGCACCGGCATGGTCCACGCGTCCGAGCGCGGCGGCCTGTTCGATTTCTTCGAGGACCTTTTCCGCGGCCCCCCCAAATCGGAGGCGGCCCCGGCGCCCCGGCAGCCCGTGCGCTACGCCAACCTTCCGGACGGCCGCCGCGCCGGCCTTCCGCGTCCCATCCTTCACACGCCCCGGCCGGCGGCGGACCTCGCCGCGTGGCACGCGCCGCGGCGGCGGCAGACGGCCCGCCGGCGGGCGATCCGCAAGGCCGCCGATGCCGGGACGGGGCAGCGCACGGTCTGCGTGCGGACGTGCGACGGCTACCTGTTCCCCCTGGGCAACCTGCGCGCCCAGGCGGACATGCCGGTGCACCACGCGGCCTGCGCTGCGGCCTGCCCCGGTGCGGCCACCAGCGTCTACACCCTCGCGGCCGGCGAGACCGATCTCGACCGCGCGGTGAGTCCGCAGGGCCTGCCCTACAGGGCTTCGGCGCTGGCCAACATCTACCGCCAGCGGCGGGTGGCCGATTGCGCCTGCCGGCCAGCGGGCGGCGCCGTGCCCCTGCCGGTCGCCGACGACCCGACCCTGCGGCGGGGCGACGTGGTGGCCACCCTGGAGAGCGCGGACGTGGTCACGCGCGTGACCCCCGGCTACGTCGCCCTCGTCGACTTCCGCCGGGCCCCGATCACCCGCGGCCGCACCCGGCAGATCGAGGCCAGGATCGGCGCCCTGCACCGGGACGAGCAAGCCCGCGCCTTCCGCCGGGTGCTGCGGGCGGCCGGGCGCGAGGCCGTGTTCCGTGTCGCCTCCGCCGATCCGCCCGCGCGCGCGCCGGAGCGCGCCGCCTTCACTGCGGTCCGGGTCGTGGCCCCCTCCCCCTTCCGTCCATGAGCATCGGCCGGGATTTGTCCCGGCGCCGTCGATGCCGTAGGCCGCCTCCCGGATGATCCGGCAGGGAGCGTGAGGATGGCGCAGGAGGATGCGGAGACGGCGCCGGACTTCGACCCCATGATGCCGGCACCCGACCGGATGGAGGCGGTGTCCCCGCTGATCCGTCGCCGGGTGGTGGACAACGGCGGCCCCTTCACCGCCAGTGGCACCTGCACCTACGTCGTCGGGCACGGGCGCGTGGCCGTGATCGATCCCGGCCCCGAGGATGCCGCCCCTATCGACCGTCTGCTCGCGGACCTCGCCGGAGAGACGGTCGCGGCGATCGTCGTCACCCACACCCACCGCGACCATTCGCCCGGCGCCCGCCTGCTCCAGGCCCGCACCGGTGCGCCGATCGTCGGCTGCGGTCCGCACCGTTCGGCCCGCGAACTGGCGGCCGGCGAGTTGCCGATGCTGGATGCCAGCGCCGACCGCGAGCACCGGCCCGACCGTCCCATGGGCGACGGCGAGGTGCTCTCTGGCGAGGGCTGGACGCTGCGGGCGGTCGAGACGCCGGGCCACACCATGAACCACCTCGCCTTTTCCCTGCCCGAGGAGGCGGCCCTGTTCTCGGGCGACCACGTCATGGCCTGGTCCACCAGCATCGTCGCCCCGCCGGACGGCTCGATGCGGGCCTACATGGCCTCCCTCGACAGGCTGCGGGAGCGGGCGGAGACCGTGTACTGGCCGGGCCATGGAGGCCCCGTGCGCGACCCGCGCCGCTTCGTGCGGGGGCTGGCCAACCACCGCCGCCAGCGCGAGGGCGCGATCCGGGCACGGGTCGCGGCGGGCGATGCCGGCATCCGCGCCATCGTCGGCGCGATCTACCAGGGGCTGAACCCGAAGCTCGTGGGCGCGGCCGCCCTCTCGGTCTTCGCCCACCTGGAGGACCTGGTCGAGCGCGGCCTCGTGGTCACGGACGGCCCCGCCCGCCTCGACGGGAGCTATCGCCCGGCCGGGGGTAGTCCCGGCGGGTGATGGGCTCCCACCGCCCGCGCGACTGCGCGGCGGCAGGCGTCCGCCGGACGCGCCGATCCCGACCATCGGTCGAGATCGGCGCACACGATCCTGACGGCTCATTTCACCGCGATGGCGAGGTTGGCGACCTCGTCGAGATAGGCCCGGATGCGGTCGGCGTTGACGCCGAAGTCGCGGGGCCCGAGCCTTGAGGCTGAACGCACGTCGATGCGCGCCCCGTCCGCGCGGGGGCGCACCCGCACGGTCACGTCGTCGGGCAGGTTGAGGAGAAGGCTGCGCGACACCGCCTCGATCCGGCCGTTGCCGACGCGGCCGCCCGGACGGATCGCCTCGACGATCTGCCAGCGCCGGTTCACCGCCGCCTTGCGGGCGAGTTCGAACGCCTGGTCCGCGTCGATGTCGAGCGTCAGGGGCGCGATCTGGGGATAGGCGACGCGCTGCCGCTCGCGGGAATCCGGGCCGGGATCGGGCGGGTAGCGCCCGTCGCGTGCGGCGAAGGCGGCCCGCGAGCGGGAGAAGGCCGGCGGGTTGTCCACGTCGGTGCTGATGTCGGTGAGGGGCGGCAGGCGCAGGCCCCGCAGGGCGGCGTAGGCCGGGTAGGCGAGCACGAGGACGGCCAGGAACAGGCCCGCCAGCGCCGCGCCGACGCCGCGTGCGCCCTCCCGCCAGACGCGCACGAAGGCGAGGACCGCCACCAGGATCGCCAGGAGGGCGACGCCGAGGCCGGCCCCGAGCACGGCCAGCGCCGGCCCCGTCTCGGCCCGCGGATCGCGCACCAGAACGAGGGCGAGCCCGGTGACGAGGCCTGAGAACAGCGCCAGCCGGCGGGCCAGGGGCGCGGCGCGGGTGACGGGTTCCTCGATGACGATGCGGCGCATGGGACGGGCGCTGTGCGGGCACTTTCGGGGCGGGGGAGGCCAAGCCTTACAGCCGCGCCTCCCCCGGCGCCACTCGCCCGGCCGCGTTCGATGTGCGCACCCTCGACTGGCCGGATGCCGGAACCCCGCGCCGTCTGCTATAGCCTCGCTCCGTCATGCCGCGTCCGCCCGCCGTCGAGCCGAACCCGGAACCCACCGACCCCCTCCGGGTCTGGTTCCGCTTCATCCGCCTCAACCGCCGGGTCTCGGCGGCGATCGGGGCGCAGCTGCGCGCCATCGGCCTTTCGATCCCGCAATTCGACGTGCTCTCGACCCTGACCGAGCGGGAGGGCCTGACCCAGCAGGAGCTGGCCGCGCGCCTCTACGTCACCAAGGGCAACGTCTCGGGCCTGATCGACCGCCTCGTCGAGGCCGGCCTCGTCGAGCGGCGCCCGATCCCCGGCGACCGGCGCTCGCACGCCCTCCACCTCACGCCGGCCGGCGCCGGGCTCGCGGCGCGGGGGCTCGCGGCGCAGGAGACTTACGTCGGCAGCACCCTCGGACGCCTCGGCGCGGACGAACTGGCCACCTTCGAGCGTCTGGTGCTGCAATGGCGGGCGCTGGCGCGCGAGGAAGAAGCCGGCGCGCAGGATCGGTAGCCTCCGGCCCTCGGCTCGCAGGATGCGCCGCTCAGGGCGCGAAGGCCCGCGCCCCGCCCGGCAGGCTGAGCGAGGCCGGCAGTTGCAGGGGACCGGGAACGACCGCCTCCCCGCCGCGCTGCGCGGCGTCCGGGC
>NZ_BPRB01000219.1 GCF_022179685.1 Methylobacterium trifolii
CGTGCTGAGGGCCGCGTTGTAATAGACGCCCGGCATCGTGCCGAGGTCGCGGGCCGAGCGCAGGCCTGCGCCCTCGTCCCGGCCGACACCCGCCACCGTGGCCGAGGCGAGGTAATCGGTCGCCTGGCTCAGGGGGGCGGACAGGATCGCTGCAGAGGTCATACCGCGAACTTTCCATCGAGCGGGCGACGGAATCGCCGCGGGCGGGCGCGGATGGCCACCCGGGTGATCGTCGCCGAGCGGCAACCGTGGCTCGAGAACTGAGGCGGGATGGTTAAAACGGGCTTAAAATCCGCGCTCATGCCCGGAAGCCCGCCGGATTCAGTCTTCGTGCGGCACCGTCAGCTTGATCGCGACGCCGTGCGCGTCGTCCTCGAAGACGTGGGCCACGTCCTGGACATGCCAGCGCAGCGCATCCCCGTGGAACGCGAGGATGACGCATTCGCCGATGCGCGGAATCTGCTCGCCCGGCGCGAACACGATCGTCCTGCGCTCCGTCGCGCTCCCCGGACCGGTGCCGAGGGCGACGAAGACCACGTCGATGCCGGACGCGCGAGACAACTCAAGATGCTCCATCGTCTCTCGTTCCCGCAAGACCCGCCCCGCTTGCCGGCCACCGCACGCGACGGGCGATCGGAACAGCAGAATTGGGACGAAGACTGACTAACCCAAGTCGCGATGTCCGAGAAGGAGGCTTTTATGTCTACACGAGGCCTGTGCGGCCTGGGGAATGGGACATTTCACGATCTCGGGGCCGGAGGGGATTCCGGTTCGGCGCGGAGCGGGTAGAAGCACGGGCCAGGGTCGTCCGCACGCGGCCGGCGCGATCGGGAGGGATGAGGACGTGACGTTACCCGTAATCGCGGCGGTGCTCCTGGCAGCGCTCCTCCATGCGACCTGGAACGCGATGCTGCGGGGCGGCGCCGAGCGGGTCACGGCCTCGGCGCTGATGGCGTTCTCCGGCGCGGCGGTCTCGGCCCCCGTCTTCCTGGTGCTGCCCTACCCGCCCCCGGCCGCCTGGCCCTGCGTCGCGCTCTCTGGGCTCCTGCATGTCGGCTACATGCTGGGGCTGGTGGCGACCTACCGCTCGGGCGACCTCGGCGAGACCTATCCGATCGCCCGCGGCTCCTCGCCGGCCCTGGTGGCGGTGGCCGCGGCCGTGGTGGCGGGCGAGCGCATCACCCCCGTGGCGATCCTCGGCATCGCGCTCGTCAGCGGCGGCATCCTGTCGTTGGCGCTGGCGCGGGGGGCCCGCATCGCCTCGGCGCCGGTCGCCCTGCTGACCGGATGCTTCATCGCGGGCTACACCATCGTCGACGGGATCGGGGTGCGGCTGACGAATGATGCCGTCGCCTACACAGCCGCGATGTCCCTGGGATGGGGCGCGCTGATGCCGTTCCTGCTGTTCCCGGCGCTCCGGCGCGCGCCCCGCCCCACGGGGCGGCAGGTCGCGGCTGGGGTTGCCGGCGGCATCGTCTCGATCCTCGCCTACGGCATCGTGATCTGGGCGATGCAGCGGGACGCGATGGGCATGGTCTCGGCGCTGCGCGAGACCAGCGTCCTGTTCGCGGCGGTGATCGGCCGGGTCTTCCTCGGCGAGCGCCTCACCGCACAGCGCCTCGCCTCCTGCGCCGCCATCGCGCTCGGCGCCGGCTGCCTTGCGCTTGCCTCCTGAAAGAGACCTCCACGATGCACATCCTCGCGATCCTGCTGGCCCTCTGGGCCGCCCCGGCCGCCGCGCAATCGGCGACCGACCCCGTCGCCACGGTCCGCGCCTTCTACGCGGCCGACGACATCGATGCCGTGCGCTTCTACGCCCGGCGCCTGCGCACCCTCTACGCGCGCGATCGCAAGGAGGCGGCGGGCGAGGTCGGCCACCTGGGCTTCGCCTTCCACGTCAACGGGCAGGACACCCAGGACGGCTGGCAGAAGACCCTGGCGCTCAAGGCGCTCTCCGCGGAGGCCGACACGGCCGAGGTGCAGGCGACGTTCCGGAACTTCACGCCGCAGGACCTGCGCTACGACATGGTCCGGGAGGACGGCCGCTGGCTGATCGCGGACGTGCGCTCCCTCAGGAAGGAGACCTGGCGGCTGACGACGATCCTCTCGCGGCCCCTGCCCTGAGGCCGCCCGTTCTCGACACGCCCCCCGGGCCTCTCTACACGGGCAGCGCATCGCCCGGCCGCCGGCCGGGTCGTCCCGTTCCCAGCCCCGTCCGCCGTCCGGAGGGGGTGCAGGCCGCCCGCCGCCATGCCCGATCTGCTGCTCGAACTCCGCTCGGAAGAGATTCCCGCCCGCATGCAGCGGCGCGCGGCCGAGGACCTTCGCCGCCTCGTCACCGACGCCCTGGTCGAGCGCGGCTTCCTCTATGACGGCGCCAAGGCCTTCGCGACGCCGCGGCGGCTGGCCCTCCACGTCGCCGGCCTGCCCGCCCGCGGCGAGGCCGTGCGCGAGGAGCGCCGCGGCCCCCGCGTCGGCGCGCCGGACGCCGCAGTGCAGGGCTTCCTGAAGGGCGCCGGCCTCACGAGCCTCAACCAGGCGCGCACCGTCACCGATCCGAAGAAGGGCGCGTTCTACCTCGCCGTGATCGAGAAACCCGGCCGCGACACCCTCGACGTGCTGGCCGAGATCCTGCCGCAGATCATCAGGAACTTCCCCTGGCCGAAATCCATGCGCTGGGGCGCGGCCTCGGCCCAGCCCGGTTCGTTGCGCTGGGTGCGGCCCCTGCAATCGATCGTCGCGACCTTCGGGCCGGAGACCGAGACGCCGGAGGTCGTGCCCTTCTCCGTCGACGGGATCGCGGCCGGCACCACCACCTACGGCCACCGCTTCCTCGCGCCCGAGCCGATCGAGGTGCGCCGCTTCGACGACTACGTGCGGAGCCTGGAGCGCGCCCGCGTCGTCCTCGACGCCGACCGGCGCAAGGACATCATCCTGCACGACGCCCGGGACCTCGCCTTCGCCCGCGGCCTCGACCTCGTGGAGGACGAGGGGCTGCTCGAAGAGGTCGCGGGCCTCGTGGAATGGCCCGTCGTGCTGATGGGCTCCTTCGACGAAGCCTTCCTGGACATCCCGGCCGAGGCCGTGCGGGCGACGATCCGGGCTAACCAGAAGTGCTTCGTGCTGCGCAAAGCCGGCTCCGAGGCCCTGGCGCCGGCCTTCGTCCTCGTCTCGAACCTCATCGCCAGCGACGGCGGCCTCGCCATCACCGCCGGCAACGAGCGCGTGGTCCGCGCACGCCTGTCGGACGCGAAGTTCTTTTGGGAGACGGACAAGGCGACGAAGCTTGAAGATCGCCTGCCGAAGCTCGATTCCATCGTCTTCCACGAAAAACTCGGCACGCAGGGCGAGCGGGTCGCGCGCATCGCCGCCTTGGCCCGGGAACTCGCGCCGCTGGTGGGCGCCGACCCGGACTTGGCCGAGCGCGCCGCGCGGCTCGCCAAGGCGGACCTCGTCACCGAGATGGTCGGCGAATTCCCCGAGCTTCAGGGCCTGATGGGCGCCCGCTACGCCGCCTTGCAGGGCGAGCACCCGAGCGTCGCGGCGGCCATCGAGGAGCATTACAAGCCAGTGGGCCCGAGCGACCGTGTGCCGACCGATCCGGTCTCGGTGGCCGTGGCGCTGGCGGACAAGCTCGACACGCTGGTGGGCTTCTGGGCCATCGACGAGAAGCCGACCGGAAGCAAGGACCCTTATGCGCTCCGGCGGGCGGCGTTGGGTGTGATCTCAATCATAAATACCAACAAGATACATTTCGATCTCCGATTTTTGCTGGAAGCACATCTGCTTCAAATTCTAAGCATTGCAGCAGAATATGAATACGAAATTTTTAATAGCATAGATACATCGATGCCTAACCAGAAACTAGAGAACACCATCAACAGTTTTAATCAAAAATCTAACATCGGAAAAATAGTAGTTTCTGCAGACCTGAATTCAAATATCGCACTTTTGTCTAATATGCAGCGCAGTAGCGAATTCAATATTACCTATGAGGCTTGGCAAAATGCTCGGGGAAATCTCTCTGAGAGAATTGATGCTGTAAGAACTATTTATAAAGATTTTTTTGATAATCAGACTGGCCTCTGGGCTGAGGGGACATATTGGGACTCACACGAAAATGACGAACTACGTCCATTTATAGAAAAATCTGTCGGACTGATCGAGCTTTCGATTGAAGAAAAGTTAGTCAGCCTTGTCAATTTTTTCGCCGACCGCCTCAAGGTCTATCTCCGCGACCAAGGCGCCCGCCACGACCTGATCGACGCCGTCTTCGCCCTGCCCGGCCAGGACGACCTCCTGCAGGTCGTCCGTCGCGTCGAGGCGCTTGGAAAATTCCTCGACACCGAGGATGGAAAGAACCTGCTGGCCGGGGTCAAGCGCGCGTCCAACATCCTGCGGATCGAAGAGAAGAAGGACGGCCGCGCCTACGACGCGGAGCCCGACGCAGCCCTGGCCGCCGCTGGCGAGCCCGAGGAGCGGGCGCTGGCCGAGGCTCTGGCGGTCGCCCGCACGGATGCTTCCGCGGCCGTGGCGGCCGAGGATTTTGCCGGCGCGATGCGGGCACTCTCGTCGCTTCGCGCGCCGGTGGATGCGTTCTTCGAAAAAGTCACCGTGAACGCCGACGACCCACGCCTGCGCGAGAACCGCCTCGCCCTGCTCGCCGCCCTGCGGGCGGCCACCCGAGAGGTGGCGGATTTTTCGCGGATCGAGGGGTGACGCCGCCCCTCCCCCCTCTGCGGGGGAGGGTGGCCCGCGAAGCGGGTCGGGAGAGGGCAGCGCCGTATCCGGAAAGGGCGCTCC
>NZ_BPRB01000220.1 GCF_022179685.1 Methylobacterium trifolii
GAGAAGCGCCAGCGCTTCGAAGACTGACGTTCGCCACCTGCGTCGGCCGCAACCGGTGTCGGTGCGAGCGTCGAAAAAAATCAGAACACCGGCGTCTCTCGGTAGGTGCCCCAGACGTCCTTCAGGGTCTCGATCAGGTCGCCCATGGTCGCGCCGGAGCGGACCAGCTCGATCGTGATCGGCATGATGTTCTGGGACGGGTCCCTGGCCGTCTCCACGAGCTGTTGCAGCAGCAGGTCGAACTTCACCGGGTCGCGCTCCCGGCGCACGCGCTGGGTCCGGGCGCATTGGCGCTCGGCGGTGGAGTGGTCGTAGGGGTGGGTCTCGATCTTGGGGTCGGGCATGCCGTCCACGAGGCGGTTGACGCCGATCACCGGCTTCTCGCCCGATTGCTTGCGCAAAGCCGTCTCGTAGGCGAAGTCGGCGATGTTCTTCTGGAACCAGCCCTCCTCGATCAGCTTGAGGGTGCCGCCGCGCTCCTCGACCTCGGCCAGGATCTCGAAAATTTTGGTCTCGTACTCCGTCGTCAGGGATTCGACGTAGTAGGAGCCGCCCAGCGGATCGGTGACCTGGGTGACGTTGGTCTCCTCCGCGATCACCTGCTGGGTGCGGAGCGCCATGCGCATCGCGTCCTCGGTGGGGATGGCGAAGGCCTCGTCGTAGCCGTTGGTGTGGAGGGACTGGCAGCCGCCGAGCACGGCGGCCAGCGCCTGCATCGAGGTGCGCACCACGTTGACCATGTATTGCGGCTTGGTCAGCGAGGCGGCGGCCGTCTGGCAGTGGAAGCGCAGGCGCATCGATTCCGGGTTCTCGGCCCCGAAGCGCTCCTTCATGATCTTGGCGTAGCAGCGGCGCAGGGCCCGGAACTTGGCGACCTCCTCGAAGAAGTCCGCCTGGCAGACGAAGAAGAAGGCCAGCCGCGGGGCGAATTCGTCCACCTTCATCCCGGTCTTCAGCACCTCCTCGACGTAGACGACGAGGTTGGCCAGCGTGAAGGCCGCCTCGTGCAGGGGCGAGGAGCCGGCCTCCGAGATGTGGTAGCCCGAGATGTTGATCGGGTTGTAGCGCTTCATGTTCTTGGCGCAGTAGGTGATGCAGTCCCGCACGATCCGCACCGAGGGCGCGACGGGGAAGACGTACTCCTTCTGCGCCATGTACTCCTTGAGGATGTCGGCCTGGACCGTGCCCGAGAGCTTGTCGAGGTCGTAGCCGCGCTTCTCCGCCAGCACGATGTACATCGCGAGCAGGATCCAGGCGGAGGGGTTGATGGTCATCGACACGGAGATTTTTTCCAGGTCGATGCCGTCGAACAGGGCCTCCATGTCGGCGAGCGTGTCGATGGCCACGCCCTCGCGGCCGACCTCGCCCTCGCTCATCGGATGGTCGGAATCGTAGCCCATCAGGGTCGGCATATCGAAGTCGGTCGAGATGCCGGTCTGGCCTTGGGCGATCAGGTACTTGAAGCGCTTGTTGGTGTCCTCGCCGGTGCCGAAGCCGGCGATCTGGCGCATGGTCCAGTTCCGCGAGCGGTACATCGTCGGGTAGGGGCCGCGGGTGAAGGGGTAGCGCCCCGGCAGGCCGATATCCTCGATCGGCGTCTGCGCCGCGTCCGCCGCGGTGTAGACGCGCTTGACCGGGAAATCGCCGAGCGTGAAGAACGCCTCCTTGCGCTCGGCCTGCTTCATGAGGAAGGCGGCGACCTCCTTCTGCTCCCAGTCGGCGACTTCCGAGCGGATGGCCTCGACGGTTTTTGGGTCGATGATGCTGGTCATGGGGATGCTCCCGGTCCGAGCGTCTCTTCGAGGAGGGTCGCGGCAAGGGTGTAGGGGTCGCTTTCGCGCAGGCTCAGGCGCTCGGCCAGCGGCCCGGCGCGCTCGGCGGATGCCGCCTGGAAGCGCTGGATCAGCAGGTTCTCGGCGGTCTTCTCCAGGCGGAAGCGGGCCACCGCGAGGCGGCGGCGCACGCCCGTCTCCGTCTCGAAGAAGACCCGGCGATGGGCCTCGATCTTGGCGATCAGCGCCTCGAAGCCCTCGCCCTTGTAGGCGCTGATGCCGAGCACCGGGATCTGCCAGTCCTGGCGCCTGGTGGTGAGGGCACCCAGCGTCAGCATCGACTTCAGGTCGGTCAGCGTGCGGTTGGCGTCGCTCCGGTCGCATTTCGAGACGACGTGGATGTCGGCGATCTCGAGGATGCCGGCCTTGATCGCCTGGATCTCGTCCCCGAGCCCCGGGGCCGAGACCACGATTGTGGTGTGGGACGCCTTGGCGATCTCGACCTCGTCCTGGCCGACGCCCACCGTCTCGATGATGATCGTGTCGAAGCCGGCCACGTCCAGGATGTCGACGGCGTCCAGCGCCGCCCGCGCCATGCCGCCCATGGAGCCGCGGGTCGCCATGCTGCGGATGTAGACGCCCGTGTCCAGGACGTGGTCGGCCATGCGGATGCGGTCGCCGAGGATCGCGCCGCCGGAATACGGGCTCGACGGGTCGATGGCGACGATGCCGACCTTCTGGCCGGCCTTGCGCAGGTGGGCGGTGAGGCTCGCCACCATGGTGGACTTGCCGCTGCCCGGCACGCCGGTGAGCCCGACCACGTGGGCACGGCCCGCGCGGGCGTAGATCCGGGCGAGCGCCGGGCGCGCCTCGGGAGAGGCGGCTTCGGCCCGCGAGATCAGCCGGCCGATCGCCGGCACCGTGCCGGCGGCCACCCGCTCCACGAGGTCGAGGGAGGGGACGCGGCTCATGCGTCGGCCCCGGCCGCGATCTGCGCGTGCATCTCGCGGAATACGTCGCGGTCGTCGACCACGCGGCGGGCCTTGAAGTCGGTGCGCGGCAGGGTGTTCGGCTCCAGGATCTCGGCCTGGGCGCGCAGGCCGAGCAGCTTCTGGAGCTTGTGGCAGGTCTCGCGGCGGAACTGCTCCACCGCCTCGGGCCCGCGGGAGAACACCGTGGAATCGGCCTCGACGCGCAGGAGCAGCTCGTCCATCGCCGCCTGCCGAGTGATGACGATGCGGTGCTCGCCGCCGTAGCCCGCGGTCTCGTTCAGGGCCGCGTCGATCTCGCTCGGGTAGACGTTCTCGCCGCGGATCGTGAACATGTCGTCGATCCGCCCGAAGATGCCCTGGGGCAGCAGCGGGTAGGTGCGCCCGCAGGGCGTCGGCCCGTTTGTCCAGAGGGTGAGGTCGCCCGATGCCAGCCGGATCATCGGCTGCGAGGTGCGCTCCAGGTGGGTGTAGACCGGGGTGCCCCGTTGCCCGTAGGGGACGCGACGCATCGAGGCGGGGTCGCAGACCTCGGTGTAGACCACGTCCTGCCAGCACAGCATGCCCTCGGTCTCGGCGCTGCCGGCGACGTTCATGAAGGGCGACATCTCGGCCATGGAGCCGCAATCGTAGACCTTGGCGTCGAAGGCCTCGGCGATGCGGTCGCGCACGCCCGGGATCGAGGCGCCGGGCTCGCCGGAGAAGAACAGGTAGCGCAGGCCGAACCGGCGCGGATCGAGGCCCTCGGCACGCGCCGTCTCGGCCAGGTGCAGGGCGTAGGTCGGGGTGCCGTAGAAGCCGGCGGGCTTCAGGCTGTCGAGCCACTGGGCGCAGCGCGCCGTCATGCCCGGCGCGCCGGCCCCGAACGGGAACGCCTTGGCCCCGAGCCGCTCGGCGCCCGCGAGCGCGCCCCAGCTTCCCATGTAGAGGCTGAGGATGGCGGCGATGCAGATCATGTCGCCGGGCCGCATCCCCATGCCCCACATGATCCGGGCGTGGGCGTTGGCGATGGCGTTCCAGTCGCCCCGGCCGATGGCGAAGGCGGTGGGGCGGCCGGTGGTGCCGCTGGTGCCGTGGATGTGGAAGATCTCGCGGTCGGGCACGCAGAGGTAGTCGCCGAAGGGCGGCGCGGCGCCCTGCGAGGCGCGCAGTTCCGCCTTCGTCACCACGGGCACCCGGTCCTCGAAATCCTCGAGCGAGCGGAGCTGGTCCGGGTGGAAGCCGACCTCGTCCCAGCGGCGCCTGTAGAACGGCGCGTTGGCGTAGGCGTAGGCGCAGACCTCGCGAAGCCGCAGCAGGATCGCGGCCTCGCGCTCGGTGGCCGGCATGGTTTCGCGCTTCGGGAACCAGTAGCGGCTGCCCTCGGGCGGCAGGTAGCCGTCGTCGTAGGAGGGCGGGAAGGACCAGGCTTCCATCGTGGCGACCCTTCGCGTGTCAAATCGGCGTGTCGAACCAGCGTTTCGGGGGGCTCAGCGCTCGCCGCGCTCTTCGACCAGGCGCTTGAGCGTGGCGACGATCTCGTCCGGCGGGGTGTCCTGGAGCAGCACTTCCCGCACGCCCATCTCCTTGATCGCGGCCACGTCCTCGTCGGGCATGACGCCGCCGGCGATGACGATGAGGTCGTCCGCGCCCTGGTCGCCCAGCAGCTTGAAGATCTTGGGGAAGACGGTGAGCTGGACGCCCGACAGCAGGCTCACGCCCAGCACGTCCACGTCCTCCTGGATCGCCGCGGTGACGACCTCCTCCGGGGTCCGATGCAGGCCGGAATAGATCACGTCCATCCCGGCGTCGCGCAGGGTGCGAGCCACCACCTTCACCCCGCGGTCGTGGCCGTCGAGACCGACCTTCGCCAAGAGCACGCGGATCGGCTGGCTCACACGGACCTCCCTTATTGAATTCCGAATTCTTTAAGGCGTAAATCGTGGTCCCGATGCCGTCAAGGGGAATTTTTGGTGCATTGCCGTAGAACATTTGCATCGCAAACAGTCTACGGGCGTCTGCGCGCGGCATGCTTTGCAATCGTCTAAGGTGTAGTGCGATTTAAGCGTGGGTGGATTACGAAGGTCGTCGCGAATCAGTCAATCGTCGGCCGTCGGAGGTGACACAGTCGTCGGCGTGACCGTAGCGCGGTGCCGATCCACGGTGTTCGATGCACTGGATCGCGTTCGATCTGCGTCCTCATCCCCGTGCCGGATACGGAACTCGATAGGCCGGCTTCGGCGATGCCCGGTTCTGACCCGCGGTCTGCGTCATGCCCTCCGCCGCGCCGGCATGCAGCGATGTCCGGAGGTCCCCTCCGGGCATCACCCAAAATCTCGGGACGGGAGACCAATGGGAGTCCCGCGTCGGGCCCGGTCCTACCGGTTCACCAGCTTGGCCGGGTTGGCGAAGACCAGCACCGCGCCCACGACCAGGGTCGCGCCGAGCACCATCACCCCGTTGCCGGTGTTGCCGGTGGCGTCCTTCACCCAGCCCAGCAGGTAGGGGCTGACGAAGCCCGCCACGCTGCCGACGGAGTTGGCGACCGCCAGCCCCATCGCCGCCGCGGCCCCGCTGAGGATCGCGGGGGCGAGCGTGTAGAATTGCGGGATGCAGGTCAGCATCCCCATGGCGCCCACGGTCAGGGCGGCGAGCGCCAGCACCGTGTTCTGGGCGACCAGGACGCTCAAGGCCAGGCCGACCGCCCCGACGAGGGCCGGCAGCGCCAGGTGCCAGCGGCGCTCGCGCATCCGGTCGGAACTGCGGCCGACGAGGATCATGGCGATGAGCGCGCCCGTGTAGGGGATCGCGGTCAGCAGGCCGACGTCGAGCGGGTCCTTCACCCCGCTGTCCTTGATGATGGTCGGCAGCCAGAAGCTGATGCCGTAGAGCCCCATGGTGAAGAAGAAATAGGTGCAGGACAGGAGCCAGACCCGGCCGCTGGTCAGCCCCTCGCGGGCCGAATGCAGCGGCTTCTCCCGCGCCTCGGAGGCCACGTCGGCCTTGATCTGCGCCTTCTCCTCGGCGTTGAGCCACTTGGCCGAATCGATGTCGTCGGCGAGGTAGAAGAAGCAGATCACCCCGAGCACCACCGCGAGCAGGCCCTCGATCAGGAACATCCACTGCCAGCCGGCCAACCCCCCGGACTGGTGGAAGGCGGTCATGATCCAGCCCGAGAGCGGGCCGCCGATCATGCCGGAGAGCGGGATGCCGCCGAGGAACATGGCCGAGGCCTTGCCGCGATGCGTCGCGGGGAACCAGATCGTCAGGTAGTAGATGATCGCCGGGATGAAGCCGGCCTCCGCGACGCCGAGCAGGAAGCGCAGGAGGTAGAAGCTCGTGGGCGAGGTGACGAACATCATCGCCGCCGAGACCAGCCCCCAGGTGACCATGATCCGGCCGATCCAGACCCGCGCGCCGACGCGGACCATGACCATGTTGCTCGGCACCTCGAACAGGGCGTAGCCGATGAAGAACACGCCCGCGCCCAGCCCGTAGACGCTCTCGCTGAACTTGAGGTCGGACAGCATCTGCAGCTTGGCGAAGCCGACGTTGACGCGGTCGAGATAGGCCGCGACGTAGCAGAGCAGCAGGAACGGGATCAGGCGGCGCAGGAGCTTGGCGTAGACGGCGGCGCGCGCCGGCGCCTCGGCGACCGGCGCCAGGGCAAGACCACGGGTCATGGCGGTTCTCCCGATTTCTTGGTGGTTGCCGGAGGCTTTGGCGCGGCCGGCTTTTCTTGTTGCCGGGCCGCTTCACGACACGGAATGCTGCTTCAATCCGATCCCGGCACGCGACCCGCGACAGAGGCGGGCCACGACCAACGTTTCGGGGCGCCGAATTTTTCGGAATTCAGTACTCGGAACGCAGGCTGCAGAACGCTTGTGCTTCTGTCAAGCGCCGATCATATTGCTGCGCAACAAGATTTCGGCCGTGCTGAGCTTCGGCCGGCAGGTTTCGGCGGGGGAGCGGGGTTGGAGACTCTCGAGCAATCGGCGAGCCTGGTGGACCAGGCCTACAGCGTCATCCTCGATGCCCTCTGCGACGGGACCCTGAAGCCCGGCGAGCGCCTGACCCAGGAGGACATCGCCGCGCGCCTCAACGTCTCGCGCCAGCCCGTCACCCATGCGCTGGCCGTGCTGAAGGCGCAGGGCTTCCTGCAGCAATCGGGCCGGCGCGGGCTGATGGTGACCTCGGTCGAGCCCGACTTCTTCCAGGCGATCTACCAGTTCCGCTCGGCGGTGGAGCCCCTGGCGGTGAGCCTGGCGACGCAGCGCCTGACCAAGCAGGCGATCCTGCGCGGGCGCTCCCTGGTGGAGCACGGGCGCAACCTCGTCGTGGCCGGCGACACGCGGGCGAGCCTCCAGGCGGACATGGACTACCACGCCTTCATCTACGACCTGTCGGGCAACCCGATCATCGGCGAGACCATGCGCCTGCACTGGCTGCACCTGCGCCGGGCCATGGGCAAGGTGCTGCGCTATCCCGGCATGTCGATCGCGGTCTGGCAGGAGCACAGCCGCATCCTGGAGCGGATGATCTTCGGGGACGCGGCGGGCGCCGCCGACCTGATGCGCCGCCACGTGGTGGACGCCTTCGAGCGGGTGAAGATCGACATCGCCCCGCCGCCGTAACGCTGAGATGGCGGGCTCACCCCGCCGCCTGCGCCGCCATCGCCTCGAACACCAGGGCGTGGCGGCCCGCCAGGGCCGCGATGTCGTCGGTGTAGCCGCCGCCGATCACCGCCACGAGGGGGATGCCCCGGGCCCGCGCCTGCGCGACGACGGTGCGGTCCCGGGCCGCGAGGCCATCGTCGGTGAGCGACAGGCGCCCGAGCCGGTCGTCCCGGTGCGGGTCGACGCCGGCGTTGTAGAACACCAGGTCCGGGCGCAGGGCGTCCAGCAGCGGCGGCAGGCGGGCGGAAAGCACCGCGAGGTACTCCGCATCGCCCAGCCGGTCGGGCAGCCCGACGTCGAGGTCGCCCGCGATCTTGCGGGGCGGATAGTTCGCCTCGCAATGGATCGAGAGGGTGAACAGGTCCGGCGATCGGCTGAGGCAATCGGCCGTGCCGTCGCCCTGGTGCACGTCGAGGTCCACCACGAGCGCCCGACCGATCGCGCCCTCGGCCTGGAGGGCGCGCGCGGCCACCGCCACGTCGTTGAAGACGCAGAAGCCGGCCCCTTGCGTGCGCCGGGCATGGTGGCTGCCGCCGGCCGTGCTGCCGGCGAGCCCCCCGGCGAGCGCGAGGCGGGCCGCGAGCAGGGTGCCGCCGACGGAGGCGCAGGAGCGGGCGACCAGCGGCGGCGTGACGGGCAGGCCGATATCCTTCTCGACCGCCCGCGGCACCGCGCCGCCGAGCACGGCCGCGACGTAGGCCGGATCGTGGGCGAGCGTGAGCAGGTCGGCGCCGGCCGGCTGCGGCGTGGCGAAGCCGCGCGGGGCGAGACCGCGCGCAAGAAGTGTCTCGGCGAGGCGCCCGTACTTCCCCATGGGGAAGCGGTGCCCCTCGGGCAGGGGGGCCTCGAAGGCCGGATGGAAGACGATCGGCGGGATCATCCGGCCGACCGTCCGCCCGCCGCGTCCACTGGTCCCCGCATCGTCCCGATCCCGCCCGGCCGCTTTGAGACCCGCTGTCATACGGCTGAAATGCCGGGCCTGTTAGGGGCGCATCGTCGCCCCCGCCCGACCGGCGGCGGACCGGTTTCCCGCCGTCGTACGGCGATCCGAGGACGAGGCCCCGCATGGACCTTGAAGCCGCCGGCCCCGCCCTGGCCCTGTCGCTCTGCGGGCTCCTCACCCTGCTCAACCTCGCGAGCCTGTGGGTCACGGGCCGGCGCATCGGCCGGCGGATCGAGGCTTCGACCTTCCCGGCGGGAGCCCCCGTCTCCCTGGTCCGCCCGGTCTGCGGCCTGGAGACCTTCAGCGAGGAGACGCTCACCCGGGGGTTCCGCCTCGACTATCCCGATTACGAGATCGTCTTCTGCGTGGCGGATGCCGCCGACCCGATCCTGCCCCTGCTGCACCAGCTGATCGCGGCGCACCCGCGGGTCGCGGCCCGCATCGTCGTCGGCGACGAGCGCGTCAGCGACAACCCGAAGCTCAACAACTGCGTGCGCGGCTGGGAGGCGGCCCGCCACGACTGGATCGTGCTGGCCGATTCGAACGTCCTGATGCCGGCCGACTACCTCCAGCGGATGCAGGCCGCGTGGCGGGCGGAGACGGGCCTCGTCTGCTCCACGCCGATCGGGGCGCGACCGGAGGGGTTCTGGGCCGAGGTGGAATGCGCCTTCCTCAACACCCTCCAGGCGCGCTGGCAATATACCGGCGAGGCCCTCGGCCTCGGCTTCGCCCAGGGCAAGAGCATGCTCTGGCACAGGCCCTTCCTCGACGCGCGGGGCGGCATCCGGGCGCTCGCCTCCGAGATCGCCGAGGATGCGGCGGCGACCAAGCTGGTGAGGGCGGCCGGCCGGCAGGTCCACCTCGTGGCGGCGCCCTTCGAGCAGCCGCTCGGCGCGCGCCGGCCGGGGGAGGTGTGGGCGCGGCAACTGCGCTGGGCGCGCCTGCGCCGGGTCACGTTCCCCCTGTTCTTCGCCCCCGAGATCGTCAGCGGCGCCCTGCTGCCGTTCCTGCTCGCGGGGCTGGCCGCCGGAACGCCGGCAGCCGCCGCGATGCTGGCCCTGATGGCGGCAGCCTCCTACGCGGCCGAGTACCGGCTGGCGGTGCGGGCCGGCTGGCACCGCTCGCCGCGCCTGCTCCTGGCCTTCCTGGTGCGCGACGCCCTGATCCCCCTGGTCTGGGGCCGGGCCTGGATGCGCGACGCCGTGGTCTGGCGCGGCAACAGCATGGACATCCGCCCCAAGGCGACGGGCCGCCTGCGCCCGCGGCCGAGCGCCGCCTGAGGCCGGATACCGATGGGCGCCCCAGCAAAAAGGCCCCGCCGGAGGGCGGGGCCTTTCGCATGTTGCGGTGCCTGACGACGCCGGATCAGCGTCGCGGGGCCGGGGCCGGGGCGTCGAGGTCCGCGAAGATGTCGCGGTCCTTGGTCTCGGGCACCAGGAACAGGCCGATGATCACCGTCGCGACCGCGATCACGATCGGGTACCAGAGGCCGTAATAGATGTCGCCGGTCTGGGCCACCATGGCGAAGGCGGTGGCCGGCAGCAGGCCGCCGAACCAGCCGTTGCCGATGTGGTAGGGCAGCGACATCGAGGTGTAGCGGATGCGGGTCGGGAAGAGTTCGACCAGCATCGCCGCGATCGGCCCGTAGACCATGGTCACGAACAGGACCAGGACGAACAGCAGCCCGATCACGCTCGCCACCTGGGGCCGGAAGATGTCGAAGGGGTTCGACATCTTGACGATCCCGGCATCGTTCGCCTTCGGATAGCCGGCGGTCTGGAGGGCGGTGGTGGTGGCCTTCTGGAAGTCCGCGGCCGGGCTTCCGACCGGGAACGGCACGGCCATGTCGTTGACCTTGACCACGGTCGGCTGGCCCGCGGGGCCGGCTTCGGTGGCGTACTTCACCGAGGACTTCGACAGGAAGTCGCGGGCTAGGTCGCAGGGTGCGGAGAACACGCGGGTGCCCACCGGGTTGAACAGGTTGCCGCACTCCTTCGGATCGGCCACCACCGTGACCTTCACCTGTTCGATGGCCTGTTCCAGCTTCGGGTTGGCGTTGGCCGTGATGGCCTTGAACACCGGGAAGAAGCTCACCGCCGCGATGGCGCAGCCCGCCAGGATGATCGGCTTGCGGCCGATCTTGTCCGAGAGCCAGCCGAACACCACGAAGAAGCCGGTGCCGAGCAGGAGCGACCACGCGATCAGGAGGTTGGCGGTGTAGCCGTCGACCTTCAGGATCGATTGCAGGAAGAACAGCGCGTAGAACTGGCCCGTGTACCAGACCACGCCCTGGCCCGCGACGAGGCCGAACAGGGCGATCAGCACGATCTTGGCGTTGCCCCACTGGCCGAAGGCTTCGGTCAGCGGCGCCTTCGAGGTCTTGCCCTCGTCCTTCATCTTCTGGAAGGCGGGGGATTCGGAGAGCTGGAGCCTGATCCAGACCGAGATGCCGAGCAGCAGCACCGAGACCAGGAACGGGATGCGCCAGCCCCACTCGCGGAAGGCCTCCTCCCCGGTGAAGGAGCGGGTCGCGAGGATGACCAGCAGCGAGAGGAACAGGCCGAGCGTGGCCGTGGTCTGAATCCAGCTCGTGTAGAACCCGCGCCGGCCGTTGGGGGCGTGCTCGGCGACGTAGGTCGCCGCGCCGCCGTACTCGCCGCCGAGCGCCAGGCCCTGAGCCAAGCGCAGGACGATCAGGATGATCGGGGCGGCGATGCCGATGGTGGCGGCGTTGGGCAGGATGCCGACGATGAAGGTCGACAGGCCCATGATCAGGATGGTGACGAGGAAGGTGTACTTGCGGCCGACGAGGTCGCCGACGCGCCCGAAGACCAGGGCGCCGAAGGGACGCACGATGAAGCCCGCGGCGAAGGCCAGGAGGGCGAAGATGTCCCGCGTGGCCGGCGGGTAGGCCGAGAAGAACTGGGCGCCGATGATCGCGGCGAGCGAGCCGTAGAGGTAGAAGTCGTACCACTCGAACACCGTGCCGAGGGACGAGGCGAAGATCACGCGCTTCTCGGCCGATGTCATCGGCCGCGCGGCGTCTCCGGCCCGCGGTACTGCGGTTGCCACAGCCATAACTTGGAGTCTCCCTGTATCCGTCCTGCCGCGAGGCCTTCGGCCTTCGATTGCGGGCCGCGCTCGGCGCGTCCCGTCTCCGCGCCATCCCATGCGCGGTCACGATAGCGTTACCGCAAGGAACGCCTTTGCCCAACAGGGAAAACGCGGCCGGACCCGGCCTTCAACACACTGTTAACCGGTCCCTCCGACCTCACCGCCGGCCCCGGAACGCGCGAAGGGCGCGGCCGAGGCCGCGCCCTTCGCATCCTGCGATCCTGAGGCCTCGGACGCCTCAGTGCGCGTGGGCGCCAGAGGCCCCGATGCCGGTCTCGGAGCGCACGAACTGCGCCTCGAAGGCCGCCCGCTCCCGGTCCGCGCGCCGCGACTTGTCCAGCGTGGAGACCACGTAGATCGTGGCGAAAGCCAGCGGCATCGAGAACAGGGCCGGGTTGTCGTAGGGGAAGATTGCCATGGCGTGGCCCAGCGTCACGACCCAGACGGCCTTGGACAGCACGACCATCGTCACCGCCGAGACCAGCCCGACGAGGCCGCCGAGCAGCGCCCCCCAGGTGGTGGTGCCCCGCCACAGGATCGACATGGCCAGAACCGGGAAGTTGCAGCTCGCCGCCACCGAGAAGGCCAGGCCCACCATGAAGGCCACGTTCTGGTTCTCGAAGACGTAGCCGAGGTAGATCGCCACGATGCCGATCACCACCGCCGCGATCTTCGAGAGGTTGACCTCGCGCGCATCGGTGGTGCGCCCGCGGGCGATCACCTGGGCGTAGAGGTCGTGGCTCACGGCCGAGGCGCCGGCCAGGGTCAGCCCGGCCACCACCGCGAGGATGGTCGCGAAGGCCACCGCCGAGATGAAGCCGAGGAAGTACGGGCCGCCGACCGCGTTGGCGAGGTTGACCGCGACCATGTTGGTGCCGCCGAGCATGTCCTTGAGCTTGTCGAAGGCCCCGGCCGGGCCGAGCTTGAAGTAGGTCGGGTCCGACATCAGCAGGGCGATGCCGCCGAAGCCGATGATGAAGGTGAGGATGTAGAAGTAGCCGATCAGGCCGGTGGCGTAGAACACCGACTTGCGCGCGGCCTGCGCGTCCGAGACCGTGAAGAAGCGCATCAGGATGTGCGGCAGCCCGGCGGTGCCGAACATCAGGCCGACGCCCAGCGAGATCGCCTCGATCGGGTTCGAGACGAGGCCGCCCGGCGCCATGATGGCGTCGCCCTTCGGGTGGGTGGCCACCGCCGAGGCGAACAGTTTTTCTGGATTGAAGCCGTACTTGTAGAGCACGGCGCCCGCCATGAAGGTCGCGCCGCCGAGCAGCAGGCAGGCCTTGATGACCTGGACCCAGGTGGTGGCCTTCATGCCGCCGAAGGCGACGTAGACGATCATCAGCACGCCGACGATGACCACGGCGTAGAGGTAGGGCAGGCCGAACAGGAGCTGGATCAGCTTACCCGCGCCGACCATCTGCGCGATCAGGTAGAAGGCCACCACGACCAGCGTGCCGGTCGCCGAGATGATGCGGATCGAGGTCTGGTCGAGGCGGAAGCTCGCCACATCCGCGAAGGTGAACTTGCCGAGGTTGCGCAGGCGCTCGGCGATCAGGAACAGCACGATCGGCCAGCCGACGAGGAAGCCGGTCGAGTAGATCAGCCCGTCGAAGCCCGAGGTGTAGACGAGGCCCGAGATGCCGAGGAACGAGGCCGCCGACATGTAGTCGCCGGCGATCGCCAGCGAATTGGTGCCGGCCGAGATGCCGCCGCCGGCCGCATAGAAGTCGGCGGCCGACTTCGTGCCCATCGCCGCCTTGTAGGTGATGCCCAGGGTGAACAGCACGAAGAACATGAACATGCCGATGGCCGGCCAGTTCGTGGCCTGCTGCTGCACGGCGCCGAGGTCGGGGCCGGCGGCGAGCGCCGGGCCGGCGAGGAGGATCGCCGCGAGGAGGATGCTGGCGCGGATCATTGTCCGAGGCTCCGCTTGAGTTCGGCCGAGAGCGCGTCGTAGCGGGTGTTGGCGCGCACGACGTAGAGGCCGGTGAGGAGGAAGGCGAAGAGGATGACGCCGACGCCCATGAACAGGCCGAGCGAGGCGGTGCCGCCGACCTTCACGGCCAGCAGTTCCTTGTCGAAGGCGATCAGGCCGATGAAGCCGAAATAGACCACCAGCATCAGGCCGGTGAGGATCAGGCCGAAGCCCGTGCGCTCGCGGACGAGCTGCTGGAAGACGGGGCTCTTCACGACCCTGTCGTTGAGGGAGCCCGGCTCAAGGGTACTGGGTCTCGGGGCGCCGGGCGCGGGACGGCCGTCGAGGCCGCGTGTGGTGACGGACATGGGGGTTTCCTCCGATGAAGGGGCCCGTGGGATCGGGTCCGCCTTCCGGTCGTTGTCGGCGACGTTTTTTGATGTTGGGGGCGGGCGCCGCACGGGCACCCGCCTCGACGGGCGGGCTCGTCGCCCGCGCCTTCTCGGAGACCGAACCTAGCCGGCGCGGTTCTGGCGGTTTTCGATCAGGTCTTCCACGACCGCCGGCTCGGCGAGCGTCGAGGTGTCGCCGAGCGAGGAGAAGTCGTCCTCGGCGATCTTGCGCAGGATGCGGCGCATGATCTTGCCCGAGCGGGTCTTGGGCAGGCCCGGCGCGAACTGGATCAGGTCCGGCGAGGCGATCGGCCCGATGTCCTTGCGGACCCAGGTCACGAGTTCCTTGCGCAGGGCGTCGTCGCCCTCCTCGCCCTCGTTGAGGGTGACGTAGGCGTAGATGCCCTGGCCCTTGAGGGTGTGGGGGTAGCCCACCACCGCGGCCTCGGCGACCTTGGCGTGGGCGACCAGCGAGGATTCGACCTCGGCGGTGCCCATGCGGTGGCCCGAGACGTTGATGACGTCGTCCACCCGGCCGGTGATCCAGTAATAGCCGTCCTCGTCGCGCCGCGCCCCGTCGCCGGTGAAGTACTTGCCGGGATAGGTCGAGAAGTAGGTCTGCTCGAAGCGCTCGTGGTCGCCGTAGACGGTGCGCATCTGCCCCGGCCAGGAATCGCCGATGCAGAGGTTGCCCTCGCAGGGGCCCTCCAGGACCTTGCCCTCGGCGTCCACCATCAGCGGCTGGACCCCGAAGAACGGCCGCGTGGCCGAGCCCGGCTTGAGCTTGGTCGCGCCCGGCAAGGGCGTGATCAGGATGCCGCCGGTCTCGGTCTGCCACCAGGTGTCCACGATGGCGCAGCGCGAGTCGCCCACCACCCGGTAGTACCAGTCCCAGGCTTCCGGGTTGATCGGCTCGCCGACCGAACCGAGGACGCGCAGGCTCGCCCGCGAGGTCTTCTTCACCGGGCCCTCGCCGCCGCCCATGAGCGAGCGGATCGCGGTCGGCGCCGTGTAGAAGATGTTGACCTTGTGCTTGTCCACCACGTCCCAGAACCGGGAGTTCGACGGGTAGCTCGGGATGCCCTCGAACATCAGCGTGGTCGCGCCGTTGGCGAGCGGCCCGTAGACGATGTAGCTGTGGCCCGTGACCCAGCCCACGTCGGCCGTGCACCAGTAGACCTCGCCCTCGCGGTAATCGAAGACGTATTGGTGCGTCATCGAGGCGTAGACGAGGTAGCCGCCGGTGGTGTGGACCACGCCCTTGGGCTGGCCGGTGGAGCCCGAGGTATAGAGGATGAAGAGCGGGTGCTCGGCCTCGACGGGCTCGGCCGGGCAGTCGTCGGTCACCTGCTCGGCGGCCTCGTGGTAATAGACGTCCCGGCCCGGCTCCATCGCCACGTCCGAGCCGGTGCGGCGCACGACGATCACGTGGTCCACCGCGTCCTTGCCCAGCCGGCCGATGGCGGCGTCGACGTTGGCCTTCAGCGGCACCTTGCGGCCGCCGCGCAGGCCCTCGTCGGCGGTGATGACGATCTTCGAGGTGCAGCCCTCGATGCGCGAGGCCAGCGAATCGGGCGAGAAGCCGCCGAAGACGATGGAGTGCACGGCGCCGAGCCGCGCGCAGGCGAGCATGGCGTAGGCGGCCTCGGGGATCATCGGCAGGTAGATCGTCACCCGGTCGCCCTTCGAGACGCCGCGGTTGCGCAGCACGTTGGCCATGCGGCCGACCTGCGCGTGCAGCTCCCGGTAGGTGATGTGCTTCGACTCGTTGGGGTCGTCGCCCTCCCAGATGATGGCGGTCTGGTCGCCGCGGGTCTCGAGGTGGCGGTCCACGCAGTTGTAGGCGACGTTGGTCCTGCCGTCCTCGAACCACTTGATCGAGACCTGGCCCGGCTCGAAGCTGGTGTCCTTCACCTTCGAGAACGGCGTCATCCAGTCGATGCGCTTGCCGTGCTCGCCCCAGAACGCTTCCGGGTTCTCGACCGACGCCTTGTACATCTCCTGGTACTTGGCATCGTCGACGTGGGCGCCCGTGCGCCAGGAATCCTGCACCGCGACGACTTTTTCCATCACGTTTCTTCCCTGATCGGTGCCCGGTCGTATCGCGGGCCATCCGCGCAGCCGGGGCTTCCAATGATTTCATAGTCCCGGCGGCGGAAGCCGCAAGCGCCCCGCACTCCGCTTTTGGTCCACCGCGCCGTGCCGTGCCGCCCGGAGCCCATGGCGCGGGCGTCCGAGCAGAGGCGTTTCGAGGTGCGCGTCTCCGCGAGCGGTATTTAGATTGAGCGCAATGCAGTTGGATTGGCGCGACGGCCCGGACCTGTCAAGCCGGGGTCCGTGGACGATCCAGGCTCTTGCGCAGGGCATCCGGCGACCTCGGGCAGTGCCGTGCGGGCCGTGTCCGCGAGGAGAAATACGGGCGTTTCCTGCATCGCCCGCAGCTTCGCGGCGGGCCGGGAATGCTGGGAACGTCAGTGTCCGGCGGTCTTCGCGATAGAGCGGTTCGCGCTAACAAAGCAGGAGCTTTGTATACGGGCGCGGCCCGAAACGTCCGTCAGGCGCTCATCGCCCGCCGGCCGGGGAGCAGGATCTCAACCAGGGTGCCTTCGTCCTTGCGGCTGGAGATCAGCAGCTGGCCGTGGTTGGCCTCGACCAGGGCCCGCGTCAGGGGCAGGCCGAGGCCGCGACCGTCCGTCCGCTGGCCGGAGGCCGCCCCGTCGCGAAACGGTTCGAGGGCGGCGGCGACCTCGTCCGCCGACATGCCGGCGCCGGTGTCGCGCACCCGCAGGGCCACCGCCCCGCGCTCGGCCGGCATGGTCGAGACGATGACCTGGCCGCCCGCGCCGGTGAGGCGGATCGCGTTGGCGATCACGGTGGAGGCGGCGCGGCTGAGGGAGGGCTCGTCCGCCTCCAGCAGGGCGAGATCGGGGGAGAAGCTCGTGCGCAGCACGATGTGCCCGCTCGCCGCCTGCGCCTGCAGGCGCTCGACGCAACCGGCGACGAGGTCGTTGAGGGCGAGCGGCCCGACGGTCATCGCCAGGCCCCCCGCCTCGATCGCGGCGAGGTCGACGAGGTCGGAAAGGAGGCCCAGCACGTGCTCGCCGGACGCCCTGATCTCGTGCAGGCAACCCCGCTGGCGCCCGTCGCCCAGCGGCCCGAGCCGCTCCGCCTCCATCGCCTCGGCGAGCCCTACGATGCCGGTGACGGGCGGGCGGATCTCCCCGGCGAACCGGGCGAAGGACGCGGACCGGTCGCGCGCGGGCGGGGCGGGCTCCGTGGCGCGCAGCACCGCCACGCGCCGGCCCTCGGAGCCGGCCTGCGCGATGCGCAGGGTGAGGGCCGCGCCCCGGACCGAGACCGGGACGGGATCGGAGCCCGGAACCCGCAGGGCCGTCCGCAGGGCCTCCCCGGTCTGCGCCTCGAACAGGCCGGCGAAGGCGTTGCCGACCACTTCGCGGGGGGCGCAGGCGAACAGGGCCGCCGCGCTCCGGTTGAGGGCGAGCACGCGGCCGGCGCCGTCGATGGTGACGATGCCGTCCTCCAGGGCGTCCAGCGTGCCCGCGGCCTCCGCCGCATGGGCATCGCGAAAGCTGCGGGCGATGCGCTCGGCGGCCCGTTCGCGGGCCGGGTCGTCCTCGCTCGCCTCATGCAGGAGCAGGCTGGTGGCCGGCGCGCCCTGCCAGGGCAGGCGCCCGCGCCGCACCGCGACCGGGCGGCTGCGCCCGTCCGCGGTCTTGAGCAGGACGGGTGCGTCGATTGCCGGCTCGTCCGGCCGCCCGGGGGGCAGGCGCGGGAACAGCCGGTCGATCCCGGCCTGGGCCAACGCGGCGAGGTCCGAAAAACCGGTCAGGTCGAGGAGGCGGCGGTTGGCCGCCAGGATGCCGTCGCCCCGATGGATCAGGATCGCCGCCGGAAGCCCTTCGAGGATCGCGGCGGGATCGACGCCCGCCTCGGCCGGTCCCATTCTGGTTCCGGGAAACGGCATCACCGCGCCCCCCGCCGCCCGCGGCAGGGCGGGCTCGGCCGGATCGGCCTCGGGCGCCGCCTCGTCGCCGGCATAGCGCGCGCCAAGGGCGCGGGCGATCTCGCGGAAGGCCGCGTGCTCGGTGACGGAGAGGTCCGAGGCCGGATCGGTCCGGGCCGCCTCCGCCGCCTCAGACAGGGTTTTTTCCAACTCCGGGGGCGGGGGAGGCGCGTGGACGGGGTCGGTTTCGGAGGGCGGGGCGACGCCAGGTTCCGTCGGGACTCCTCCGGCATCGTCGGCAACGC
>NZ_BPRB01000221.1 GCF_022179685.1 Methylobacterium trifolii
GTGGCGCCCGTCGAGCCGGCAACGCCCGTGGCACCGGTGGCGCCCGTCGCACCCGCCGAGCCCGAGCCACCGGCAGCACCAGTCGCGCCGGTCGCGCCCTGCAGGTACTGGAAGAGCCCCTCCGCGCTCAGCGTGACGTCGTCGAACCGGTAGAACTCGACACCGTGCGCCGTGGTCACGCCTTGGGCGCCGATCAGGACGATCGAACCGTCACTGGCCACCACGGCGCTGTAGGAGGACCGGGTGCCCACGAGGACCGCCGTGTCCACGCCGAGATCGCCGACGATCGTGTTGTTTCCGACGTCGCCGTACAGCACATCGTCGCCCACGCCGCCATTCAGGGTGTCGTTCCCCGCGCCGCCATGGAGCGTATCGTCACCGATATCCCCGAACACGACATCGTTGCCGGCATCGCCGAACAGGACATCCTGGCCCTGTCCGCCGAAGAGCGTGTCGTTGCCCATTCCACCGTACAGGCTGTCGTTGCCCGCATTTCCGAACAACACGTCGTTGTCCATGTTTCCGAGAACGAGGTCGTTGCCGGAATTGCCGGAAATCGTATCATCACCGCCGAGGCCGTAGATCTGGTCGTCCTCGCTCGTTCCGTTGAGGTTCGAGTCGGGTCCAGCCGTCCCGGTAATGTTCGACATAGCTATACGATCCCTCGATGCGGCCTATAGCTCACGCGCCCAGGTACGGGCCGGCTATAGCGTGGCGTCCACACCGGTCTGCCTATTCGACGATCGGGATGTTGAATATGGCATATATGCCACAACGACTATTATAAATCACGACCACAGGGTGAACTGTCCTTTTTCTGCCGGACGCTGGAAACTAAACTCACATCGTAAAAATTTTGATTGTAGAAACACCCCCTTTAGTTGCGATGACACAGCCGGAGTGTCTAAGTGTCTTCCACGAAACTCCCGCCGCGCCGTGGTGCCCAGAGGAAGAAATTCCGCCGATCGGGAGTTTCGTGAGAGGCTCTAGAGCCGTGCCCGACCACGTTGGGTCGGGTCACGGCTCTAGGTCTTTGTTTTGACGCGAACTTTCATGACGAACCGGTATCCACTTCGTCGGAGTGCGCTCTAATACCAAGCCTCGGTGAGGATGACTCATCGAGGCTTGGCCCCCGCGACTGCGGGGCGGCGGCCGTCCGCCGGACCTCATAGGTCCTCACCTATGAGACTTGGTATAAGACGCCGTTCCTGCAAGCCGGCCGTTCCGGACGACGGCCAGCGCCACCCCGACGCATCGTCGGCCGCCGAGGGAACCCCGGCCGGTGCCCCCGCCGGGCTGCCGCGACCGCATCACCCTGCCGCCATACCCGGGAGCAGGGGAGGCGAGTGGCAGCGCGGCGAAACAATAGGTCTCGCGCGAGGGCCTCCCGTGACGGCGGAGGCTGCGGCGGTCGGCGCGAAAAACCCAGAACCGGCAAGGGGATGGACGGGATACCGCGATCCTCGGCGGCAAGGCGCGGCCACGGGGCGACGCAACGGGCCGCAACACACGCCGGCAATCGAGGCCCGTCATGGTCGGTGCGACGCTTCGAATCGAAGCGCGCGTCGCGTCCCCGCATCGAGCCCGGAGCCATCCCATGCGCGCCATCCTCATCGCCCTCTCCGCCGCCGCGCTCGCCGCCGGCGCGGCCTATGGCCATGCCGTCCAGCCGGAGGCCCCCACCATCCAGGCCGGCACGCTGACCTGCACGACGCGGCCCGAGGCGAGCCTCGTGCTCGGCCTGATGCCCGCGGCCGACTGCCGCTTCGTCGCCGACCGCGGCGGCTTCGCCCAGGATTACGAGGCGGTGTTCTCCCCCGGCGCCTTCGGCGGGGCCGTCGACCGGGTCGAGACGGCGGCGTGGCGGGTGCTGACCCGCGACGGCTTCGGCCGGCCGGGCATGCTCACCGGCTTCTTCGCCCAGTCGGGCGAGGCGATGCTCGCCCGCCCCGGCGACAGGCCGGCGCCGACGTTGAGCGGACGGGCCGTCAGCCTGCAGCGCCTCTCCGGCTCGGCTCCCCTCGGGGCCTCGGCACAGGCGACCCCGCAGGTGGCCTTCGCCGCGGTCAGGCCCGGCCTGACCCGCTGACCGGGGCCGGGCCCCGGAGGGCCGGGTCGGCCGCCGCTCCGGCGCCCCGGTGTTTACACCGCGGTCCGCCTCCTGCATCAAGCGGCCGGCCGCACCCGTCCGGGGACGGCCTGGGACGCGGCGATGCAGACGGTGATGGACGCGCGCACGATCCGCCTCGACGGTCCGCGCCTCGTGCCGCCCCGGCGCGAGCCGCCGCTGCGCGAGCCGCCGCTCTTCACCTACATCGCCTCGCTGCGCACCAACGGCCTGCTCGGCTGGCCGCAGCGCGCCTACGAGGAGCCGGTGACGCAGCGCCGCCTGATCGGCCGCACCAGCTTCACCCTGAACGACCCCGACGCGATCCGCCGGGTGCTGGTGGACAACCAGGGCAACTACGCCCGCACCTCCGGCTCGGTCCGCATCCTGCGCCCGATCCTGGGCGACGGCCTGCTGATCAGCGAGGGCGCGGCCTGGCGCCACCAGCGCCGGACCCTGGCGCCGGCCTTCACCCCCAAGGCCATGGACGGGCTGGTGCCCCACATCGCCTCGGCCGTGGACGAGACGGTGCGCGAACTGGAGCGGGACGCGGCCCGCGGCCCCGTCGCCCTGTTCGCGGTGCTGCACCGCTTCGCCCTGGAGGCCGCCGGCCGCAGCATGTTCTCGGTGGCGATGGAGAGCCACGGCGAGGAGCTGCGCCGCTTCATCGCCGAGTACAGCGTGCGCCTGGGCCGGCCGCACCTCCTCGACATCCTGATGCCCCTGTCCTGGACCGCGCCGCTCGACCCCTTCCGCGCCCGCTTCCGCCGCCGCTGGATACCGTTCCTCGACCGCATCATCGCAGCGCGCGCGGCCGAGCCGGCCCCGCGCGCCTCGCGCGACCTCCTCGACCTGCTGCTGGCGGCCCGCAACCCCGAGACCGGGGCGGCCTTCACGCAAGGGGAGCTGCGCGACCAGGTCGCCACCATGATCCTGGCCGGGCACGAGACCACGGCGGTCGCCCTGTTCTGGGCGCTCTACATGCTGGCCCTGGCCCCCGGCCTGCAGGAGCAGGTCGCCGCCGAGGCGCGGGGGGCCGACCTCTCGGAACCGGCCGGCTGCGCCTCGGACGGGCGCCTGCCCCTGACGCGGGCGGTGATCGACGAGACCCTGCGGCTCTACCCGCCCGCCTTCGTCATCGTGCGCCGGGCACTCGCCGACGACACCGTCGCGGGCCTGCCCGTGCGGGCGGGCGACATCGTCATCGTCAGCCCCTGGGTGCTGCACCGGCACCGGGGCCTGTGGCAGGACCCCGACGCCTTCGATCCCGGCCGCTTCCTGCCCGGCGCGCCGCCGCCGCCGCGCTACGCCTACCTGCCCTTCGGCGTCGGCCCCCGCGTCTGCATCGGCGCGCAGTTCGCCCTGACCGAGGCGGTGCTGGCGCTGGCCCGGTTCGCCGGCCGGTTCCGGATCGGCCCGCCCGGCGGCCCCCCCATCCTGCCCTCGGCCGTGGTGACGACCCAGCCCGAACACGCGCCGGCCTTCGACCTCGCCTTGCGCTGATCGGCGGCCCCGATGGGCCGCCTCGCCCGGCGCCGGCGCGCGATCGCGCCCCGGCGCCCGGTCGTGGCCTTCGCGGCAGGGCGCACCCCGTCCCGCGAGGGATGCGGCGGCCTCATACCAAGTCTCATAGGTGAGGACCTATGAGGTCCGGCGGACGGCCGCCGCCCCGCAGTCGCGGGGGCGGAGCCTCGATGGGTCATCCTCACCGAGGCTTGGTCTCAGCCCTTCCAGCCCTTCAGGGCGGCGAAGGGGCTGGCGGAGGGGTCCGGCGGGGGCGGGTTCAGCACCGGCTCGACCTGGGCGAGGGCGTCGGCCAGGGAGAAGGCCGAGCCGCTGGGGAGCTTGCCGCCGGCCGCGTCCCGGTGGCCGCCGCCGCGGAACTTCCGGGCGCCGTCCAGGGCCGTCTCGTTGTTGGAGCGCAGCGAGACCGAGCCCATCCGCTGCACGTTCATCACCCGCGTGGCCCCGCCCCCCTCCATGATCAGGTCCGAGACCCGCTGGAAGGTGCCGGAATCCAGGCCGAAGGACAGCAGCGTCCCGTCCGAGAGCGGCCGGAACAGCTCGGTGGAGCGCGCCAGCACGCGGGCGATCCGCATCCGCGTGGTCAGGCTGCGGTCGTCGTCGGGCTCACCGGCCAGGAACCCGTCCACGATCGCCTTGCGGGTCGCGCCGACCTGGGTCTCGATCTCGGCCGGGCTCGCGCCCGCGCTCAGGAGGGCGGAGACCGCCTTGAGGAGTTCGCCGACGAAGCGGTCGTGCCAGGGGTGGCCGATGGGCACGAGGTTGGAGACGTTGTCCCAGAAGATCTCGTCCAGCGTCAGGCCGCCGCGGAAGGCCGGCCGCTCCTTCTTCCAGAGGTCGAGGGCGTCCACCGCCTCGACCAGGGCCTCCAGCCCGTCCGCCTCCCGCGTGGCGTAGAGGGCGCGGTGCACGTACGCCATCCGGGTGGCGCAGACGCCGTCGTCGATCAGCACGACGATGTCCGGGTCCTGCAGGTCGAAGCGCATCAGGTTCGCCCCGCCCTCGACGGCGGTCGGCTCCAGGCCCTGCTCCTGCAACTGCCCGATCGAGGAGGCGTGGTGGTCGAGCACGATCAGCCGGTGCCTCTGTTTCGACGCGCTCTCTCGCGCCGAACCGGTATCCACATCGGCGGAGAGCGCTCCTGCCTCCTCCCGGCGGCGGTTCATCGCGGCAAAGCTCTTGATGAACTTCACGGCCACGGATTCGAGGCCGAGATCGGTCATGATCAGGGTCTCGGAGGCCTTGGCCTTGTTCAGGCGCTTCAGTTCGTCCTCCACCACCGGCCCGACGTCGGAATAGCGCGGGACGTGGACGATGCGGGCCACGTCGACATGGGCGCCGACGATGGTGGCGGCGCCGTAGCCGTCGAGGTCGTGGTGGGTGATCTGGGTGACGGTCACGAAGGGATTCCCGGAAGCGGCCTGTATCCGCCAGCCTTATGCGGCAGGCCGGCCCGGATCGCGACCCCTTCCCGATCCGTCCGCGCGGCCGAAAGCCTACGGCCGGAGGCGGCCCGAACGGGTGCCCACGCCCGGCCTTCGCCATGTGGCGCCATACCCGCGCGGCGAGGGCGCGGAGGGACGAGACCCGGGCCCCGGTTCAGGGATCGAACGTCCTCCCGCCCACGGAGCCGACATATCGCATCAGCGCGTCGCGCTTGTCCTCCGATCCGCACGCGGCGAACGCGAGAGCCAGATCCATGATGCGCGAGACCGTTCCGGGAGGCAGCCCGGCGGGCTCGGGCTCGCCGCGATCGGAGGGGAAGAAGAACGCGACGGGCAGCCCGAGAATGGAGGCGATCTCCTCGAGGTGCCGGCGCGAGCGTGCCGAGACGGGCCCCCCCGGATCGTTCCGGGCGGCGTCCGGGACGGCGGCCCCGCGGGGCGTCGGAGCGGTATCGTTCGTATCGGCCATCCGCCGCCCCCAGGCCAGACTCGGTTCACATCAGTCGGCAAACGACGCTGCACCAGAGGAGCAAGCAACGCATAAAGCAAATGCCCTATTTTTTTGCCATATGTCAACATGTTCATGGATTAACCATCGTAGACCGGCCCGGCGGACCGCCCATCTCGATTTCGTATATCTGTATTCACGAAAACGATTGTCCGCCGCCAGCCGCGACACGGCCATGCTATGCTGCCGTGCCGACCCTGCGCGAAGAGATGCGCCGGGTGCAGGAAGGACGACCGTCGGCTTGTGGCGCCGGTGGAGCGATGCCATCATCGAACCGGTTCATGGCGTCATATGAAACTTCGATTTGTGCGCGACCGTCGCGGCTGCTTTGTCGGTCTGTAAATTCCCGAACATCCATTCAGGAGAGACGCCCGTGTCCATCCACGTCCCGATTGCGCGACGCACGTTCATCCGTTCGGCGCTCGCCGCCCCGGCCGTGTTGACGCTGGGGCTCGGCGCGGCGCGTGCCGCCACGGTCCTGAAGCTGTCGCACCAGTTTCCGGGGGGCACGATCGACCAGGGCGACTTCCGGGACCGCATGTGCCGCCGGTTCGGGCAGGAACTCGAGAGGCGCACCAACGGCGCCGTCACGGTCCAGGTCTATCCGGGCTCGTCCCTGATGAAGACGCAGGCCCAGTTCGGCGCCATGCGCAAGGCCGCCCTCGACATGAGCCTCTGGCCGCTGGCCTATGCCAGCGGCGAGGTGGCGGAGACCAGCATCGGCCTGATGCCGGCCCTGGTCTCCTCCTACGAGCAGGCCGCAACCTGGAAGACTGCGCCCATCGGCAAGCGCCTGACCGCGCTGATGGCGGAGAAGGGCCTGATCTTCGTCAGCTGGGTCTGGCAGTCGGGCAACGCGGCGAGCCGCAGCCGGCCGCTGTTCGTGCCGGGCGACGCCAAGGGCCTCAAGATCCGCGGCGGATCGCGGGAGGTCGACCTGCTGATGAAGGCGGCCGGCGCCGCGACCCTCAACCTGCCCTCGAACGAGGTCTACATCGCCATGCAGACGGGCGCCTGCGACGCGACCGTGACCTCGTCCACCAGCATGATCTCCTTCCATGTGGAGGAACTGGCCCGCCACCTCACCTCGGGGCGAGGCCGGTTCTACTGGTTCATGCTCGAACCGATCATGATGTCCAAGACCGTGTTCGACGGCCTGCCCAAGGACCAGCAGGAGGCGATCCTGGCGGTGGGCGCCGAGATGGAGCCGTTCGGGCTGAAGGGCGCCATCGCCGACGACGTGGAGGTCGAGACCATCTTCACCAAGGCCGGCGCCAAGGTGCAGCCCCTGGACGAGGACGGCCTGCGCCAGTGGCGCGACCTCGCCCGCGACACCGTATGGAAGGAGTTCGCCAACCGCTCGTCGACATGCGCGGAACTGCTCAAGCTCGCCGAGGCGGCGGCCTGACCTTAGAGCTAGCTTGACTTCCAAAATGGAGCTTCAACCAGTAAAATTGGCGCCTTAGATCGCTTACCCTATCAATCTCCCTCATCCTGAGGTGCTTCCACGCAGTGGAAGCCTCGAAGGAGCCCTCCAGAAATCTCGGCGATATCTGGAGGGCTCCTTCGAGGCTGCTTCGCAGCACCTCAGGATGAGGGAGATTGATAGGAATCGAAAAGTCAAATTTATATGAGTACCCACCGTCGCAGAGTGGCGCGGACGACAGCCGATGAGCCGGGATCAACTGCCCTTGCGCAGCAGCTTCCAGGTGGCGGTGGCGTGGGCGGCGAGCTGGCCGTCGCTGCGGAAGGCCTGCGATTGCAGGAACGACACGCTCCGGCCCCGGCGCAGGAAGCTCGCCTCGCAGCGCGTCGACCCCGAGATCACCGGCGCCAGGAACTGGATCTTCATCTCCAGGGTCGTGCCCGCCCCGTCGAGGTGCTGCAGCAGATGCCCCATCGAGACGTCGAGGGCGGTGGCGAGCACGCCCCCGTGCAGGGTGCCCTGGGGGTTGAAGAGCGGCGGGGCCGCCTCGAAGCTGACGATGCAGCGCTCGGCCTCGTAGGCGACGGAAAAGCCCAGGAGGCGGGAGAGGAAGAACGATCCGAAGACCTGCCGGTCCTCGGCCGTCGCGCGGGCGAGCATGGCCGCGCCCTGTGCCGCGAGGCTCTCCTGCGGGAGATCCGCTTCCGGGAGACCTGTCTCCGGCTCGTCCATCAGCCTGTCCTCGTCTCGGCGGTCGTCGT
>NZ_BPRB01000222.1 GCF_022179685.1 Methylobacterium trifolii
CGAACTTTTCCTTGGCCATCGTTCCCGTTCCTGCGCCAGGGTCCGCGCGGTGCGCGGCGCCCGAATCCATACGCCCTGGAGATCGTGGAGAGCCGGGCGAAAAGCGCGCACCGCTTAGAGGGACACGGTGTTTCGATCAAGGCCGCAGGGGATCGCGGAGTGGCGGAGCATCCCGCCGCGGCCTGTCAAGGGCGCGTCGGCCGCCCGTTTCGGTTCCGGCGGCCCCGTCCGGCGGATCGGAGGTTGCTTTCGGGGGGCACTGTGGCACGGCGGGCATAGTCGAGTCTGCACAGTCCAGCTTAGATGTTTCCACAGTCGATCGGAAACACAGCCGGACCCCGCCGCCATGATCAAGAAGCTCCTCCTCGCGACCGCCGCCACGGCCTTCTTCGCCAGCGCCGCCTCGGCCGCCGACCTGCCGCGCCGCGCCCCCCCGCCGGTGTTCACGCAGATCCCGGTCTTCACCTGGACCGGCTTCTTCGCCGGCATCGACACGGCCTACACCTTCACCGACCGCCAGCGCATCACCACCGTCGGCAACACCGCCGTCACCGAGGGCAACGTGGTCGCCGGCCGCCGCCTGCGCACCGTCACCAACGAGCAGGACGGCATCGCCAACATCGGCGGCGGCTTCGGCTACAACTACCAGTTCACCCCGGGCTCGGGCTTCGTGGTCGGCGTCGCCGCCAACTGGTCCTGGACCGACATTCACAAGAACACCTTCGTCCTCGGCGCCCCGCTCGCCGGCGGCGTGCTGCCGAACCCGGCCGCCTACCGCCAGAGCCTCGAGTGGCTCGGCACCGCCACCGGCCGCCTCGGCTACGCCTTCGACCGGTTCCTGGTCTACGGGACCGGCGGCTTCGCCTACGGTCAGGTCCAGTACGACGCCAACTTCTACAACCCCGGCCTCGCCCTGCAGTTCGCCGGCCGCGAGACCGGCCTCGAGACCGGCTACGCCTACGGCGGCGGCATCGAGTACGCCATCCCGACCGACAGCTTCCTGAACAGGTTCGCCATCGGCAACTACATCGGCATCAAGTCCGAGGCCGTGACGCTGAAGGTCGAGTACCTGCATTACGACCTCGGCAGCCGCAACGTGACGGTCGGCCTGACCGGCCTGGCCGCCGGCGCCGGCTCCTACACCTCGCGCTTCCGCACCGAGGGCAACATCGTCAAGGCCGGCTTCAACTACAAGTTCAGCGGCCTCTGAGGACCCGACGCGGCGAGCCCGGTTCGCGGAGGCGGGCTCGATCCGACGACACGTCCAGAAAGGCCCCGGAACCTCGGTTCCGGGGCCTTTCTCGTTCGCATGACAGGGGGCTGCCCGCCCGGGCGAAACAGGGGACGCGGGGGAACCGGCACGGACGCGGTCGTCGCGGTGGTTGCACGGCGTCCCGCCTCTCCCTGCGTTCCCGCCGGCGCCACGGCGTGCGGGGCCTCGGGCGCATGGGGCGTTTCGATAGCGCACGCCGTCGACTCCGCGACGGAGACGGAACGAAGCGCCATCGGTGTCCACGATCCGGAGCTGCTCCGCGGCTCGGCTCTCATGTCCGGATCCGGGATCACATTCCGCTTCGCTCCGGCTGGAACATCGCGGGGGGGCAGGCGCCGGGGCCGGCTGCGGACGACGGCGACGCACGAGGCGCCCCTCCGGCTGGAGCGCCGAAACACCCACGCGCCGTCGGACGTCCTACAGCACGCGGTTGCGGACCAGCGTGACGACGATTTCCGCCAGGACGACCACGGAAAAGATCGCGGCCAGCACCACGGCGACCTGGTCCCAGTAGAGCAGGTTGAGGGCGGTATCGAGGGCGACGCCGATGCCGCCCGCGCCCACGAGCCCGAGCACGGCCGATTCGCGGATGTTGATGTCCCAGCGGAACAGGGCGATCGACCAGAAGGCCGGCTTCACCTGGGGCCAGTAGCCGAAGACCAGGGTCGAGAGCCGGCCGGCACCCGCCGCCGTCAGGGCCTCGATCGAGCCGGGGCTGGATTCCTCCAGAGCTTCGGCGAAGAGCTTTCCGGTGAAGCCGATAGATCGGAAGGCGATAGCCAGCGTCCCCGCGAGCGGCCCCGGACCGAACACGGCCACGAACAGCAGCGCCCAGACCAGGGAGTTGACGGAGCGCGAGGTCACGAACACGAACTTGGCCAGAAGGTTCAGCGGCAAGCTCGGGGTGAGGTTGCGGGCCGCCAGCAGGCCCACCGGCACCGCCATCGCCAGGGCGAGCAGGGTGCCGAGGGTGGCGATGTGCAGGGTCTCGACCAGGGCGGCGAGCGTCGGCCCGAGGTAGTTCGCGTCCGGCGGCCACATCCGGCCGAACAGGTCGGCCATCTGCTCGGGGGCGTCGTAGAGGAATTCCGGGATGATCTCGATGGTGCGCAGGGAGACGGCGAAGGCGGCCACCGTGCAGAGGTAGAAGGCGAAGCGCGCCAGCCGGAGGCCGGGGGAGAAGCGCTGCCAGGACCGCTCCGCGACGGGCGCGCTCACCGGAACACTCACTGGAACACCCTGCGCGCCCAGCCCGAGACGATCTCGGCGGCCATGATCATCGCCACGATGACGATGAGGATGGCGAGCACCACGTCGAAGTCGAAGCGCTGGTAGGCCGTGAACAGGGTGGCCCCGATGCCGCCCCCGCCGACGATGCCGACCATGGTCGAGTTCCGCAGGTTCGAATCGAGCTGGTAGGTGGCAAAGCCGATGAAGCGCGGCAGCACCTGCGGCACCACGCCCATCACCAGCACCGAGAGGAAGCCGGCGCCCGTGGCCCGCACCGCCTCGACCTGCTTGAGGGAGATCTCCTCGATGGCCTCGGCGAAGAGCTTGGCGATGAACCCGACCGAGGCGACGATCAGGGCCATCACCCCGGCCAGCGCCCCGAAGCCGATCGCCTTCACGAACAGGATCGCGACGATGATCGGGTGGAACGAGCGGCAGAGGGCGATCAGCCCGCGGGTCGGCCACGTCACGTAAGGCGGCATCAGGTTGCGGGCGGCCAGGAACCCCACGGGAAGCGCGATGACGATGCCGACCACCGTGGCGATCACCGCGATCTGGATGCTCTCGAGGATGCCCGACTGGATCAGTTCCCAGCGGGAGAAGTTCGGCGGGAACATGCGCGCGAGGAAGCGCCGGCCGTGGTCGAGCCCGGTCGCGAAACGCTCCGGCACGAAGCCCAGCGTGCTGCCGGCATAGACGACGTAGAGGGCGAGCAGCAGCCAGCCGAGGCGCGCCGGCCAGTTCGGGCGGAAGGCTGTGCGGGCGGCGCTCATTCGAGCCAGTTCTCGCCGCCGTAGATGCCGCGCAGGTCCTGGTCGGCCAGCCCCTCCGGTGGTCCGTCGTAGACCACGTGGCCCCCCGACATGCCGACGATGCGGCTGGCGAAGCGCCGGGCCAGGGCGACGTTGTGGATGTTGACCACCACCGGCACGCCCCGGTCGGCCGCCAACTGCACCAGGATCTCCATGATCTCGACGGAGCTCTTGGGGTCGAGGGAGGAGGTCGGCTCGTCGGCCAGGATGATCTCCGGCTCCTGCATGATCGCCCGCGCGATGCCCACCCGCTGGCGCTGGCCGCCCGAGAGCGCGTCGGCCCGGCGCGTGGCGAAGCCCGAGAGGCCGACCGAATCGAGGAGGTCGAAGGCGCGCTCCACGTCGGCCTGGGGGAAGCGCCGCAGCCAGGCCCGCCAGGCCGGCACGTAGCCGAGGCGGCCGCAGAGCAGGTTCTCCATCACGGAGAGCCGCTCCACGAGGTTGTATTCCTGGAACACCATGCCGATCCGCCGCCGCGCCCGGCGCAGGGGGCGGCCCGAGAGCTTGGCGAGGTCCTCGCCCCGGAACAGGATCTCGCCCGCGGTCGGCTGCACCAGCCGGTTGATGCAGCGGATCAGGGTGCTCTTGCCGGTCCCGGAGGGGCCGATGATCGCGGTGAGCCCGGTATCGGGCACCACGAGGTCGATGCCCCGGAGCACGGGCTGGCCGGGCCGGTACTCCTTGACGAGGCCGCGCAGCACCAGGGCGCCGGGCCGCCCGGGCCCCGGCGCCGGCATGGCCGGCCGCATCACGGCTTTTTCGCCTCGGCCTTCTTGCGCGCGGCCTCCGCCTCGCGGGCCGCCTCCCGCTCGTAGGCGGCCTTGTTGTAAGGCGTGCCGGAATCCTCGGCGACCTTGCGCACCACCGCCCAGTCCTTGAGGTAGGTGATCGGGCTGAACCGGTCGTCCCCTTCGAAGTCCTTCACCATCTCCGCGGGGAAGCGAAAATCGTAGAAGCACTGCTTCAGTTTGTCGGCCAGTTCCGGCTTGAGGTCGTGGGCGTAGGCGAAGCCCGAGCTGGGGAACTTCTCGCTGGTGTAGATGACGCGGTAATCGTCGCCCTTGATCGTGCCGCGGGCCACCATCCGGTAGAACACGTCGGAGGCGACCGGCGCGGCGTCGTAATCGCCCGTGCCGACGCCCAGCGCCGACTTGTCGTGCCCGCCCGAATAGAGGAGCGCGTAGTCCTCGCCGGGCTTCAGGCCCTGTTCCGGAAACAGGGCCTTGGGGGCGAGGTTGCCGGAATTGGACGAGGGGGCGGTATGCGCCACCCGCTTGCCCTTGAGGTCGGACAGTTTCCGGAACGGGCTGCTCGCCTTGACCACGACGATCAGGTTGTAGCCCTCGGCCCCCTTCTCGGTGCCCTTGGCCGCGAACGGCACGGCGCCCGCCATGTTGACGGCAAAGCCCAGGGGCCCGGTGGAGAAGCCGGCCACCGTCAGGCGGCCGGAGCGCATCGCCTCGATCTCGGCGGAGTTCGACTGGACGGGGTAGTAGACCACGCGCTTGCCGGTGCACTTGGCCAGGTGCGCCGTGAACGGCTTGAAGGCGTTCTCGTAGACGGCGGGGTCCTCGACCGGGGTGTAGGCGAAGACGATGACGCTCGGATCGCGGGCCTTGGCCGGGATGTCGGCCACGAGGTCCTTGTCGGCGTCGCAATAGGCCTCGTCGAGCTGGCCGCGGTTGGCGCAGTCGGCGGCCTGCGCCGGCGATAAGCTGAGGACCGCGCAGGCGAGGGCTGCGGCGGCACCGGTCCGGACGATCGTCACGGGGCTTCCTCCTGGATGGCTCGGGTTCTCCCGCACCTCGGCCTCATCCGACGCGAGGCCGCGGTCCCCGAGGCTTCACGCCTTGTTCCATGCGGCCGGCAGGCGCGCAAGGAAGCCCGGCTCCGCGGGACGACGATCCGGCCGCGCTCTCACCGGTCGGGAGCCGGCTCAGGGCACGCGGCACGCGGCGATGAGCCGGCGAACGACGGTGGCGCAGGCGTCGCGTTCGGCCACCGTCACGTCCTCGTCGGCCTTATGCGCCCGCGCGACCGAGCCCGGCCGGTCGGCGGGGCCGAGGCCGATCCGGAGCGCGGCCTTCTCCCCGTCTCGTCCGGCACGCCCTCGACCGTCGCGCCCTGCGCCCCGGCGAAGTCCTCGACCCGATCGACCGGCGGCAGGTTCGACGGTGCGCTGGTCGTATCGAACCCGACGAGGGTCGCGAGGACGGCTTTCGGCTCCTGGGTTGCGGCGGCCGACATCCCGTCCGTCGGGTCCCCGGAGCCGGCACCGCCAAGGGCGGCATCCCGTGTCACCGATACCGATCCCGGACCGCCGAGGGCAACCGCCGCGGCGTCACGCGGACCGGCATGGACAATCCGCGTCCGGGCCGGGAACAACCGTCGCGCTTGCGCATTCACATAACCAAGAGCCGCTGGCACGCCCCCGCCACCCGGCTCAAACCTCCGCCCGGCCCTTCCCTGGAAGCGGCCGGGTTTTTCTTTGGGCCGGCATCGATGGGAGCCGTTGCCGCGCGGGTGCGAATCCGAGCACCGGGAGACGCGCCGCTTGAATGCGGCTTCGATTCTTCGGCAAGACCAAGCCTCGGTGAGGATGACCCATCAAGGCTTGGCCCCCGCGACTGCGGGACGGCGGCCGTCCGCCGGACCTCATAGGCGCTCACCTATGAGACTCGGTATGACCCATTCCCCATCGACGAAGCATTCACGAGGACGGCATGCTCGCGGAAGGCACGAAAGACACGTCGACGGTCACGGCATCCGGCGAACGGATCGAGCGGCTGATCGACGGCGTGATCCTGAGATACGCGGTCCTGCAGACCGACGAGCGCGGTGAGATCACCGAGATCTTCGATCCCGCCTGGGGCGTGATGAACGCGCCCCTGGTCTACGTCTACGCGGCCAGCGTCCGACCCGGAAGGCACAAGGGCTGGGTCTATCACAAGCAGCAGAGCGACAGGATGTTCGTCCTGAGCGGCTTCCTGAAGATCGTCCTGTACGACCTGCGCGAGGACTCGCCGACCAAGGGGATGATCAACGAGATCAACCTGTCCGAGCGCAAGCGCGGCCTGATCCACATTCCGCCCCACGTCGCGCATCTCGTGCAGAACGTGGGCGATTGCGAAGCCTACTTCGTCAACATGCCCGATCGCCCCTACGACCACGCCGACCCCGACAAATTCCGCATCGCCAAGGACCGGATTCCCTACAGCGTCGCGGGCGGCCGGGGATGGTAGGGGCGCCCGGCGCGGCCTCGCACCCGGGCGACGACGCGCCGACCGTCAGCGTGATCATCGCGACCTACAACTGGAGCGAGGCGCTCCGCTGCGCCATCGCCTCGGTCCTCGCCCAGACGATGGGGAACTTCGAGCTTCTCGTCGTCGGCGACGCCTGCACCGACGAGACCGGGGCGGTGGTCGAATCCTTCGCGGACGCGCGCGTCGCGTGGATCAACCTGCCGCACAACCACGGCAGCCAGTACGGGCCCAACAACGCGGGCCTCGCCCGGGCGCGGGGCCGGTACGTCGCCTATCTCGGCCACGACGACCTGTGGTGGCCCGGGCACCTCGCGGCGGCGCTGAACGTCTTCGAGCGGACCGGAGCGGACATCGTCGGGAGCGTGACGGCGCTCTACGGTCCGCCGGAGAGCGGCATCCGGGCGATCACCGGCCTCTTCCCGGAGGACACCTACAGCCCGCGCTACTTCTTCCCGCCCTCCTCGCTGCTGCACACCCGCGCGCTTCTCGAACGGGTCGGCCCCTGGCGCGGGCCGTCCGAAGCGCGGGTGGCCGTCGACCAGGACTTCCTGCTGCGCTGCTACGAGGCGGGCGCGACGGTGGCCCCGACCCGCGAGTTGACGGTCTTCAAGTTCAACGCCGCCTGGCGCCGGGACTCGTACCGCGACCGCTCGGCCTCCGAGCAGCAGGACTGGCTGCGGCGGATCGCGGCGGGCGGCGAGGACTTTCGCCGGGCCGAGCTGATGGCGCTGCTGCAATGCTGGGTCGAGGATCGGCTCCACCGGATCGAGTATCCGACGCACGACATGCCCCTCGCCCAGGTGAGCCACACGGCCAATGCGAGCTTCAAGGGCTCGGCCCGGGCCAGCCCGCAATGCCGCGTGGAGCTGCGCCGCGGGCGCGTCCTGTTCAGCCCGGAGGAAGCCTATTCCGGCTTCGAGTGGTACGCCGAGGAGCTGAATCCCGTCCACGGGCGGTATCGGTGGAGCGGGCCCAGCCGCCGGTCGAGCATCGTCTTTCCCCTCGACGTGCCGCAGGGCAGCCGGATCTCCGTCTGCGTCCTCGAAGCCATCGACGAGGCCATGCTCGCCGACATCGTCCTGGAATTGAACGACGTCCGGGCGCCGACGACGCTGGAGCGGCGCGACGACGGCACCTACCGCCTCTCGGCCGTGCTGGGCGAGACGGCCCCGGCCGACGACGGCGAGGCGGCCCTCAAGATCACCCTGGTGGTGCCGCGCACCCGGCGCCCGATCGATGCGGGGAAGGGGAACGACCGGCGCTGGCTCGGGGTGGCGGTCGGCGCGGTCGAGGTGATCGCCCCGGCGGCGTGACCGGCGCCGGTCCTGCGACGGCCCTCACCCGCCCTGCAGGCTCTCGGCGAAATCCTCCGGCACCTCGCCGAACTGCCCGAGGATCGTCGCGCGCTCCAGTTCCCCGGTCTCGTCGTCGGCCACGATCTTCAGGGCCGCGGCGCCCGGCATCCGGCCGGCCATGGCCTGGGCCTTCTTGAGGGCGCCGCTCTCGGTCGGCGCCACCTCCCGGTCGCCGGGGACGAGGCGCTTGCGCTTCGTCACGAAGGTCTGAACGATGAAGGTCGTTCGCATCGCCATGTGAGGCTGTCCGAGATGGTCTGGGCGGCGGGATGTCTGGGCGGCAGGCGGGCGGGCGGGAGCCGGATGGCGTTCGCCGGGACGGGTCCGGCCTATCCCGCCGGCGGGATCTGCGCGCGCTCGGCCTCGGTGAGGGCGAGGAGCGGCGGGCAGAGCCTGTTCCAGTCGGCGCGCCCCGTGCTGCCGGCGAGGATCGCCTTCAGGGTGGGGATCTGGGGAAAGCGCCGCGAGCGCTCGAAGGCGGCGACCAGGCGCGTCTCGGCGGCGGCGACGGCCTCGGCCTGCGCCGGATCGGAATGGTGGCGGTAGATCAGGGCGAGGTCTCCGGGCACGAGGTTGGCCGCGGCCGTGATGCCGCCGGCCCCGCCCGCGCGCAGGAGCGGCAGGACCAGCGGGTCGGCGCCCGTCAGCACCGCGAGGCCCGGGAAGCGCTCGACCATGGCGGTCAGGTTGTCGAAATCCCCCGACGAATCCTTGATGCCGGTGACGATGGCCGGATAGCGCTCCCGCAGCCGCCCGATGAGCGCATGCGAGAGGGAGACGCCCGAGACCTGGGGGTAATGGTAGAGCACGACCCGCAGGCGAGGGTCCGCGACGCGCTCAATCACCTCGGCATAGGCCGCGAACAGGCCCTCGTCGGTGACCGCCTTGTAGTAGAAGGGCGGTAGCATCAGCACCGTGGCGACGCCCAGCGACAGGGCGTGGCGGGTGAGGTCCACGGCGTCCGTCAGCGCCGCCATGCCGGTGCCCGGCATCAGGCGCCCGGGCGCGATCCCGCCCGCCACCACGGCCTCCAGCAGCGCCTTCCGGTCGGGCAGCGACAGGCTGTTGGCCTCGCCGGTGGTTCCCAGCAGCGAGATGCCGTCGCACCCGGCCTCGAGGAGCCGCCGGGCGTGATCGAGGAAGAGCCCGTGGTCGGGCCGGTAATCCGCGGTCAGGGGCGTCGGTGCGGCGCTGAAGATGCCGCGCGGATGGAGAGCGTGCGGGGGCATGGCGGTTCCTCCTGCTGGGGCCGAGGGATGGAGATCCCTCTACCACGGCGCGCGGTTCCTCCGATGCCCCCGGCCGAGCGTGCACGGCGCGCCGCACCGGAGGGACGTCCCGGTACGGCGCGCAGGCGTCGGGGTTCAGAAGACCCGCTTCTCGCGGATCTGCCCGTCGAAGCCGACATGGAGCAGGCGCTCGCGGCCGTCCTGGCCCTTGGCGGCGACGTCGAGGTGCCTGGGGCCGCGCCCCGTCACCCGCACGTCGCTGTAGCCGGCCTTCTCCACCGAGGCGCTCAAGGCCGGCACGTCCGGCTGCGCCCCGAGGCCGACCTTGTCCTTCGCCCAGTCGAGGCTGCCGGGGGGCGGTCCGCCCGCCGGGCCCAGCACGACCTTGGTGCCGTCGGCGCGGGTGAGCAGTCTTGCGTGCAGGAAGCCGTTCTCGAACCGGCCCTGGACCGTGACGGTCTCGCCCTTGGAAACGAGGGTGCCGCCCTCCCCCTGCCGGCCGGTCTCGACCAGCGCCCGGCCGGTGCCGTCCTGCACGACGAACTTGTTGCCGAAGACCTCGGCGACCTCGCCGCGGGCGGCCACCGCGCCGGAGGGCGCCAGGGCGGAGATGGCGACGGGCTCAATGGGGGTGAGCCCGGCATTGGGGCCGGGCTGCGCCAGGGAGAGGCCGACGGCGCCGAGCGCCAGCGGCACGGCCAGCGCCCCGACCACGAGGCCGCGGCGGGGCTGCCGGCTGCGGCCCGGGCTCAGGGCGTCGGTGGTCACGTCGGTGGCGGTGCCGTCGACGATCGTGTCGGTGGTCATGGGTGTCTCTTTCGCTGCAGATCCCCTTTCGGGTTGACCGGCTTCTAGGACGGGGCGCGAAACGCGCCCTGAACCGGCCGGTTCAGTTTCCGTTAAAGGGTGCCCGGTAGGCGGCCCTGCCTGTTGGACGACCCCGACTTGGACGGACCCGACGATGAAGATCCTGCTGGCGGAAGACGACGCGCCGCTTGCCGCCGAGATCCTGCGTGCCCTGCGGGCGGAGAACTTCGCCCTCGACCACGCGGCCGACGGCGAGGACGCGCAGCACCTGGGCGAGACCGAGAGCTACGACGCCGTGGTGCTCGACCTCGGTCTGCCCAAGCGCGACGGCATCGCCGTGCTCCAGGCCTGGCGCGCGGGCGGGCGGACGATGCCGGTGCTGATCCTCACCGCCCGCGACGGCTGGAGCGACAAGGTCGCGGGCTTCAAGGCGGGGGCGGACGACTACCTCGTCAAGCCGTTCCGGGTCGAGGAACTGGTGATCCGCCTACGTGCCCTGGTCCGCCGGGCCCAGGCGGCGGGCGTCAGCCGGATCGCCTGCGGCCCGCTAACCTACGATGCGGGCCTCGGCACCTTCGAGCGGGACGGCCTGCCCCTGAAGCTCACCGGCCTCGAATGGCGCGTGCTGTCCTGCCTGATCCTGCGCAAGGACGGGGTGGTGCCGCGCACGCAACTGCTGGAGCGGGTCTACGACGGGGACGCGGAGGTCGATTCGAACTCGGTGGAGGTCATCATCACCCGGCTACGCCGCAAGATCGCGCCGGCCGGCATCGAGAGCGTGCGCGGCCACGGCTGGCGCCTGCACGGCGGCGAGGGCTGATGCCGCCGCCCCTCAAGCCCCTCGCCAAGCCCACTGGCAAGCGCACTGCCAAGCCCCCCGGCCCGTTCCACCTCGGCTCCCTCCAGCGCCGCCTGCTGCTCGCGGCCCTGGTCCTCGTCACCGCGGCGCTCGTCGTGGCCGGCATCGCCATCGGGCTGATCCTGCACCGGTTTGCCCGCGCGCAGCTCGACGGACGCCTCGATGCGCAGATCGCGGCCGTCGCCTCCGGCCTGGAGCAGGGGCCGGACGGTGTCCTTCGCCTCACCAGGAACCTCGACGCGCCGCCCTTCGACCATCCGGGCTCGGGCTGGTACTGGCAGGTCGAGCGCGCGGACCAAGTCCTGCGCTCCGGCTCCCTCGACGGCGCGCGGCTCGACATCCCGGACCTGCCCCGGCGGCCCAAGCCCCAGGACACCGACCGGCCCCGGCCGGCGGACGGGACCGGGCCGCGGGGGGAGGCCCTGGTGATGCGCGTCCTGCCCGTGCCGCCCGGCCGGCCGGCGGAGGGGGCTCTGATCGTCGCGACGGGCCCGGCGGCGACGCTCCAGGGCCCGGTGCGTGAGGCGGCCGGGACGCTCGCCCTCACCCTGGGCCTGCTCGGCCTCTGCCTGCTGGCCGGCGTCGTCGTGCAGGTCCGCCTCGGCCTGCGGCCCCTGGAGCGCCTGCGCCGGGACCTGGCCGCGGTCCGGGACGGGCGCCGGCCGCGCGTGCCGGCCGAGCAGCCCGCCGAGATCCGGCCGCTGGTGGCCGAACTGAACGGCCTGCTCGACCAGAACGCGGCGAACCTGGAGCGGGCACGGGCCCACGTCGCCAACCTCGCCCACGGCCTCAAGACGCCGCTGGCGACGCTGACCATGGCGTTGGCCGACCGGGACCACGATCCGGACGGCACCCTGTCCCGGCTGGTCGCCGGCATGGACCGGCGCGTGCGCCACCACCTGCGCCGGGCGCGGGCGGCGGCGCTGGGCGGAGGCGTCCGCACGCGGACGGACCTGCGCGCGCACGTCCTGGATCTCGCCGAGGCCCTGCGGCGCCTGCACGCGGACCGTCGCCTCGCGATCGAGGCGGACGTCCCGGAGGGGCTCGTGGTGGCCTGCGACGGCCAGGACCTCGACGAGATGCTCGGCAACCTCATGGACAACGCCTGCACCTGGGCGAAGGCCCGCGTGCGGATCTCCGCGATCCCGCTGGACCAGGGCGTCTGCCTGCGCGTGGAGGACGACGGGCCGGGCCTCGACGGGGACGCGTTCGCGGCGGTGATGGCGCGCGGCCGGCGCCTCGACGAGAGCGTGCCGGGCCACGGCTTCGGACTGCCGATCACCCTGGAACTGGCCGAACTCTACGGCGGCGCCCTCGACCTGCGGCGCTCCGGCCTCGGCGGCCTGCGCGCCGAACTGCGGTTGCCGGCCTGATACCGTGTCCGCTCGATCGAAGCGGACCCGGTATCGGGACGCCCGCGCGGCGCCTGATACCAAGCCTCGGTGAGGATGCGTCATCGAGGCTCGGCCCCCGCGACCGCGGGCGGCGGCAATCCGCCGGACCTCATAGGTCCTCACCTATGAGACTTGGTATGAGCGCAGCAGAAATCCGCATCGCGAAGCGATCGAACGGATATCGGACGAGACCTGTCAGGCCTGACAGCAGACCGATGCCCGGAGCTGCGCCATCACGGCGTCGGGTCCGGCTCGGAGCGGGCCCCGGTCCGGACCCTTGTCAGCTCACACGCGGGCGCGCAGGGGGCCGGCCGCCTGTCCCGGCGCCGGCTTGAGGTGGAGGAAGCTGCGGTCTCCAGTGGCCGCCTCGGCCACGTGGTCGATCGCATCCAGGAGTTCGGTGATCCTCTTGGGCGCGTCGGCCGGCAGCAGGCCGGCGGCGGTCACCCGGCGGGCCGCGGTCCGGCCGGCCACGACCTGCGCCTCGGTCAGGGCATCGAAGTCCCGGTGGACACGTCGCGTCATGGCCGTTCCTCTCAGACGCCCGAACCTGCGCGGTTCATGGTTGACGAAAGGTTAACGACGCGCCGTTCCGTGATTCAAGTCGCAGGACGGCGACGGGCCGGACGGATGGGCCGCATCGGCCTCGAACACGCCCGGATCGCCAGGGCGGCGCCGTCGTCGGGCTTCCGCGCGGCATCGAAGCGGCCGCCGATCGACCCGGCCGAACCGTCCAGACCGTAAAAAACCCCCGCTGGATCTCCAGCGGGGGTCGAGGTCATCGGATCGTGGGACGCGCTAGAGCTCGCTGCCCTTGAGCGAACTGACGAACATCTCGGAGGTCGACCCCGCGCTGCCGAAGGGGCTCCGAGAGAGATCGAACTGGGACGCCGTACCGATCGAATGGGTCTCCGTACCGAAGATCAGGCTGTTTGCCTCCGACGCCTGCAGAGCGGCAGGCAGGGCCGCCGACACCGACTCCGGAGACGTCGGCGGGGCAAAGGACGTGGGACCGGTCGGGCCGGTCGCGCCGGTCGCGCCGGTCGCGCTGATAGCACCGGTCGCGCCGGTCGCACCCGTCGCTCCGGTCGTCCCGGCAAGGCCCGTCGCACCCGTGGCG
>NZ_BPRB01000223.1 GCF_022179685.1 Methylobacterium trifolii
CGGCACGAAGCCGCGGTTGACCAGGAGGGTGCCGCCTTCCGCGCGCCTGAAGGGTGTCAGCACGTAGTAGCCCTGGAGCGCGCGGCCCGGCGTCTCGCCGGCGGCCAGCCCGTGCACCAGGGTCTCCCGGTCGTTCTCGAAGGTGCCGGCCGCGCGGACGTGCCGGAACTCGTCGGTGACAGGGTTCCATTCGGCGGCGGCGGGCGGTGCCTGCGGCTCGGCCTTGGAGCGGGCGAGGATGCGGGCGATGAGGGTCTCCTTCTCGCCCTTGCGCTGGATCTGCCAGGTGCCCAGCCCCAGCAGGATCGCCAGCGCCACCGTGGCGGCGATGCCGGGTGCAGCGAGGTCGCGCAGCGCGCTCCTGCGCACCACGCCCTTGGAGCCGGCCGCGCTCACCGCTCGAAGCGTCCCTGCTCGGCCTTGTTGCTGAACTGGAGAGCGATCAGCAGCCCCTTCAGCGGCCGGACCAGGAGCAGGCTGAGGCCGATCGAGAGGGTGCCGGCGACGAGCGCATGCACCCAGATCGGCGGCTCGTAGGTGACCTCCATCCAGAGGGCGAGGCCCACGACCACGAGGCCGACGATCGACATCACGAAGAAGGCCGGCCCGTCCGCCGCGTCGAAGCCGGAATAGTCGAGGCCGCAGGACTCGCAGGCGGGCCGGAGGGTCAGGTAGCCCGAGAACAGGTGTCCCTCGCCGCAGCGCGGGCAGCGCCCGCGAAGGCCGGTGGGGATGGGGGCCGGCAGCGTATGGGTCGGATGCAAGATGGTGACTCCTCGCCGAGAGAGGCCGATGCCGTGTCCGACGTTCCACGCCTTCGATATGGGGTGCGCGGTCCGGTCCCGACACGAAAAAGGGCGGCCCGAGCCGCCCTTTCGCGCATCCCCCTCATGCGAGGGGCGACGGTCCCCGTCTCAATGGGCGGCCGCGTGCCCGGCGCCGGAGCCCCAGACGTAGATCGCGGCGAACAGGAACAGCCAGACCACGTCCACGAAGTGCCAGTACCAGGCGGCGAACTCGAAGCCGAGGTGCTGGGTCGTGGTGAACTGGCCGAGATAGGCCCGGTACAGGCAGATGCCGAGGAAGATCGTGCCGATGATGACGTGGGCACCGTGGAAGCCCGTCGCCATGAAGAAGGTCGACGAATAGATGCTGCCCGAGAAGGCGAAATGGGCGTGGCCGTACTCGTAGGCCTGGCAGGCCGTGAACAGCAGGCCCAGGATCACCGTCAGCCACAGGCCGTATTTCAGGCCCTTGCGGTCGCCGTGCAGCAGGGCGTGGTGGGCCCAGGTCACGGTGGTGCCGGAGGTGAGCAGGATCAGGGTGTTGAGGAGCGGCAGGTGCCAGGGGTCGAACGCCTCGATGCCCTTGGGCGGCCAGGTGCCGCCGGTGAACTCGACGCGCGAGGCCTGGATCGGGTCGGCGGTGTAGAGGGCGGCCTCGAAATAGGCCCAGAACCACGCCACGAAGAACATCACCTCGGAGGCGATGAACATCATCATGCCGTAGCGATGGTGGAGCTGGACGACGCGGGTGTGGTCGCCGTTGTTGGCCTCGTGGACGACGTCCTTCCACCAGGAATACATCGTGTAGAGGACGCCGAGCGTGCCCGCGCCGAAGATGTAGGGACCCGGCGCCAGGGTGCCGACCTGGAGGTTCTTCATCCAGAACACGGCGCCGAAGGCCATCAGGAAGCCCGAGAAGGCACCGATCAGCGGCCACGGGCTCGGGCTGAGGATGTGGAAGTCGTGATTCTTGGCGTGCGCCTCGGCCATCGTAACGTCGCTCCTCAACCCCTTAAGCCCGTTTGCCGTGACCGGCCTTCGGCCTGTGCTTCGTGCCCGGAGGGCGGCGTGCCGCACGGCTCCCAAGCTTGTCCGAACCCATACGGGACGCGCGGCCCCGTTGTCACGGGTTCGCGATCAGAAATCCCGCTTCGTGGCGGCCTCGCCCGTCTTGGCGAGGGCCGCCGTGACCGGCTCGCCGTTCTTGGAGGCGAAATACGTGTAGGAGAGCGTCATCTCACTGAGATGGCCGGTGTTGGAATCGTCCCGGACCGCCGGATCGATGTAGAACACCACCGGGAAATCCAGGGTCTCGCCGGGCTGGAGCGTCTGCTCCTTGAAGCAGAAGCACTCCACCTTGACGAAGTAGCCGCCCATCAGGCCCGGTTGCACGTTGAAGGTCGCCACCCCCGTCGAGGGCGTGGTGCCGGTGTTGCGGACCCGGAAGAACACCGTCTGCGTCTCGCCGAACCGGGCGGTGACGCTGCGGGTCTCGGCCCTGAACTTCCACGGCAGGCTGGCGGAGACGTTGGTGTCGAAGTGCACCACCATGCTGCCGGCGGCCTGCGAGGCGACGCCCGGCGCCGGGCCTTGGCGCGGGGTGCCGTCGTAGCCGGTCGCCTTGCAGAAGGCGTCGTAGAGGGGCACCGACGCGAAGGCGAGGCCGACCATGCCCAGCGCCAGGCCGGCGCAGGCGATCGCGGTGCGCACCGCACCCTTGTTCGAAACTGGTTTCGGCGCGCTCATCTACAGGGGCCGGTTGAGGACCTGAGGCCCGAGCTTGGCGATCGTCAGGACGAAGAACAGGACCACCATGGCGCCGAGCGCCAGGGCGATGGCGAGGGAGCGCTTGCGGCGGCGCGCCTCCTCCTCCGGGGTCAGGGCGCGATAAGCGATCTTCGGGCCGAGATCGGGATCGTGCATGCTCAGGCGCCCATGACCGGGCGGAACAGGCCGAGGCCCTGCTCGGCCAGGAGCGCCGAGAACAGCAGGAACAGGTAGAGGATCGAGAAGCCGAACATGCCCATCGCCGCGCGCTTCTCTGCCTCGCCCTCGCGGTTGCGGAAGACCTGGATGCTGAATGCGATCATGCCGAGGCCGCCGAGCAGTCCGACCACCCCGTAGAGCAGGCCGCCGAAGCCCAACGCCACCGGCGCGAGACCGAGCGGGCAGAGCAGGACGGAATAGTAGATGATCTGGCGGCGGGTCGATTGCGGGCCGGCGGTGTTGGGCATCATCGGGATGCCGGCCTTGGCGTATTCGCCGGCCTTGACCAGGGCGAGCGCCCAGAAATGGGGCGGCGTCCAGATGAAGATGATGGCGAACAGCACCAGGGACTCGATGCCGACCGAGCCCGAGACCACGGCCTGTCCGATCACCGGGGGGAGGGCGCCCGCCGCACCGCCGATGACGATGTTCTGCGCGGTCGCCCGCTTCAGCCACATCGAGTAGATCACGGCGTAGAACACGATGGTGAAGGCGAGGAGGCCCGCCGCGAGCCAGTTTGCGGCGAGCCCCAGCACGAGGACGGAGCCGACCGAGAGCACGAGGCCGAAGGAGAGGGCCTCGTCCGGGCGGATGCGGCCGTCCGGGATCGGGCGCTTGGCGGTGCGCGTCATCACCGCGTCGATGTCGGCGTCCCACCACATGTTGAGGCAGCCCGAGGCGCCCGCGCCCACCGCGATCATCAGGAGCGAGATCACCCCGATCGCCGGCTGGACGTGGCCGTGCGAGACCACCATGCCGACGAGCGCCGTGAAGATCACCAGCACCATCACCCGCGGCTTCAGCAGGGCGAAGTAGTCCGGCACGTCGCCGCCGATGCTCACGGCGGGGAACGTCGGCGTCTCGGCGCCGGGGCCGATCGTGTTGGTCAGACCTGTCATCGACATCACTGTGTTGGCTCGGCGGCCGATCCGGCCGGCTGGTCGGTCCACGTCCGCCGTCACCGGCGAACAGGAATAGTTCCAGTCATCGCGGCGCAAGGCGCCGGTATCGAGGGGCGTTCGCCCTTTCCGGGATGCCCCGTGAGGCATCCGGGAAAAGGCGAGGGCCGCCGGAGCGGCCCCCGCGATCGTCGGGTTCAGTGGTGGCCCGGCTCGTCGACGATGCGGGGCAGCGTCTCGAACTGGTGGAAGGGCGGGGGAGAGGACAGGGTCCATTCCAGCGTGGTCGCACCCTCGCCCCAGGGGTTGTCCGCGGCCCGCTCCTTCGAGCGGAAGGCCAGGACCACGCCGATGATGAACACCATCATGCCGAGGGCGAAGATGTGGCCGCCGTAGGTCGAGACCTTGTGCCAACCCGCGAACGCCTCCGGATAGTCGGCGTAGCGGCGCGGCATGCCGGCGAGCCCCAGGAAGTGCATCGGGAAGAACAGGACGTTCGCACCGATGAAGGCCAGCCAGAAGTGCAGCTTGCCGGCCCATTCCGGGATGATGTGCCCGGTCATCTTCGGGAACCAGTAGTAGACGCCGGCGAAGATGATGAACACGGCGCCGAGCGACAGCACGTAGTGGAAGTGGGCGACGACGTAGTAGGTGTCGTGCAGGTACTTGTCGACGGCCGAGTTCGCGAGCACGACGCCGGTGACGCCGCCGACCGTGAACAGAAAGATGAAGCCCACCGCCCAGTGCATCGCCGCGGTGAAGCGGATCGAGCCGCCCCACATCGTCGCGATCCAGGAGAAGATCTTCACGCCGGTCGGCACCGCGATCACCATGGTCGCGAAGACGAAGTACGACTGCGTCTGGAGCGAGAGGCCCACCGTGTACATGTGGTGCGCCCACACGACGAAGCCGACGACGCCGATCGCGACCATCGCGTAGGCCATCGCGAGGTAGCCGAAGACCGGCTTCTTCGAGAAGGTGGCGATGATGTGCGAGACGATGCCGAAGGCCGGCAGGATCATGATGTAGACTTCGGGGTGGCCGAAGAACCAGAACAGGTGCTGGTAGAGGATCGGGTCGCCGCCGCCGGCCGGGTCAAAGAAGGTGGTGCCGAAGTTGCGGTCGGTGAGCAGCATGGTGATCGCGCCGGCGAGCACCGGCAGCGAGAGCAGCAGCAGGAAGGCGGTGACCAGCTCGGCCCAGGCGAAGAGCGGCATCTTGTGCAGCGTCATGCCCGGGGCGCGCATGTTCAGGATCGTGGTGATGAAGTTGATCGCGCCCAGGATCGAGCCGGCACCCGAGAGGTGGAGGGCGAAGATCGCGAAGTCGACGGCCGGGCCGGGATGGCCGGCGGTGGAAAGCGGCGGGTAGACGGTCCAGCCCGTGCCGGCGCCGCTCGCGCCGGGGGCGCCCTCGACGAACAGCGAGCAGACGAGGCTGCAGAAGCCCGCGACCGTCAGCCAGAACGAGATGTTGTTCATGCGCGGGAACGCCATGTCGGGCGCGCCGATCATGAGGGGCACGAACCAGTTGCCGAAGCCGCCGATTAGGGCGGGCATCACCATGAAGAACACCATGATGAGGCCGTGGCCGGTGACGAAGACGTTGTAGGTCTGCGGGTTCGAGAAATACTGGAGGCCGGGGGCCTCCATCTCCATGCGGATGCCGAAGGAGAGGAACGCGCCGATCACGCCCGCGCAGAACGCGAACAGCAGGTAGAGCGTGCCGATGTCCTTGTGGTTCGTGGAGAGGAACCAGCGGGCGAAGAAGGCGGGTTTGTGGTCGTGGGCGTCGTGATGCCCTGCGTGCGCTGCGGCGGTAGCCATCGATGCGAACCTTGCTCGGGTTTGTCTTGTATCTCTCGTCTGGAACGGAGCGGGGCCGGACGCGCCGGCACCGCTCCGGATGGCGCCGCTAGCGGGCGTCCGCGAACTTCGAGCCGTCGTCGAGGCGGGCGTACTTGGTCTTCGCCTCCGTGAGCCAGGCGGCGTAGGCCTCGTCGCTCACGACGCGGACGGTGATCGGCATGTAGGCGTGGCGCTGGCCGCACAGCTCCGAGCACTGGCCGTGATAGGTGCCCTCGCGGTCGGCCTTGAACCAGAACTGGTTGAGGCGGCCCGGCACGGCGTCGATCTTGAAGCCGAAGGAGGGCATGGCCCAGGAATGCAGCACGTCGGCGGCGGTGACCTGGATCTTCACGATCTTGTTCACCGGCACGACCATGTCGTTGTCGGTGCCGAGCAGCCTCGGCAGCTTGTCCTCGTCGAGGTTGGCGTCGAAGGTGAAGCCGCCGCCCTGGTCGGCCGGGTACTCGTAGGACCAGTACCAGGCGTGGCCGATGACCTTGACCATCACGTCGCCCTTGGGGTCCGAGAGCTGCGTGCGCAGCAGGCGGAAGGACGGGATCGCCACGGCCACGAGGATCAGCACCGGGATGATGGTCCAGGCGACCTCGATCATGGTGTTGTGGGTGGTGCGCGACGGCGTCGGGTTCCGCTTCTCGCTGAAGCGGTAGACGCACCACAGGATCAGCCCGAGCACGAACAGGGAGATGCCGAGGGAGAGCCAGTGCACCCACTGCTCGAACAGGTGGATGTCGCGGGCGTTCTCGGTCACCGCGACCTGACGGTCCATCTGCCACGGCTCGGGCTGGCCGATGCCGGCGGCGAACGCCTGCGAGGACGAGACGAGGAGCGCGCCGAGCGCGGCGAACCCCCGATGTGGTCGTGTTTGCGTCTTCGCCGTCCGCATGTGCCTCTCGTGGCTCCCCTTGAAGACCTGTCGGCCGCACGCCCCGGTTGTTGTTGGAACGCTTGGGCGCTGCCGGCTCGCCGGACCCGCCCGGCAGGCGGATGTCCGATCGCGGCTTCAGACCACAAGGCCGTGCAAGGTGCAACCGCACAAGCGTCGCATCACGCGGTTTCTTCCCGCCACCGATTGTCTCGTCCGGAGGCATTCGGGGGGGGGACGGAGCATCGGACGCGGCGTTCTTCTTGGGGAAGCGTTTCGCCACGGGCTTCGATGCCGCAGGCGGGCATCTTCGCCGCGGCACTGCTATAGCGAAGACCGGCACGGTCTTGCCCTGGACGGGCGCGGGACGCGGACGAGGCGGATGGACGAGGCGACGCGTGATCCCGACAAGCTCGCGACCGCCGTAAGGGTGGGCACGCGGGTCGTCGCCTACGGCTCCGCCGAGCCCCGCCCCGACACGCGGGCCATCGCCGTGGAGATGCCGGTCAACCTCGTCTACGGCAGCGTGCCTTACGCGGTGATGATGGCGAGCCCGGCGGACCTGGAGGATTTCGCCTACGGCTTCAGCCTGACGGAGGGCATCGTCGAGGAGGCCGGCGAGATTCGCTCCGCCCGGCTCGAATCCGGCCCGGACGGCCTGCGCCTCCACGTCGACCTCGTGCCGGGGCGTCTGCGGGAGCACCTCGCCCGCAAGCGCGCGCTCAGCGGGCGCACCGGCTGCGGCGTCTGCGGCATCGAGGACCTCGCCGCCCTTCCCAGGGCCGAGGTCCGGACCCGGCCCGGCACCGGGGTCGCGGTCGCCGCGATCGAGCGGGCGCTCTCGGCGCTTGGCGAGGCGCAGGTGCTCAACCGGGAGACCCGCGCGGTGCACGCCGCCGCCTGGGCCCGCCGCGACGGGACGCTGGCTGCCGTGCGCGAGGACGTCGGCCGCCACAACGCCCTCGACAAGCTGATCGGCGCTCTGATCCGCGCCGGCACCGACCCGGCCGAGGGCTTCGTCGTCATCACCAGCCGCTGCTCGTTCGAGATGGTGGAGAAGGCCGCCCGCCTCGGCGCCGCGACTATCGTGGCGATCTCGGCGCCCACCTCGCTCGCCCTCGACCGGGCGCGGGCGCACGGGATGACGCTCTGCGCCATCGCCCGCTCGGACACCCTGACGGTGTTCTGCGGGGAGGGGCGCCTGAATTTGGACGGGGCCTGAGGGCAGCGCGGCCTACTGGGCCGCCGCGCCGTCCTTCTCGGCCGTGCCAGGCACCACGGTCGCGCCGCCGATCACCCGGACGTTGCGCTTGGCCTCGGCCGGCGGGTCCTTCCAGGCCGGCTCGGCGGGCTTGGCCGCCTCTGCGGACTTCGCCTCGACGGGCCTGGTGTCGACCGCCTTCGGGGCGGCCTCCTCGACCGAGAGCGGCTGCACCGCCGTCGGCGCCGGCGCGGCCGCGGGCTTGGGCTGCTCGATGGCGGCGACGGGTGCCTCGGGCTTGGCGTCCGGCCGCGCGGCCTCGGCGGGTTTCAGCTTCGGGGCCGGCGCCTCCGGCGTGGACCGCAGGGCGGGCTTCGTCTCGGCCGGCTTGCCGATCCGGGCGACCCGGCGCGGCGCCTCCGTGCGTCCACCCTCGGGGTTGAGGCCATAGGGGTTCGGCTCGGCGCCCTCACGGCGCACGGATGCGGCCGGGCCTTCGGGGCGTAGCGGGATCGGATGGGGATCGAGGCCGGGGCGGCGCGGGGCGGCGCGGCCCTCGCCTCCGGGAATGTCGGCCGGCGGGACGAGGCGCTCGGAGAGCCGCATGGGACCGCGTGGCCCGGCATCCTCCTCCGTCCAGCCGTAGCCCGGCACGCCGGGACGGCCGAGGCGGGCGACGGGAACGGGCGGGGCTTCGAGGCGCTGGCGGCCGAGGATGGCGCCGTCCTCGGCATCGACGAAGAGCCGCACCCGGGCCCCGTTCGGGCCCAAGGCCTCGACCACGTAGGCGCGTCCGTCGAAGCGGGGCCGGCCGATCTCGCTGAAGCCGCGCTCGGCCAGGCGCCACGCGACGACGCGGGGCGGCAGGATGTCGTCGTCGAAGAGGGATTGCGCCTGGGCGCCGCCACCCAGGGCCAGGAGCAGGGACCACGCCCCGAGGGCTACGAGGTTGCGTGCGCGTCGCCTACGTCCGGTGCCTGTGCGGCTCGCGTCCATATCGCTGCGTTCCCTGTGGCCGGTCCTGCCGGCGGAATCGGATCGGCCAGAATCGGATCGGCATGGCCGAGGGCTCCACCAACGCCGGTCCCTCCGCCACGCCGTCGAGGTCGTTGCCCCGCATCGCCGCTTGTGCTCGGCAAGGTCCTGTTAACCGGACGAATCGGGCGAGATTGCGGGACAATCCGGGCAGGATGCGGCAGGCTCGTTTCCGAGGACCGCGGGGTTGGGCAGTGTGGCAGCTCGCGGCATCCGCGCGGGGAATGGCGCCGCACCCCCGTCGAGGTCTCTTGCTGGAACGTTTGAAATCTGGCAGCTTGCCGTTATAGGACAGCAAGACTGTCCCATCTGGTGCGGGCATCCCGGCGGATGCCTGAATCCTGGGCAAGGGTTTCGTGACGTGCCGATCGTGACGCCGAAACGAGATTTGAAGCCGGTCGCCGCCGCGGCGATCCGGGCCCACGCCGGCTGACTGACGGGCCGGTGTCGAGCCCGCGGGTTGCGGGCGATCCCTCCGACGAGGGCCCGGCCGAAACCCGACGCGACGAGGAAGGCGCATCCCGGCATCGGTTGATGTCCGGGCACGAAACATGCTCGCATGCGGATTGCCGGGGTCGGCCCGGCGTCCGCGTACGGTCAAGTCGAGTTTTTGCCGGTCGAGGTTTTGGGGACAGGTCGAGATGGCAGCACCGGGACACGCGAACTCCGCTCCCGCCCCCCGCGGCGGGCCCGAGCCCCTGGTCGTGCGCGATCCGGCGCTTCCCAAGGCGCAGGGTGCCTACGATCCGGCCCACGAGCGCGATTCCTGCGGCGTCGGCTTCATCGCCGACATGCACGACCGGCGCACCCACGCCATCGTGCAGCAGGGTCTCTTGATCCTGGAGAACCTCGACCACCGCGGCGCGGTGGGCGCCGACCCGAAGATGGGCGACGGCTGCGGCATCCTCACGCAGATCCCGCACGCCTTCTTCGCCGACGAGTGCTCGCGCCTGGGCTTCGAGCTGCCGCCGGCCGGGCACTACGCCATCGGCCAGTTCTTCATGCCCAAGGCCGAGGAGCCGCGCCGGATCATCGAGGAGATCGTCGAGAAGTCGCTCGCCGACGAAGGCCTGCCCCTGCTCGGCTGGCGCGACGTGCCGGTCGATCCCGAGGACCTCGGCAAGGCGGTCAAGGAGACCGAGCCGCACCACCGCCAGCTCTTCATCGGCCGCCCCGCCAGCGTGTCCGACGAGGACGCCTTCGAGCGCCGCATCTACGTCGCGCGCAAGGTCATCTCGGGCAAGGTCTACGGCCTCAAGGACCCGCGGGTGATGGAGTTCTACCCCGTCTCCGTGTCGAGCCGGACCATCGTCTACAAGGGCATGGTGCTGGTGAGCCAGCTCGGCCACTACTTCCTCGACCTGAAGGACGAGCGCTACGTCTCGGCGCTGGCCCTGGTGCACCAGCGCTTCGCCACCAACACCTTCCCGACCTGGCGCCTGTCCCACCCCTACCGGTTCGTCGCCCATAACGGCGAGATCAATACGCTGCGCGGCAACGTCAACTGGATGTCGGCCCGCCAGGCCAGCGTCGATTCCGAACTGTTCGGCAACGACATCTCGAAGATCTGGCCGATCTCCTACGAGGGCCAGTCCGACACCGCCTGCTTCGACAACGCCCTCGAATTCCTGCTCATGGGCGGTTACCCGCTCGCCCATGCGATGATGATGCTCATCCCGGAGGCCTGGGCCGGCAACCCGCTGATGAGCGAGAACCGGCGCGCCTTCTACGAGTACCACGCTGCCCTGATGGAGCCCTGGGACGGGCCGGCCGCGGTGGCCTTCACCGACGGGCGCCAGATCGGCGCGACGCTGGACCGCAACGGCCTGCGGCCCGCCCGCTACATCGTCACCGACGACGGCCTCGTGGTGCTCGCCTCCGAGATGGGCACGCTGCCGATCCCGGACGAGAAGATCGTCCAGTCCTGGCGCCTGCAGCCGGGCCGGATGCTGCTGATCGACCTGCAGAAGGGCCGCATCGTCTCCGACGAGGAGATCAAGGGGGAGCTGGCCGCGGCCCACCCCTATGCGGACTGGGTCAAGAACACCCAGATCGTGCTGGAGGACCTCAAGCCCGTCACCGCGCGCGAGACCCGCTCGGACGTGAGCCTGCTCGATCGCCAGCAGGCCTTCGGCTACAGCCAGGAGGACCTCAAGCTCCTGATGCAGCCCATGGCCGTGACCGGCCAGGAGGCCGTGGGCTCGATGGGCTCCGACACGCCGCTCTCGGCCCTCTCGGACAAGTCGAAGCTGCTCTACACCTACTTCAAGCAGAACTTCGCGCAGGTGACGAACCCGCCGATCGACCCGATCCGCGAGGAGGCCGTGATGAGCCTCGTCTCGTTCATCGGGCCGCGCCCGAACCTCCTCGACATGGAGGGCGCCTCCCGCCGCAAGCGGCTGGAGGTGCGCCAGCCGATCCTCACCAACAGCGACCTGGAGAAGATCCGCTCGATCGGCCATTTCGAGGACCGCTTCGACACCAAGACCCTCGACATGACCTACCCCGCCGAGACCGGGGCCGCGGCCATGGAGGGGGCGCTGGACCGCCTCTGCGACCGGGCCGAGGTGGCCGTGCGCGGCGGCTACAACATCATCGTGCTGTCCGACCGGGCGGTCGGGCCCGACCGCATCCCGATCCCGGCGCTGCTGGCGACGGCGGCCGTGCACAACTACCTGATCCGCAAGGGGCTTCGCACCTCGGTCGGCCTCGTGGTCGAGTCGGGCGAGCCGCGCGAGGTGCACCACTTCGCGTGTCTGGCCGGCTACGGCGCGGAGGCGATCAACCCCTATCTCGCCTTCGAGACGCTGATCGCGATGAAGGACGAATTTCCGCCCGATGTGGTGGAGGACGAGATCGTCCACCGCTACATCAAGTCGGTCGACAAGGGCCTGCTCAAGGTCATGTCCAAGATGGGTATTTCGACCTATCAGTCCTATTGCGGCGCGCAGATCTTCGACGCCATCGGCCTGAACACCGCCTTCGTCTCGCGCGACTTCTTCGGCACGGCCACCACCATCGAGGGCATCGGCATGGCCGAGGTCGCCGAGGAGACTGCGCGCCGGCACGCCGACGCCTTCGGCGACGCGCCCGTCTACCGGACCTCCCTCGACGTCGGCGGCGAGTACGCCTACCGCCTGCGCGGCGAGGCCCATACCTGGACGCCCGACACCGTCGCCACCCTGCAGCACGCCGTGCGGCTGGGCGTGCCGGAGCGCTACCGCGAATACGCCCGGCTGGTGAACGACCAGGAGCACCAGCTCAAGACCCTGCGCGGCCTGTTCCGCATCAAGGTGGCGGGCGACATCGGCCGCGAGCCGGTGCCGGTCGACACGGTGGAGCCTGCCGCCGACATCGTCCGGCGCTTCGCCACGGGCGCGATGTCCTACGGCTCGATCTCCAAGGAGGCGCACGAGACCCTGGCCATCGCCCTGAATTCCTTCGGCGGCCGCTCGAACTCGGGCGAGGGTGGCGAGGAGGTCGAGCGCTTCAAGCCCCTGCCGGACGGGCGCTCGCGCCGCTCGGCCATCAAGCAGGTGGCCTCGGGCCGCTTCGGCGTGACCACGGAGTACCTCGTCAACGCCGACATGATGCAGATCAAGGTCGCGCAGGGCGCCAAGCCCGGCGAGGGCGGCCAGTTGCCCGGCCACAAGGTCGATGCCAAGATCGCCAAGGTCCGCTACGCCACCCCCGGCGTCGGCCTGATCTCGCCGCCGCCCCACCACGACATCTACTCGATCGAGGACCTGGCCCAGCTCATCTTCGACCTGAAGAACGTCAACCCGGCGGCCGACGTGTCGGTGAAGCTGGTCTCCGAGGTCGGCGTCGGCACGGTGGCCACGGGCGTGGCCAAGGCGCGGGCCGACCACATCACCATCTCCGGCTACGACGGCGGCACGGGCGCGGCCCCGCTCACCTCCCTCAAGCACGCGGGCGGCCCCTGGGAGACGGGTCTGGCCGAGACCCAGCAGACCCTGGTGCTCAACCACCTGCGCGGCCGCGTGGCGCTGCAGGCCGACGGCGGCATCCGCACCGGCCGCGACGTGCTGATCGCCGCGCTGCTGGGGGCCGACCAGTTCGGCTTCTCCACCGCGCCGCTGATCGCGGCCGGCTGCATCATGATGCGCAAGTGCCACCTCAACACCTGCCCGGTGGGCGTGGCGACGCAGGACCCCGTGCTGCGCAAGCGCTTCAAGGGCACGCCCGAGCACGTGGTGAACTACTTCTTCTTCGTGGCCGAGGAGCTGCGCGAGCTGATGGCCGCAATGGGCTTCACCAAGCTCGAGGACCTGATCGGCCGCTCGGACTTCCTCGACAAGCGCGAGGCCATCGCCCACTGGAAGGCCCGCGGCCTCGACTTCTCCAAGCTGTTCCACCGGCCCGACGTGGGGCCGGAGGTGGCGATCCGCTGGGTCGAGAAGCAGCACCATCCGATCGACACGGTCCTCGACCGCCGCCTGATCGAGGGGGCGCGCAACGCCATCGAGACCGGCGAGCCGGTGGTGCTGACCGACACGATCCGGAACTCCGACCGGGCCGCCGGCGCGATGCTTTCGGGCATGGTCGCCAAGGCGCACGGCCACGAGGGCCTGCCCGACGACACCATCGTGGTGAAGCTGTCCGGCACCGCCGGCCAGAGCTTCGGCGCCTGGGTCGCGGCCGGCGTCACCCTCGAACTCACCGGCCACGGCAACGACTACGTCGGCAAGGGCCTGTCGGGCGGCAAGCTCATCATCCGGCCGAGCGACGCCCTCAAGGCATCGCCCGACCGCACGATCATGGTCGGCAACACGGTGCTCTACGGTGCAATCGCCGGCGAATGCTACGTCCGCGGCTCGGCCGGCGAGCGCTTCGCCGTCCGCAACTCCGGCGCGATCACCGTGGTCGAGGGCATGGGCGACCACGGCTGCGAGTACATGACCGGGGGCGTCGTGGTCTCGATCGGCGAGACGGGCCGCAACTTCGCGGCCGGCATGTCCGGCGGCATCGCCTACGTGCTGGATGCGGACGGCTCGTTCTCCGCCCGCTGCAACCTCTCGATGGTCGACCTCGAACCCGTGGAGGAGGAGGACGACCTGATGCGCCGCTTCCACCAGGACGGCGATCTGGAGACCAAGGGCCGCGTCGACATCCTGGCCGACATGTCCGGCCACGACGAGGAGCGACTCTCCCAGCTCATCACCAACCACCTGAAGTACACGGGTTCCCCGCGCGCCAAGGCGATCCTCGACGACTGGGCCGGCTACCGCACCAAGTTCGTCAAGGTGATGCCGGTGGAGTACCGCCGGGCGCTGCGGGAGATGGAGATGGCGCGGATGCCGGTGGCGGCGGAATAGGATGCGGATCTTCGGCGACCTCACCTCGGGCAACTGCCTGAAGATCAAGATCGTCGCCGATCACCTCGGCCTCGCCTACGATTGGGTGCCGGTCGACGCGCTGAAGGGCGAGACCCGCACGCCGGCCTATCGCGCCCTGTTTCCCGCGGGGCAGATTCCGGGCGTGGAGTTCGACGACGGCCGCCGGCTGGCCCAGTCGAACGCCATCATCCGCTATCTCGCCCGGGACAGCACGCTTTTGCCGCGCGACCCGTTCCTGGCCGCGACCGTCGACCAGTGGCTGTTCTGGGAGCAGTACAGCCACGAGCCGACGATCGCGGTCTGCCGGGCCGACCTGAAGTTCCGCGGGGTCCCGCGCGACCAACGCGATCCGGCCCGCGTCGCGCGCGGCGAGGCGGCCCTCGACCTGATGGAGCGGCACCTGACCGGCTCGGACTGGTTCGTGGGCGAGGCTGCGACCGTCGCGGACGTCGCCCTGTTCGCCTACACCCAATGGGCGCACGAGGGCGGATTCGACCTGATGGACAGGCGCGCGATCCGCCGTTGGCTCGACCGATGCAGGGCCGCGTTCAGGACCGATTCCGACGCTATCGCCGCCGCCGCCGGTCGCTGACCGGATCGCGGC
>NZ_BPRB01000224.1 GCF_022179685.1 Methylobacterium trifolii
CGACACCCTGGAAGAAGACCTTCCGGGTGTCGGCAAGGGGTCGATAGCGGCCGGGACCAATTGTTAGACTTGGGCCACTAGACGCCGCCAAGGAGGCTTCGCCCTCAGGCGCCCTTGGCCTCACGCACTCTTGGCAGCCAAAAAAATCTCGGCGATCCACGGCGCGCCGGCCCAGGTGTCGATGCGCGCGCAGGCCAGCGCCCCCGGCTCGCTCGCGTCGTAGAGGGCAAAGCTCGCGGCCAGGAAGCCGTGCAGGTCGTAGAGCCGCGGGAAGGCGTCGCCGGCGGGCTTCTCCTTGAACAGGTAGGAGCCGGTCAGGCCGTAGGCCTCGGCGATCGGCGGATAGACCGGCCAGACCACGTCGCGGGCGAGTTCGTCGCCGAGATAGTCCTCGATCTCCACGGACTGGGGGGCGAAGCCGCTCTCGATCAGCAGCCGCCGGGCGATGTCGGCGACGACGAAGGCCTTCGGGTGGTTGATCACGTGCATGAAGGCGCCGCGGCGGCTCCAGCGGGCGACCTCGCGCTCCAGCCCGAAGCCGATCGAGGCGCCGAGGCCGACGAGTTCCCGCACGGACGGGTCCCAGTGGTCGAGATAGCCCAGGCGGGCGAACACGTCGGCGCGGAACAGGCTGGCCGTCTGCGTCACGCTCAGCCCGAGGCGGTGGGCGCAGAGGGCGATGGCCGAGTGGTACTGGCCCAGCGGCGAGCGGGCGAGCTTCAGAGCCGCCAGGTCCTCGGTGCGGCCGGCATAGACCATGTCCGGGTGGAAGGCGGAGAACACCACCGTCGGGAACAGCTTCAGCCGGGCGTCGCGGGTGCGCAGCGTCGTGATGTCGCCGCCGGGGATCAGGCCTTGCGGAAAGGATTGCGAGAACACGTGGTCGTGGCCGGCCAGCAGACGGACGAGGCCGTCCATGTGGCCGTGGTCGCGCTTGAGGGTGCCCATGGGGACGAAGCGCACGGGGCTCTCGGGTGCGAACAGCCGCATCGCCTGCGCCACGCCGCGGGCCTGGCAGTTGCCGATGACCGCGATGGCCGGGCCGCCGCGCCCGGTCTCCTCGGGCGCCTTGGCGCGCCACGCTCTTGCCCAGGATGGCGCGGACAAGGAAAACGCGCTGCGGGCGCGCCGGGGCAGGTCGTGCAGGGCCAAGATGCGCGCCGGAATGTTCCGCAGGGCGGGGACGGTTGCGACGCCGTCCCGGAGGATCGGATCGGGGATCGGGAATGGCGTTGAATCCGTATACGGGTCTACCGGCCGAGCGATTCTGGCGCAAGGTCGTGACCAACGTGCCGCCCTTCGCCGTGAACCCGCGCCCGCGGGAGACCTTCGCCATCGGCCGGGCCGACAAGGTCGCCACCGGCGGCTCCTGCTTCGCCCAGCGGGTGGCCGAGGCCCTGCGCGAGGCCGGCTTCAACTACTACCTCACCGAGGAGGCGCCCCCCGGCGCCAGCCCGGCCGAGGCGCAGGCGCGCCAGTTCGGCACCTTCTCGGCCCGCTACGGCAACCTCTACTACACCCGCCAGTTCGTGCAGCTCTTCGACCGGGCCTACGGCCGGTTCGCGCCGGAGCTGACCGCGTGGCTGCGCGAGGACGGGCGCTACGTCGACCCGTTCCGCCCCACCGTCGAGCCCCTTGGCTTCTCCACCGAGGCGGAGGTGGTCGCCGCCCGCGACGTGCATCTGGCCGAGGTGCGCCGGCTGTTCGAGACGCTGGACGTGTTCGTGCTCACCCTCGGCCTGACCGAGGGCTGGCGCTGGCGGGGCGACGGCGCGGCGCTGCCGCTGGCGCCGGGGGTGGCCGGCGGCAGCTTCGATCCCGACCTCTACGAATGCGTCAACGCCGGCGCGGGCGAGGTCCTGGCGGACCTGCGCGGCTTCCTCGACCGGCTCTGGAGCGTCAACCCGGGAGCCCGCGTGATCTTCACGGTCTCGCCCGTGCCGATGATCGCCACCTACATGGACCGGCACGTGATGGAATCGAACAGCTACTCGAAATCCGTGCTGCGGGTGGCGGCCGGCGAGGTCTGCGCCTCGGGCGACCCGCGGGCGGTGTACTTCCCCGCCTACGACATCGTCACCAGCAACGTGAATGCCGGGCGCTACTACAACGAGGACCAACGCACCATCAACGACGCCGGCGTGCGCCACGTCATGCGCCTGTTCCTCGAAACCTTCGCGCAGGACCGGGCCGCCCCTGCCCCGGCCCGGCCCGCCACCGACATCTCCGCCGAGTTCGAGGGCACGGCCGGGGTGATCTGCGACGAGGAGGAGATCGAGCGCAGCGTGGCGTGAACTGGGCCGGCCGAACCCCCTACTGGAGATGCCGCGAATAAGTCTCGCCCGCTGCGGCCTTCATCTCGGCCCCGGCCTCGCGGCCGAGCCTGTCCGCATCCGCCACCGGGCCTGAGCGCGAGGCGCCCCAGTGGCGGCTGCCGTCCGGCAGGAACAGCAGGCCGTCGAGGCGCAGGGTCTCGCCCTCGATTTGGGCGAGCGCGGCGATCGGGGTGCGGCAGGAGCCGTCGAGTTCGGCGAGCAGCGCCCGCTCGGCGCCGACCGCGATGGTGGTGCGGGCGCAGGCGATGGGTGCGAGCAGGTCCAGGATCGCGTCGTCGCCCGCCCGGCACTCGATGCCGAGCGCCCCCTGCGCCACGGCGGGCAGCATCTCCTCGACGGAGAGCACGCTGCGGGCCATGCCCTCCAGGCCGAGGCGCTCCAGGCCGGCGATCGCCAGCAGGGTCGCGTCGCACTCCCCCGATTCGAGCTTGCGCATCCGGGTGTTGGCGTTGCCCCGCAGGGGCACGATGCGCAGGTCCGGCCGGCGCATCAGCACCTGGGCGGCCCGCCGCAGGGAGGAGGTGCCGACCCGCGCGCCGGCCGGCAGGTCGGCGAAACCGGACGCGTCCCGGGCGAGGAAGGCGTCGCGCGGGTCGTCCCGCGCCAGGATGCAGCCGATGACGAGGCCGTCCGGCAGCCAGGTCTCCACGTCCTTCATCGAGTGGACGGCGACGTCGACCTCGTCGGCGAACAGCGCCTGCTCCAGTTCCTTGGTGAACAGGCCCTTGCCGCCGATCTCGGAGAGCGGCCGGTCCAGGATCTTGTCGGCCACGGTGGTGACGACGACGAGCTCGGTCTCCAGGCCCGGATTGGCCGCCACGATCCTGTCGCGCACCATGCCGGTCTGCGCGAGGGCCATCGGGCTGCCGCGGGTTCCGATGCGGAGGGGGCGCTGGATCATGGGCGGGGACGCTGCTCTCTTCGGCCTGACCGTTCCTATCCAGTCGCCGGGCGCCTGTCACCGCGGCTTGCAGCCTTGGCCGTGAATGCCGGGATTGCGAGATGCGGCGCCGTTCGGCATCGTCCGCGGCGTGTGGCGCCGCCGACCTTGCCTCGCGCGTCCGAATCCTGATAAGGGGACCGCCTTTCCGCGATGCGAGACGCCATCGCCGGGCGCCCTCGCGGGTCACCCGCTCCCGACACCCGTGCAAGGACGGCCGGCCTCGAGCCGGGCCGCGTGACAGACCGATGAAGATTCGCAACTCGCTGAAGTCGCTCCGCGGCCGCCACCGCGACAACCAGCTCGTGCGCCGCAAGGGCCGTGTCTACGTCATCAACAAGACCCAGAAGCGCTTCAAGGCCCGCCAGGGCTGAGGCCTTCCCGGTGCCCGCCGGCGCGGGCGCCCGATCCGGGATCGACACAGCCGCTGCCCGCCGGCAGCGGCCGTCTCGTCATGTCCGCGGCACGGGAGCGCGTTGACGGGCCGGCGCAGGGGCCGCAAGCTCCGGCCATGATGCGTCCACTCTCCGCTCTCCTCGTTGCCGCCGCGCTGCTGGCCGGCGGCGCGCAGGCCGCCCCCCGCCTCGCGCCGGACCAGCGGCCCGGCGAGGCCAAGCCGGAACAGGCAAAACCGGCCCCGCCCGCGAGTCTGGACGACCTCTACGCCCGCCTTCGCGAATCGGACGACGACGCCGAGGCCAAGGGCATCGCCCGGCTGATCGAGCGCCGCCTCGACCGCTCCGGCAGCGCCACCGCCGACCTCCTCACCGACCGTGCCCGGCAGGCGATGACCGCCCAGGACTTCCCCCTGGCGGCCGAGCTGATGGACCGCGTCACCGCGATCGAGCCCGGCTGGTCCGAGGGCTGGAACCGGCGCGCCACGGTGTTCTGGCTGCTCTCCGACAAGGACGTCGCCGTCGGCGACCTGCAGCGGGCCCTGGTGCTGGAGCCGCGCCACTTCGAGGCCTGGGCCGCGCTGGGGCGGATCTACCAGTCCCTCGACGACAAGACCCGCGCCCTGAACGCCTTCCGGCGCGCGGCCGCCCTGTATCCGCGCATGGACAAGGTGAAGGAGGCGGTCGACCGCCTCACGCCCGAGGTCGACGGCCGCGACCTTTGAGGGTGCTGGCCTTCGGCCTCGGGCTGCTCGCGGCCCTGATCGGCGGCGCCCTCGCCCTCAGTGCGGCCGCGAGCCTGGCCATCACCGTCTGGGTCGGCGCGAAGCATCCGCCGGCCGGCCCCTTCGTCGCGGTGGACAAGGGGCGCTTGGCCACCATCCAGGCCGGGCCGGAGACCGGGGCGCGCGCCACGGTGGTCCTCCTGCACGGGGCCTCGGCCAACGCCGCCGACCCGATGGAGGGCGTCGGCCGGCTGCTGGCGGCGCGGGGCTTTCGCGTCATCGCCTTCGACCGGCCCGGCTTCGGCTGGAGCGACCGCCTGGACAGCGCCGCGGCGGCGTCCCCTGCCGTCCAAGGGGCGGCCATCGCGCAAGCCCTTGAACGGATGGGGGTCGGCCCGGCGATCGTGCTCGGCCATTCCTGGGCAGGCACCCTAGCCCTCAGCCTCGCCCTCGACCATCCGGAGCGGGTCGCCGGGCTCGCGCTGGTCTCGGCCGTGGCCATGCCCTTCAAGCAGGAGCGGCGGCTGCCCTGGTACTGGCGGATGGCGGTGGCGCCACCGGTGGCGTGGCTGCTGAGCCGGACGATCGGGCCGCCGCTCGCCCTGTACTACCTGAACGGTGCCGGACGCGGCGCCTTCCTGCCCCAGACCGAGACCGGCGGCTACGTGGAGCGTGCCCGCGCCGCCCTGGTGGTCCGTCCGGCGACCCTTCTTGCCAACGTCCAGGACCTGCTCGGCCTGCCCGCCGCGCTCGAACGTCAAAGCCCACGCTACGGCAGCATCCGAGTCCCGACGCTGGTCATCGCGGGCGACGCAGACCCGATCGTCAAGAGCGACCTCCAGTCCGGACCGCTCGCGGCAGCGATCCCCGGCGCGCGGCTCGTGCTCCTGCCCGGCATCGGCCACATGGTGCCCTGGGTCGCCACCGAGCGACTGGCGGACGAGGTCTCGCGCCTCGCGGACCGGATCGCGGAGGGCGCCCCTGCGCCCTGAGGGGTCAGGCCTTCTCGGCGTGCTCGCGGGTGATGAAGGCGATGCGCACGAGGTTGGTCGCCCCCGGCGTGCCGAAGGGGACGCCGGCCACCACGATGATCCGGTCGCCGAGCTTGGCGAAGTTCTCCCGCACCGCGAACTTGGCCGCGCGGAAGGCCATGTCGTCCACGTCGCTGGCGTCCTTGGTGACGATGGGGTGCGTGCCCCAGGCCATGGCCAGCCGCCGGGCCGTCTCGCGCTTGGGCGTGAGCGCGATCACGGTGGCGTTCGGCCGCTCGCGGGAGAGGCGGAGCGCCGTCGAGCCGGAATGGGTCCAGGCCATGATCGCGTCGAGGTCGAGGGCGTCCACCATCTGGTGGGCGGCGGCCGCGATGGCGTCGGCCGCGGTGTGGTCGGGGGTGGAGCGTTGCGCCGAGATGATCGACCAGTAGAGGGCGTCCCGCTCGACCTCCTCGGCGATGCGACTCATCATGGCGATCGCCTCCAGGGGAAACGCGCCGGACGCGCTCTCGGCCGAGAGCATCACCGCATCCGCGCCCTCGTAGACGGCGGTGGCCACGTCCGAGACCTCGGCGCGGGTCGGCACGGGGGCCGTGATCATCGATTCGAGCATTTGCGTGGCCACGACCACGGGCTTGCCCATGCGCCGTGCCCCGCGGGTGATGCGCTTCTGCACCCCCGGCACCTGCTCCAGGGGCATCTCGACGCCGAGGTCGCCGCGGGCGACCATCAGGCCGTCGGAGATCTCGATGATCTCGTCGAGGCGGGTCAGGGCTTGGGGCTTCTCGATCTTGGCCATCACCAGGGCGCGGCCGGCGCAGACCTTCTTGACCTCGGCAACGTCCTCGGGGCGCTGCACGAAGGAGACGGCGATCCAGTCGGCCCCGACGCTGAGGCCGGCCTCGAGGTCGGCGCGGTCCTTGTCGGTCATCGCCGGCAGCGGGATCACCGTGTGGGGCAGCGAGACGCCCTTGCGGTTCGAGATCCGGCCGCCGACCTCGACGCGGGTGACGGCGCGGGCCTCGCCGACCTCGGTGACGGTGAGCCGCAGCTTGCCGTCGTCCACGAGGATGGCGTGGCCGGGCTCCAGGGCCGCGAGGATCTCGGGATGCGGCAGGTGGCAGCGATGGGCGTCGCCCGGGCTCGGATCGCCGTCGAGGACGAAGCTCGCCCCGTTCGCGATCATCGCGCTGCCCTCCACGAAGGTGCCCAGCCGGAGCTTCGGCCCCTGGAGGTCCACGAGGATGCCGATCGGCCGCTTGGCCTCGCGCTCGACGGCGCGGATCACCTCGACCTTCTCGGCGAGCTTCTCGCGGGGCAGGTGGCTCATGTTGAGCCGGAACACGTCGGCGCCCGCATGGAAGAGCTTCGCGATCATCTCGGGGGAGTCGGAGGCCGGCCCGAGGGTGGCGACGATCTTCGTACGGCGGGAGCGTTTCAACCGGGCCTCCGGGGATTGGTCTTGAGGGCACGTGCCGGAAGGGTTTCGACCGGTGCGCAGGCGTGCGCCACAAGCACTCGCCCCACCGCCACGTCAAGGCGGGCACCCATCGCAGGGAGGCTCGGTGTCGAGAGGCGCGGAAAACGGCGGCGGCGCCCTCAGGGCTGGGGCGCCGCAGGCTGGTTGGGGTCGGTGAGCTGGATGGTCCAGCTCTTCTGCTCGCCCGTGTCGACCTCGAAGAAGCCGTTGCGGTCGTATCCGCGGGCCAGGCAATCCTCGACGCCCCGGATCGTGAACTCCGAGTCCCGCGTGCACATCAGCGAGCGCCCGCTCCACTCGCCGCCCCGCGTGTAGTCGACGGCGAAGACGTAGTAGAACCGCGCCGCCAGCGCCCCCTTCAGCAGGGTCTCGCAGGCCTTGGGCGTCAGGTCCCACCAGCCTTCCGTGACCCAGCCCTGGGGGTCCCGGTAGCCCAGCGCGATGCCGACCTTTCCGGCGGTGAGGTTGCACAAGCGCAGGTCCGCGCGCGCCGGCCCCGCGCCGAGGAGCGCGGCGCCGAGCACGGCGCAGCCCAGGAAACGTCGCAGCGTCGACGAGGTCACGAAGAAATCAGCCGACGAGGATGATGCGGCAGTCGTTGACATTGGTGCGGGTGGGGCCGGGCTGAACGAGGTCGCCGATCGCGTCGAAGAAGCGGGTCGAGTCGTTGTCGGCCAGCATCGCGGCCGG
>NZ_BPRB01000225.1 GCF_022179685.1 Methylobacterium trifolii
GGGCCTCGGGGCGCTGGCCGCCTTCGCCCTGCTCTCGGTCGCCCTGCGGCGGCGCTTCGCCCGGCGAGGGGCCTGATCCGGCCGCCCTCTTCTTGGGTTTCGACCTGTATTCAAAGTGCAGGGCGCCCGCCATCGTCGGGAAAGACACGGTCGATCAAAATTCGGTCTGTCCTGTCACGACAAACCGGTTCCCCTGGCCTTGGGCGAACTTGCGGGCCCTCGACGCGAGCCGGACGCCCGCGCTACGAAGGGCGAGGCCGCCGGGTCGCGCGGCGCGTCAGCGTCAAGGGCTCGGGGTCGCCGCGCCAGCCGGGGCCGGGATGGGAGTGGTTGCGGGACCCGACGATCCGGCCGCGATGCCCGAGGCGCAGGCCGTCTCGACGGCCCCCCCGGGCCTCGTCAGGCACCTGGGGCTCTCGGGCCGGCTGTTCCTGATCACCGTCGCCTTCGTCGCGGCCGCCGAGATCCTGATCTACGTGCCCGCGGTGGCCAATTACCGCCTGTCCTGGCTCTCCGATCGGATCGCCGCCGCGCAGGTGGCGGCCCTCGTCGTGGACGCGAGCCCCGGATCGGTGGTCTCGGACGAACTGGCGCACCGGCTGCTGGACGGCGTCGGCGCCCGCGCCATCGCCGTACGGGACGGCGGCACCCGGCGCCTGCTGGCGATCGATCCCGTCCCCGACACGGTCGCCGACATGGTCGACCTGCGGAGCGTCTCCGCGATGGAGGCGATCCGCGGGTCCTGGCGCACCCTTATCGCCCCCGCGGACGAGCCGATCCGGGTGGTCGGCCGGGGCAGGGACGGGTTCGACCTCGTGGAGATCCTGATGGACGAGGCGCCCCTGCGCGCGGCCATCGTCGAGTTCTCGATCCGGCTGCTCGTCTCCTCGCTGATCGTGGCCGCGGCGGCTGCCGGCCTCGTCTTCGTCGTGCTCCACTACGTCATCGTGCGGCCGGTGCGGCGGCTGGTGAACAACATCACGGCCTTCGCCGACGATCCCGAGGGCGCCGACCGGATCATCACCCCGTCGCGCCGGACCGATGAGATCGGGCTGGCCGAGACGGCCTTGGCACGGATGGAACGGGGGCTGGCCGACGAGTTGCGCCACAAGCGGCGGCTCGCCGAACTCGGCCTCTCCGTCAGCAAGATCAACCACGAGCTGCGCAACATGCTGGCCGGCGCGCAGCTCCTCGGCGACCGCCTGAAGGACACCACGGACCCGACGGTGCAGCGGGTGGCGCCGCGGCTGGTGGCCACGCTCGGGCGGGCGATCCGCTTCTGCGAGGCGACCTTGTCCTACGGCCGGGCCGCCGAGCACGTCCCGCTGCGCCGCCCCGTCACCCTGGCGCCGATGTTCCGGGACCTGTCCGACCTCGCGGCCGTGCCGGGCGACGCGCGGGTCGCCATCCGCACGCAGGTGGCCCCGGACCTCCAGGTCTTCGCCGATCCGGAGCAGCTCTCGCGGGCGCTGGCCAACCTCGTGCGCAACGCGGTCGAGGCCCTCGAATCGGCGACCGAACCCGAGCCGGCCGTGGTGGTCACGGCAACCCGCGGCAGCGGGTCGGGGCCCGGCGCCGTGACGATCCTGGTGGCCGACAACGGCCCCGGCCTGCCGCGGCGGGCCAGGGAGCACCTGTTCGCGCCGTTCCAGGGCTCGGCCCGCTCCGGCGGTACGGGCCTCGGGCTCGCCATCGCCTCGGAACTGGTCCGGCTCAACGGCGGTACGCTCAGCCTCGACCCGGAGGGGCCGGGCACCTGCTTCCGCATCGTCCTGCCCGACCAGCCCGCCTCCGGCTGACGGCGGGCACTACTCCGCCGCCGCCAGGGTGGGGACTGCCACCGTGATGCCGATGTCGCGCAGGAGCTCGGCGTCCGAATCGGTCTCGTTGTTGGCGGTGGTCAGCAGCCGCTCGCCGTAGAAGATCGAGTTGGCACCGGCCAGGAAGCAGAGGATCTGCGCCTCGCGGGTCAGCCCCTTGCGCCCGGCGCTGAGGCGCACGCGGGCCTTGGGCATGACGATGCGGGCGGTGGCGCACATGCGCACGAGGTCGAGGGGATCGACCGCGGGCCGGCCCTCCAGCGGCGTGCCGGCCACCGCCACCAGCGCGTTGATCGGCACGCTCTCCGGGTGCGGGGCGTGGTTGGCCAGGACGTGGAGCATGGCGGCCCGGTCGGTCACGCCTTCGCCCATGCCGACGATGCCGCCGCAGCAGATTCCGATGCCGGCCTCGCGCACGGTCTCCAGGGTCCGGAGACGGTCGTCGTAGGTGCGCGTGCCGATGATGTCGCCGTAGAAGTCCGGCCCGGTGTCGAGGTTGTGGTTGTAGGAGGTCAGCCCCGCCTCGGCGAGACGCTGCGCCTGCGAGGGCGTGAGCATGCCGAGCGTCACGCAGGCCTCCATGCCGAGGCCGCGCACGCCCCGGACCATGGCGAGCACCGCGTCGAATTCCGGCCCGTCCTTGGGCTGGCGCCAGGCCGCGCCCATGCAGAAGCGATGCGCGCCCGACGCCTTGGCGGCGGCCGCCTCCCTCAGCACGGTCTCGACCGGCATCAGCCGCTCGCGCGCCATGCCGGTGCCCTTGTGATGGGCCGATTGCGGGCAATAGGCGCAATCCTCCGGGCAGCCGCCGGTCTTGATCGACAGGAGGGAGGCCCGCTGGATGTCGGCCGGATCGTTGTGGGCGCGATGAACCGAGGCCGCCCGGAACACGAGGTCGAGCAGCGGCAGGTCGTGGATCGCGCGGATCTCCTCCACGGTCCAGTCGTGGCGGATCGCGGCGGCTTGGGTCTGTGCGGCGAGTTCGATCATGCCGTCCCTTGAGTGGGATCGGCGGGCAAAAATCAAGCCCGGCGTCGAGGTCCCCCGCGATCGAAATGGGGTGGATGCCAGGTTCCCGGGCACCCGCTCAGTTCGTCGGCTCGCCGGCCGAGACCTTGGCGGTCCAGTCGTCGAAGGCGATCACGGTCTGGCGCTGCTCGCCGAGACCGTCGATGCGCAGGGTCATCGCGTCGCCGGACTTGAGGTAGCGCGGCGGCTTCATCCCCAGGCCGACGCCGGGGGGCGTGCCGGTGGTGATCACGTCGCCGGGCTCCAGGATCATGAAGTGGGAGACGTAGGCGACGAGTTGGGCCACGTCGAAGATCATCGTCGCGGTCGAGCCGGTCTGCATCCGCTGCCCGTTCACGTCGAGGCTCATGGCGAGGTTCTTGAGGTCCGGGATCTCATCGAGGGTCACGAGCCAGGGCCCGAGCGGCCCGAAGGTCGGGCAGCCCTTGCCCTTCGTCCAGGTGCCGCCGCGCTCCATCTGCCACTCGCGCTCCGACACGTCGTTGCAGATGCAGGCACCGGCCACGTAGCCGAGCGCCTCGTTGGCGTGGACGTAGGAGGCGTGGCGGCCGATCACCACGGCGAGCTCCACCTCCCAGTCGGTCTTGGCCGAGCCCTTGGGGATGATCACCGGATCGTTCGGGCCCGCGATGCAGGACGGCGCCTTGTTGAAGACGATCGGCTCGGGCGGGATCGCCGCGCCGGTCTCGGCGGCGTGGTCGGCGAAGTTCAGGCCGATGGCGACGAAGTTGCGGGTGCCGCCGACGCAGGGACCGAGGCGGGTGCCTGCCGGCAGGAGCGGCAGGCTCTCCGGATCGAGGAGGCGGAGCCGGTCGAGGGACTCGGGGGACAGGCCGGGCCCGGCGAGGTCGCGCAGCTTGCCCGAAAGGTCGCGCAGGCCGCCGTTCCGGTCGATCAGGCCCGGCCTCTCGTCGCCGCTCGCTCCATGGCGGATGAGTTTCATCGTAGGGCGCTCCCACCGCTCGCTTGATCGACCGCCATGAAAGTGGTCGTCCCGCGCAGCGGGTCAAGCGCGACGGGCGACGGAGCGGGCCCGTCACTGTGTTCCATTTCCCACAGATGGACGGCAAAATAGTGCATGCCCCGACGCGCTCGGCCGTTCGGAGAAACAGAGCGGAAAGTTTAGATATGAACGAATTCTGCTATTCCATCGGGATCAAAGTCTAACGACAATCATATATGTTTTTATCTGTTGTTTATTCAACAAATCCGTTTATTGCCGCATAACCCGGACGCCGGTACAGTAATGCCAAGGCAGCACCCCGAGAAACGGGGCGTCATCGAATGGCTGCCGCGAATTCGGAATGGGGAGCGATCATGTCGGGAATTCAGCGCGTCGGCTGGTTGGGCGGCGCTTCGGCGGCGTTGGTCGCGCTCGGGAGCGTCGCTGTCCAGGCCGGTGCCTTCGGCCTGCGCGAGCAGAGCAGCACCGCCATCGGCATGGCGGATGCCGGCGCCGCCTCGGGGAGCGGCGGCGTGTCGTCCATGTTCTGGAACCCGGCTGTCGTGACGATGCGTCCGGGCTGGGTGACCGAGCAGAACCTCACCTTCATCGATCCGTCCGGCAAGATCACGCCGACGACGCCGACCAATCCGGGCTTCGCCCCCCTCGGCGGTTCCGGAGAGATCGGACAAGGGGCGGTGCTGCCCTCCGGGGCGACCTCCTACCAGATCAACGACCGCCTGTGGATCGGCATCCAGACCGGCGCCCCGTTCGGCCTGGCGACGAAGCCCCGCCAGGTCTGGGCCGGTGAGGTCTACGGCCGCTCGAACCGGATCTTCTCCCTGGCCTTCAACCCCGTCGTCGGCTTCAAGGTCAACGAGTGGCTGTCCGTCGCCGCCGGCCCCAACATCGAGTACTTCCGGCTCACCCTGCGGCAGGCCGTCCCGATCCCGGGCCTGTCGCCGACCGCCTATCCGAGCTCGTTCCTCAAGGGCGATTCCTGGGGCGTCGGCTTCACGGCCGGAGCGCTGATCACGCCCTGGGCCGGCACGGCTTTCGGCGTCGGCTACCGCTCCTCGGTGCATCACGACATCGAAGGCTCGATCGGCGTGCCGCTCCTCGCCCTCGCGCCGCTGGGCGGACAAGTCCGCGCCAGGCTCAACACGCCGGAGAAGCTCAGCGTCGGCCTGACCCAGGCGCTCGCACCGAACCTCCGGATGAACCTCGGCTTCGAATGGGACAACTGGTCGAGGCTCGGCACGATCGGGATCGTCTCGGAGACCCGCGGCGTGCCCGTGAACGTCCTGCCGCTCAACTACAAGGACGGCTACACCTACGCGATCGGCGCGGAATACGACTGGTCGCAGGCGCTCACCGTGCGCGGCGGCGTGTCCTACGAGCAGACGCCGATCGATTTCGGGAACCGCTCGGTGCGCCTGCCGGACGGAGACCGGATCGGGCTCGCCGCCGGCGCCAGCTACCGCTGGAGCGAGAAGCTGACGCTCAACCTCGCCTACTCGCACCTGTTCCTCGAGCGAGGCCGTATCCTGACGGGGCCCGGACGCGACTACAACACCAGCAACATCGTCTTCGCCGGCCTCTCGGAGGGCAGCGCCGACATCGTGTCGGTCGGCTTCCGCTACACCTTCGGCACACCAGCGGCGCCGGCCCCGGCCCCGCTCGTGCGCAAGTACTGAGGCCCGGTCGTTCGAACCGCGGGCAGCCCCGGTGGATCGTCATCCTCCGGGGCCGTCCCGCTCGCGTCGCCGGGCCGGGTCCGGAGCATCGATCCGGGACGAGGACGCCGGCTCCCTGAACGGCCGATGCGGGCCCGAGCGGCGATCAGGCCTTCATCAGGACATAGGTGCCCGGAGCCGGCGCCAGCGATTTCAGGTTGCCACCGCCGGGCTCGCGGGCCGGGACACGCTCAGGGGCCTGCGCCTCCAGCCACTGGAACCAGTAGGGCCACCACGAGCCCTTCGTCTCGGTTGCCGCCGCGATCCAGTCCTCCAGGCGGCCCTCCGCCTTGCCGCCGGACCAGAAGCCGTATTTGGGCTTGGCGGGCGGGTTGACGACGCCGGCGATGTGGCCCGAGCCGGCGAGCACGTAATCCACCGGGCCGCCGAACTTCGAGGAGCCCTCGAACACCGAGAGGGCCGGTGCGATGTGGTCCTCGCCGCCCGCGAGGACCACATC
>NZ_BPRB01000226.1 GCF_022179685.1 Methylobacterium trifolii
AGGGGGTGGGTAATTACCGGGGGCTTCCTCTGCAGCAAGCCGAAGCAAGATGTCCAAAAGGTTGCGGCCCGAAAATTTCTGCAAAAATATTGGGCGAAAACATTTGTCATGGTGCAATATCGGTTAAGTTGCATTAAGAAAATGTTAGCGATATCATCGAATATGGTGTTGGGCGCCCGCATGCCGGGTCGCAGCCATTAAGCTTGTAGTCGATTTTGTACTCAAGCAAATACCAATAATGGTTCGTATATCAAATGAGCCTCGATGAAAAATTAAATGGTCTTGTTTCGAGTGTCTTTCATGGCTCTGGACCTCAACACGCTTCATTTCGCCAGCGCGGTCAGCCGGGGCGCCTACGTCGTCGTGTTCCTCGTGATGGCCCTCAGCCAGAGTCGGCAGGCCTATCTCTGGCATTGGATGGGCGCCATGGGGACGTCGATGGCGGGATCGCTCATCATGATGAGCGTGTCGTCCGATACCTTGCCACCCATTCCGATCACGATGATCACGTATTGGCTGTACAGTGCGAGTCTCGTACTCTCTTGGACGGGCCTCCGCGACTTCTTCGACCGACGCATCGAGGTCGGGCTCAGCGTTGCTCTCGTCGCTCTCCCGGGCGTCCTCTATCCGACCCTGCTCGGCCTCGGCCTCTCCAGCCGGCTGTCGATCGCGGCGATCTTCGCCTGCTGCTTCGTGGTGGCCGTTCTCGCCACGTATGAGACCGTTCGCTTGACGGCCGGGGCCGAAAGGCTCTGGTCGCAGTACATCGAGTCCGTGGCGTTCGGATTCTATGCGATCGTCTTCCTGCTCTCGATCGGAATCCTCATCGGCACCGACCTGCCAATCGCCTCGGCCGAGAGCGCGCGCATCTCGATGATCATGGATCAGGTCACGGGGGTCTTCGTCTATTTCGGATATGTCGCGATGGCCGCCGAGCGCGCCAACCGCACGCTCCTGCGCCTCGCCGAGACGGACCCGCTCACGGGGCTTTCCAATCGACGGGGCCTGCAGACGATGATGCGCCGTAGCGTCCGGGGTTCGGACGTACCGCCGACGGGGGGGCTGCTGATCCTGGATATCGATCACTTCAAGTCCATCAACGATCGGTACGGACACGAGTGCGGCGATCTCGTCCTGAGCGCGTTCGCGGCCCGGACGAAAGCGGCGCTCCGCTCGCCGGACATGATCGCTCGCTGGGGCGGCGAGGAGTTCCTCGTCGTGCTTCCGGGCGTCGGCGAGCGGGAGCTCCTCGACGTCGCCGAGCGGTTGAGGTCGAATATCGCGGAGCGACCCTTTCCCCTTCCGACGGGGGCGTTGACGGCGACCGTCAGCATCGGGGCTGCCATGATGGGCCAGGGTGGCGCGCGCTTCGAGGATGTGACGAAAGTGGCGGACGCCGCGCTCTACGAGGCGAAGGCGCAGGGACGGAACTGCGTGCGTCTGGGACGGTGACCGTGCCGATGCGCAGACCCGTTAGGGTTGTCATGAACCGCCGCCGGTCGAGCGGCCTGTGCGAGCATGCGGCGGATGACGGCCGCCCTGTCGAGACCCGCCCGCGTAGCGGGATGGCGCCTGCAATCCTCGACGGGCCGGCACGGGCACGCCGCCCGGGCGCGGCCGAGACAGGGGCAGGAGGGTCTGCGGCACCTCGGACCGGGTCGGTCGATGCAGGGTCTGCGGCCGCGGCGATGCGAAGCGGGTCGGGCGGCCGGAACGGGTTCGAGGGCGGCGCCGTCGAGGAGATCCGCCGTCACGATGTCCATGGCGACGCCGTGGGCGGTCCGCCATTCATCGGCCGGGAGGCTCGGTCGGCCGCGCGACCGGCGAGGCCCGGATCGTGGCCCCGTGCGGCCGGGCCACCCGGAGACCGCGCCGACAGCCGCCGCAGGCGCTGGCGGCCGAGCGCGGTGGTTATGGAATTCTCCTCGGATCGGCGGAGGTCCGACGAGACGCGCGCGTCAGCCCCGCGCCTTCAGATGCAGCATCGGATGGTGCTCGTAATGCCCGACCCCGTTCTTCACGATGGGGTCCTGCGCGATGAACGCTGCGATGTCCTGGTCGTCCGCGATGCGGTAGAGCGAGACGCCATATCCGCCGGCCGGGTCCATGACCGGACCATGCGCCACGATGGTGCCCTGTTCGAGCAGGGCGTCGAGGTAGGCGCCGTGCTCGCCCATCCAGCCCTTCTCTTCGGCACTCATCGTCGGCAGGAAGTCGGGCCGCGGTGGGATGTATTTGCAAAGATAGTATTTCATGGATAATTCCTTGAAAGACAATGTGTCCTGACGCCGCCCGGTGTTCCCGGGCGGCGTGAATTGGATGGCTGATTCGGCGTCAGGTCTTCTTCGTGTTCTTGACGAACGCGGCGATGTCCGATGCGGCGCGTTCTGGATATTGGAAATGTGCCGCGTGGCCGGCACGCGGGTAGGTGACCACCTGCAGGGTCGGAAATTTCCCGTTCAGCGCGTACCAGTTCTCGACCGGGAATGAGATGTCGCGGTCGCCGTTGAGGTGCAGGATCGGGACGTCGGTGTGTTGCAGCGCCTTCAGCACGTCCTCGGACGGAAACACCGGGTTCGGCGGCGTGCGCGGCGCCTGCGCAATGGCCCAGTCCGCCGGGATGTCCGGGCTCCGCTTGTTCGCACTGGAGAAAATCCGGTCGAACGAGCGCTTCGATGCGGCGCGGCTGCCCGGGTCGTCGGGGTTGAAGAACATGTCGGTGTATTGCTCCAGCGTCGCCTCGTCCTGCGCGGCCAGGTCGTAGAAGCGCTGCTGCCCGGGCTTGACGAGGGGGCCGGGCGGCGTGCCGGCGATCAGGACCGCGTGGCTGACGGTGGGGCCGAGCATCGCCACGTAGATCTGCGCCACGATCGCGCCGAAGGACCAGCCGCCGATCACGACGTCCTTGAGTCCCAGGGCGTCCACCAGATCCTTGGTGTCCTTCACCAGGGATGCGGGGTCGTACGACTTCGTGCCGGTGGAGAGGCCGAAGCCCGAATGATCGAAGGTGACGACCTGGAAGCCCTGTGCGGCCAATGCGTCGATGAAGGCCGGGTCCCAAAGCCCCAGGACACCGCGGAAGCGGTGAGCCAGCACGATGGGCGTGCCCTCGCCCACCGACCGATAGGCGAGCCTGCGGCCCCCCGCTTCGACGAAGCGGGTCTCGGCGGCCGCGGACGCGCTCACGGGTTTCTGGGTCTGCGCGAGCGCCGGTGCCGGCAGGGACAGGGCCGTGAGCGTCGCCGCGCCCGCGATCAACGCATTGCGCCGTGCCGGGTCCGCGATCGACGTCTCGTTCGCGTGCAACTCGTCCTGTGACATCGCTTTCGTCCTTCTGCTGCCAATGATGTTTCGCCGGCCGACCTGGGCACCGGACCGTGCGACGGATGCCGTCGTCCCGCGTGATGCGGGCCGTGCCGCGGGTGCGTCGGTTGGGTCAGTCGGCCACGCCCATCTGCTTGCGGAAGCTCTTTTCGAAAGCCTTCTCAGGCACGTAGCGCCGCATGAGGCGGAGGCGGCCAGCCGTCTTGCCGGGCATGTAGCGGATGTTGGGCTGCGTATCGGTGGCAGCCAGGACCACCTTGTCGGCCACCGCTTCCACGGGATCGCCCGCAGCGATCCCGTTCCGCCAAGTCGAGATCATCGCCTGCCGACCCTTGTCGTAGACGCTCAGGACCCGATCCGGCTTGTCGGCATTGTTCTCCAGGGCCGTCCGGGTGAAGGCGGGGGCGACCAGCGAGACGCGAATTCCGAGACCGCGCAGCTCGTGATCGAGGGACTCGGAATAGCCTTCGACGGCGTGCTTGGTGGCGCCGTAGAGCGCGGTGTAGGGACCCGGCAGGAAGCCCGCCACCGAACTGACGTTGACGATGCGGCCGCGGCCCCGGGCGCGCATGGTCGGCAGAACGGCATTGATCGTCCGGACGATGCCGAAGACGTTGATGTCGAACAGATCCTGAGCCTGCTTCAGGGAGGATTCCTCGGCACCGCCGATGAGAGAGCGGCCGGCGTTGTTGACGAGGACGTCGATCCGGCCCGTGAGCTTGAGCACCTCCGCTACCGTTTGCGTCACCGACGTATCGTCGGTGACGTCGCAGCGCAGCATGTGGATGCCCTCGTGCACCGTGCCGGGCGACGCCTGCCGGCTCGTGCCGAACACGCGAAAACCCTTGCGGACGAGGGCGACCCCGATGGCGAGGCCGATCCCGCTCGCCGCCCCCGTAACGAGGGCGACGCTTTCGCCTGCGGCCGGCAGCCGGGTCTCCGTCATGGTCTGTCTCCTTAATGATGATGAACGTCACCATTACCTATTGATGACGGTCGTCATTGTCAAGCGCGTCCCTGCGGCCCTCTGGCCCACGAACCTCGAACGGGGGGGCATATGTCGATCCTCACCATTGTGAGGCGGGCGTGGAGATCGGCAGGAAGCAGGGCGAGCAGAACCGGGACGGGATATTCGGCGCCGCAGCTAAGCTCTCCGCCTATCGCAGGGCGATGGCGACCTGTTCGGTCGGGAAGCGTTTGCGAGCCATGGCATCCACCCGCCTTCGGGGGACGGGATGCCCGGAAAACCTGCGTTCAGTGCCGACCGGTTTGCTGGCTCAGGGTCGGGTCACGAACGACATCAGATGACATGCGGTATGGATCGATACGCGAGTCGATCGATTATTGTTTACTCAAAATCAGATCACGATTTTCGGTTTTCACATGCGCCTTCGTTCGAGCCGTTATCCACGGCCGCGCGATGGAATGTCCGAACGCGTAGATGGTGACGTGCCTGATGCAGGGTCCGAGTGCGCACCGTCCTGTCGACACGCGACGTGGACCCGGAGATAGCGTTCGCCGATGGCGGGCCGTGACGCGGGAGCCTATGGCCGGTCCGTCCACGACACGCCGCGGCGAGCCGATCCCTCGTTCAGGCCGTTCCGCGCGGTCGGGCCGGATTGCCCACGACGGTCGCTCCCACGGGCACATCGCGGGTGACGACCGCCCCGGCACCGATGATGGCATCGTCCCCCACGGTGACCCCTGGTAGGATCAGCGCGCCACCTCCGATCCAGACGTTCGTCCCGATGACGATAGGGAGACCGCTCTCGACCCCATCACGCCGGAGCGCGGGATCGCGGGGATGATCGGCGGTAAGGAACTGCACGCCGGGACCCACCTGCGTCAGCGCGCCGATGGCAACGGGGGCGACGTCGAGGATCACGCAGTTGAAGTTCAGGAACACGCCCTCGCCGAGGGAGATGTGCTGACCATAATCGCAGTGGAAGGGTGGGCGCACCACCGCGCCCTCGCCAACGTGAGCGAACAGTTCGCGCAACAGCACCCGCCGCTCGGCGGGCGATGCCGCCAGGGTCGTGTTGTAGCGGACCATCCACGCCCGGGCACGCCGGGCATCCGCAGCAAGCTCCGGGTCGCCCGGCCGGTAGGGTTCGCCCGCCAGCATCTTCTGCTTCTCGGTCCTCATGATCGTCCGATCCCCGCGATCTCGGTGGAATGGTAGCCCTTCCCCAGCCGCCGATACGTACGTATGTCCGCATCGGAGGAGGATGCCAACCGCCGTTGGACGATTTCGTCCGCCTGCCGTCCGGGAGATCGCCTTGCGTGGAACACGGCGCCGTTACGACCCTGAGCGTCGGACCCGCATCCTGCGTGCGGCGCTCGATGTCGTTGCCGAACATGGCGTCGCCGGCACGACGCACCGCCGGGTCGCGGCGACGGCCGACGTGCCGCTCGGTTCGATGACCTACCATTTCACGGGCATGGACGAGGTGCTGACCGAGGCGTTCGGTCTTCTCGCCGATAGGGTCGCGACGCGGTTCACGGAGCGGCTCGCCGCTGCGGCGAACCCGGACGAGGCGTGCGAGGCCGTGGTCGATCTCATCGTGGACGAGAGTTGGGCCACGCCCCGCAATATGCTGCTGAGCTACGAGCTGTATGCTTTCGCCGTCCGCAACCCCCCCTTGCGTCGGGTCATGCAGGACTGGATGGAGAAGAGCCGCGCGGCGCTGCGGCAGCACTTCGCACCCGACACCGCCAAGGTGCTGGACGCCATGATCGAAGGCCTATCGATCCATCGCTCGGTGGATGTGGAGCCGATGAGTCGCGCCGAAGTCCGTTCGGTGGTCGAGCGTTTGGTTCACTGAGGCCCTGTCCGTTCAATCCGGTTCGTCACCTGCGGCGGCGAGGAGATCGTCGGCAACGCTGTCGAGGATCTCCCTGGACAGCGAGGGATCGGGAACGACGCGCGACAGAATCACGGCCCCCACCATTTCGGACAGGGCCGCCACCGCCGCCGATCGCCTGTCCGCGACACCCTCTCCCGGCATGATGGTGACGAGCAGGTCGAGGTAGCGGCTGACGATCGTCCCGAAGAAAGAGCGCAGCGCCGGGTCCTCACTGCGCGACGCGTCGACCGCCAGGGTCGCGAGACTGCATCCGGCTCCCGGATGGTCCCGGTGTTCCTCGGAAACGTAGTAGCGAACGAGCGTCGCGAACGGGTCTCCGGTAGGCGCGCCGATCCGCTCGCGAATCTCGTCGCTGGACGTCTCGTAGGCACGGCGCACGGCCTCGACGACGAAGTCTCCCTTCGACTTGAACTGACGGTAGAAACCACCGTGCGTCAGACCGGCGGCCTTCATGAGGTCGGCGATGCCGATGCCCTCCAGGCCGCGCTCGCGGAAAAGCATCGCGGCGGCTTCGAGCACCTTGCTCCGGTTCTCCTCGACCTGCTTCCTGCTGACCTTCACCTCGGACCTCGTTGATGATGACGATCGACATATAAGCCGCCTTTCCCCCGTTGTCAGCCGCCGTATGCCGGAGCGCCGCCCGACGATGACGATCGTCATCGATAGGGCGCCGTCCCTGCCCGACACGCGGCGGAAGGCGGCCATCGAAGGCGGTGCTCTCCAGCCATGCCTCACCGGGTCGGCGACCGCTGCTGCGGTCCCGGCTACCCAAGGGCGGCCTGGCCGCCGACCTTGCGGCTGAGTTTCCGCGCCGTCGCCCCGGTCCTGCGAGCATACGCGACGAGCTGGGCCTGCCCGCTCTTGCCGGCGGTGGTCTCGGAGATTTCGAGAAGGGGCGCGTCGAGGGGAAGGCCGGAGGCGCCGATTCCGAGGCGCGCCGGACCGTGACCCGCTCGTTCGACGCGCATACGACGGTCTCGGCGACGAGCCCGGTCGCGATGACCGGGCGAAGGCCGGCGAAGACGTGGTCGGTGTAGAGCGCGTTCCGGTTCTGGACGATGGACTTGCCCAAGCCCCTTGCCCAAGCCCCTTGCCCAAGCCCCTTGCCCAAGCCCCTTGCCCAAGCCCCTTGCCCAAGCCCTCATGCCCGAGGCGGCGCCGAAGACGCGTTCGGCCGCGATCGGGGTGCGCCAGGCGAAGGCCCGGCCGATCCTCAGTCCGAAGGGGATCGCCGGCAATGCGGCATCGCCCGCCTTTCGCGCCTCACGGGTGCTTGTGGATCGGATCGACCCAGTGGACGGTCTCGGGGCGCTCGACCGGGTCGACATCGGTGATGTTGACCACGACCGCCTCGTTGTCGGAGCGCA
>NZ_BPRB01000227.1 GCF_022179685.1 Methylobacterium trifolii
GCTGGAGGGCGTGATCGCCGTCCGCGACTGGCTGCCCGCCGACGCGCTCGGCATCACCAACGAACTCGGCCGCTTGAGCACCGCCTCCGGATCGCGGGCGACCGCGGCCCAGGCCGTGGCCAGCAGGCCCAGCGTCCGGGCGAAGGCGGCGCTGTGGCGGCCGAGTTCGTTGGTGATGCCGAGCGCGTCGGCGGGCAGCCAGTCGCGGACGGCGATCACGCCCTCCAGCCACGCCGTCAGGGCGCGGGCCTCCGTGGCGCGCACCTCGTGCCCGGCGAGGCGCACCAGGGCACCGTCGCGCATCTCGTAGGCGACGAGGCTCGCGCCGTCCGTGGCGAGGCCGACGTAGCGCTGGCCCGTGGCCCGCTCGCGCTCGGGCAGGTAGCGGGCGAGCTGCGCCTCGGCCGCCACGCGCTCCCGGCGCAGGTCCGCCTTGATCTCGATCACGGTGCGGCCGAGCAGGGCGTCCGCCCGGCCGTTGACCTCAGGTAATCTCCGCTCGAACGCGATCTGGTCGCTGCGCGCGCCGAGCGCGTCGGTCAGGAGACGGTGGAGGAGCGCCCGGACCTTCTCGTGCCCTGGGCGTCCGACGAGTTCGGTGACGACGGTTTCGAGAGCATCATCGCTGATCGGCATCGACGGACCCGGCTGTGGCGGGCCACGTTCAATCACCTCAGGTTATTTTTCAAGCCGGATACGCCGATTTATCACACCTCAGGTCATTACGCGCCAGACCATTCGCAGTGCATCGCGTCGCCTGCCCACGCCCTCCGGACCGAGCATTGCCGGCTCGCCTCGCGTCCTTGCGGAAACGGCTGAATGCTGTGGCGGCCGGGGCCTGCCGCCTGTATCTCCCGTGGGCGCGGACCGGGGCGTCGGGCGCGGACAGCGAGGTCGGGAAGATGCAGAGCTTCGTTCGAGCCAAACTGCACGGCATCCGGGTCACGGGGGCCGACCTCGATTATCACGGCTCCATCACCCTCGATGCCGACCTCTGCCGCGAGGCGGGGCTCGATCCGCTGGAATTCGTCGAGATCTGGAACAAGATGTCGGGTGCCCGGATCAGCACCTACGTGCTCTACGGGCCGGCCGGCTCCGGCTGCTGCGTCCTGAACGGGGCGGCGGCGCGGACCTGCCAGGTCGGCGACGTGGTGATCATCGCCTCCACCACCTACGGGGCCGTGGACGACGTGATCGCCCACAAGCCGCGGGTCCTGATCTTCGGTGAGGGCAACGTCGTCACGGACCGGGTGGCCTACGACGTCTTTCGCGACGAGTCGGGGCGCCTCGACATGCGGATCGTCGAAGCGGGGACGGGCACGGAGGAGGCGCCGCGCATCGCGCGCAACGTCCGGGTCGCGTGAGGCGCGCCTGACTCCTCAATCGTCCATCTTCAGCGCTGCGATGAACGCCTCCTGCGGGATCTCCACCCGGCCGAACTGGCGCATCTTCTTCTTGCCCTCCTTCTGCTTGTCCAGGAGCTTGCGCTTGCGGGAGATGTCGCCGCCGTAGCACTTGGCGGTCACGTCCTTGGACAGGGCCTTGATGGTCTCGCGGGCGATGATCTTGCCGCCCAAGGCGGCCTGGACCGGGATCTGGAACAGGTGGCGAGGAATCAGGTCCTTCAGCTTCTCGCACATGGCGCGACCGCGATGCTCGGCCCGGCTGCGGTGGACCAGCATGGACAGGGCGTCGACAGGCTCGGCGTTGACCAGGATCGACATCTTCACGAGGTCGCCCTCGCGATAGTCGGAGATGTGGTAGTCGAAGCTGGCATAGCCCTTCGAGATCGATTTCAGACGATCGTAGAAGTCGAACACCACCTCGTTGAGCGGCAGGTCGTAGACGACCATGGCGCGTTTTCCGACGTAGTTGAGGTCGACCTGGGTGCCGCGCCGGTCCTGGCAGAGCTTGAGCACGCCGCCCAGGTGCTCGTCCGGGGTGAGGATGGTGGCGCGAATCCAGGGTTCTTCGATGGCCGAGATCTTCATCACGTCCGGCATGTCGGCCGGGTTGTGCAGTTCCTTCGTGCTCCCGTCCGTCATGGCGAGGCGGTAGACGACGGAGGGAGCGGTCGAGATCAGGTCGAGGTTGAACTCGCGCTCCAGGCGCTCCTGGATGATCTCGAGGTGGAGCAGCCCCAGGAAGCCGCAGCGGAAACCGAAGCCCAAGGCAGCGCTGGTCTCCATCTCGTAGGTGAAGCTCGCGTCGTTCAGGCGCAGCTTGCTCATGGCGCTGCGCAGGGTCTCGAACTCGGCCGCGTCGACGGGGAAGAGCCCGCAGAACACCACCGACTGCACGTCCTTGAAGCCCGGGAGCATCTCCTTGCACGGGCGCTTGTCCTCGGTCAGCGTGTCGCCGACGCGGGTGTCGGCAACCTCCTTGATCGAGCCGGTGAAGAAGCCGACCTCGCCGGGGCCGAGCTCGCCGATGTCGGACATCTTCGGCCGGAACACGCCGATCTTGTCGACGCCGTGCACGGCGTCGGCCCGCATCATGCGGATGTTCATGCCCTTCTTGAGCACGCCGTCGACAATGCGCACCAGCACGACGACGCCGAGATAGACGTCGTACCAGCTGTCCACCAGCAGCGCCTTCAGGGGCGCGTCGCGGTCGCCCTTGGGCGGCGGCAGGCGGGTGACGATCGCCTCCAGCACCGCCTCGATGTTCAGCCCGCTCTTGGCCGAGATCGCCACGGCCTGCGAGGCGTCGATGCCGATCACCTCCTCGATCTGCGCGCGGATGCGCTCGGGCTCGGCGGCCGGCAGGTCGATCTTGTTGAGGACGGGGACGATCTCGTGGTCGGCGTCGAGCGCCTGGTAGACGTTGGCCAGCGTCTGCGCCTCGACCCCCTGCGAGGCGTCCACCACCAGCAGCGAGCCCTCGCAGGCGGCCAGCGACCGGGAGACCTCGTAGGCGAAGTCCACGTGGCCGGGGGTGTCCATCAGGTTCAGGATGTAGTCCTTGCCGTCCTCCGCGCGGTATTCGAGCCGCACGGTCTGGGCCTTGATGGTGATGCCGCGCTCCTTCTCGATGTCCATCGAGTCGAGCATCTGCTCGCTCATGTCGCGCAGGGCCACGGTGCCGGTGGTCTGGATCAGCCGGTCGGCCAGCGTCGACTTGCCATGGTCGATATGGGCGACGATCGAGAAGTTGCGGATGTTGTCGATCGGCGAAGTCGTCATCGATGGGGATCTCCGGCGCAAGGCTCGCCAGCCCGCCTGGGCTCCGCTGCGCGCCGTCTGATAAGGGGAAGTCGTCTGGTCGCCCGCGGGATAGCAGTGCCGGGCAGGCACGCCAAGCATGGCCTGTGTCCCGGCTGCACCTCGGATTCCGGCAGGCGCACACTATCTAAGCCTTATTCCCTCCGCGCGATCCTGTGCCTTGGGCAACGAAGCGGAGCATTGCGGCCATGGCTCGCACACCCCCCAACGGGCGCTCGCCCTCCATGTCGATGACGGATTTCAACGCACGCGTCCGCCGTGTGCTCGAAGGCAGCGAACCGGTGACGGCGGGCACGCAGAAGTCCGGCCCGAACTGGACGCGCCGCCGCTCCCGCCTGCCTGCCACGCCGGAAGCGGCACAGAGCGAGGCCGCGCCCGCCGAGACGCCCGAGGCCGCCGCCGAGGAAGTTTGAACGACCGTCCGGTCTTCCCTCGCGCCGGTCCGAGCGTGTCGGCGACACCGGTGAATCGGAGGCTCGATCCCGACCCGCTTGGGACTTGGCCTTCCCCGCATGGCGCCGCCCGCATCCGGTCGGGCCGTGCGGTCTAGTTCGGCTCCGACGAGGCGGCGGACTTGCGCGCATCCGCGGCCATGACGACGAGGGCCTTGCGGAGCGCCCCCATCTCCGTGACCGGGCCGGGATAGGTCACCCGCGCCGTCCGGTCGCCCGCCATCAGGTCCATCCCCTCCGGGTCGAGGCCGGTGAGGCGCCAGGCACCCTCCCCGTCCGCGCCCGCATAGAGGGCGAGGGCGTCGGCGTGGTCCGCATTCATGTGCTCGACGGCGCCGCGCTCGCCCGCCACGATCGCCTCCGCTCCGGTGAGGTCGAGGAGCAGTTCGGCCCGCGTCAGGGTCGCGGCCTTGGCGAAGCCTCCGTTGAGGTGGCCGGCGGACGGCTCCAGGGCGAAGAAGCCGAAGTCCGGGAAGTCCGCGTAGAGCTTCGCCTTCGGGTGGCGGGCGAGGAAGCGTTCGCGGGCGCGCGGCACTTCGATCCGGTCGGCACGGCCCGCCACCGTCAGACGCGGATGGGCCAGGGGATCGCCCTTGCCGCCGGCGCTGAACAGCAGGGAGCAGCGCGGGTCTGCCATCAGGTTGCGCGTATGCGCCGAGAGCCGCGAGAGCAGCATCAGGGGCGTGCCGTCCACGTCGGTGGCGATGGTCACCAGGGAGGCGAAAGGCGTCCCGTCCGAATCGAGGGTGGCCAGCGCCCCGGAGCGGATGCTGCGCAGGAGTTTTCGCGAAAGGCCGACCGCGTCGAAGGGAGCCTGCGCCGCCGGCAGCGGCCGGGCGGGACCGGCCCGCTCGGGTGTGGTGTCCTCGCCCATCGGCCATCCCTTCACGCGGATCGAAAAAAGTCCTGACTCGGGCGGATCATAGCCGCAGCCGGGTGGCGCGGACGAGGCCCGGCGCCCGCGGCGCGTTGGCCTGTTACGGCCAAGCTACCACCACCGCTCGCTTTTTTCGATCGATCATACTAAAGCACCAGTCCCTTCCGCGTGAAACGAAACCCCGCCATCCGGCGTGGGGGCCGTGTTCGCGCTCTCGCTTGCCCCGCCAGGGGCCGGACCCGGTTCGCCGGACGGTGCGTCCCGTCCGCACGCCGCTTCCGTACAGTCAGGGAACGCGCATGCCGACCATCGCCCTCGTCGACGACGACCGCAACATCCTCACCTCCGTGTCGATCGCGCTGGAGACCGAAGGCTACCGCATCCAGACCTACACCGACGGAGCCTCGGCGCTGGACGGCCTGAAGCACTCGCCCCCCGACCTCGCGATCTTCGACATCAAGATGCCGCGCATGGACGGGATGGAGCTTCTCAGGCGCCTGCGGCAGAAATCGGACCTTCCGGTGATCTTCCTCACCTCGAAGGACGAGGAGATCGACGAGCTGTTCGGCCTCAAGATGGGCGCGGACGACTTCATCCATAAGCCGTTCTCGCAGCGCCTGCTGGTGGAGCGGGTGAAGGCGGTGCTGCGCCGCTTCGCCCCCAAGGACGGTCCGGGCGCGGCCGCCCGCGAGGCGGATGCGGCCGCCCGCTCCCTGGAGCGCGGCTCCCTGATGATGGACCCGGAGCGCCACACGTGCACCTGGAAGGGCGAGCCGGTGACGCTCACGGTCACCGAGTTCCTGATCCTCCAGGCGCTGGCCCACCGCCCCGGCGTGGTGAAGAGCCGCAACGCCCTGATGGATGCGGCCTACGACGACCAGGTCTACGTGGACGACCGCACGATCGACAGCCACATCAAGCGGCTGCGCAAGAAGTTCAAGGTGACCGACACCAACTTCGACATGATCGAGACCCTCTACGGCGTCGGCTACCGCTTCAAGGAAAGCTGAGCCCTTTCCGGAGCCGTACCGAAGCCGACGAGACCCCGAGCCACCGTGCCGCCCCTGACCGACGAAAGCCCGCGCCGGCCCCCCCTGACGCGGCCGCTGCGATGGCCGCGTGCCCTATGGGACGGGATCGGCCAGCGTGCCGCCTCCAGCCTGACCCGCCGGATCGTGGTGCTGAACCTCGTTGGGTTGATCGCGCTGCTGCTCGGCTTCCTCTACCTGAACCAGTTCCGACAGGGGCTGATCCAGGCCCGCGTCCAGAGCCTCGCGATCCAGGGCGAGATCATCGCGAGCGCACTCGCGGCGTCCGCATCCGTCGAGACCGACACGATCCGCGTCGACCCGGACAAGCTGCTCCAGCTCCAGGCCGGCGAGGGCGCAGCCGCCGAGGAGGAATCCTCGCCGCTCGCCTTCTCGATCAACCCGGAGCGGGTCGCGCCTCTCCTGTCGCGCCTGGTCACGCCCACCGGCAACCGGGCGCGTGTCTACGACCAGGAGGGCGGCCTCCTGTTCGACACGCGTTCGCAATTCGGCCGCGACGGCGCGCGCGGCGACGTGTCCGGGCAGCGTCCGCACAAGCGCAGCGTCCTGGAGCAGGCCTTCGACTTCGTGCAGCAGAAGGTCTCCGCCCTGTTCGGGGGTCGCGGCAAGCCGCAGGAGGAGGTCGGGCCGGCCAACGGCCATTCCCTGCGCGAGGTCCAGACGGCGCTGAACGGCGCCCGCGGCAACCTCGTGCGCCGCAACGAGTTCGGCGAGACCGCGGTCTCGGTGGCGGTGCCGATCCACCGGGGCGGTTCGGTGCGGGGCGCCCTCCTGCTCTCGACCCAGGGTGATTCGATCGACCGGGTCATCGCCTCGGAGCGGTTCGGCCTGTTCCAGGTCTTCCTGGTCGCGGCCGTCATCATGGTCGTGCTTTCGATCCTGCTCGCGGGCGCCATCGCCGGGCCGGTGCGGCGTCTGGCCGAGGCTGCCGAGAAGGTCCGCATGGGCATCAAAACCCGCGAGGAGATCCCGGACTTCACCAGCCGGACGGACGAGATCGGCCACCTCTCGGGCGCGCTGCGCGACATGACCCAGGCGCTCTACCGCCGAATCGATGCCATCGAGAGCTTTGCCGCCGACGTCAGCCACGAGCTGAAGAACCCGCTGACCTCGCTGCGCAGCGCCGTCGAGACCCTGCCGCTCGCCAGGAACGACGATTCGCGCGGCCGCCTGATGGCGATCATCCAGCACGACGTGAAGCGCCTCGACCGGCTGATCAGCGACATCGCCGACGCCTCGCGGCTCGACGCGGAACTCGCCCGCGCCGAGGCCCGCCGGGTCGACCTGCGCAAGCTCCTGACGACGGTGGTCTCGGTGGCCAACGAGCGCAAGCGCCCCAAGGACTGCCTGATCCAGCTCGACGTGGACGCCCCGGCCGAGCAGGATTCGCCCTTCGCGATCGTCGGCCACGACAGCCGCCTGGGCCAGGTGGTCAACAACCTCCTCGACAACGCCCGCTCGTTCTCGCCGACCGAGGCCAAGGTGCGGGTGGCGCTCCGGCGGGTGCGCGGCGAGGTCGAACTGATCTGCGAGGACGAGGGCCCCGGCATCCCCGAGCACGCCCTGGAACGCATCTTCGAGCGCTTCTACACCGACCGGCCCGAACAGGGATTCGGCCAGAATTCCGGGCTCGGCCTCTCGATCTCCCGCCAGATCGTCCAGGCCCATCGGGGGTCCATCCGTGCCGAGAACCGGCCCGGTCCCGCCGACGAGGACGGCGAGCCGACCGTGCGCGGCGCCCGCTTCATCGTGCGCCTGCCCGCCGCCCCCCGGCAGCTCGCCCAGACATGACGGACACGTCCCCGTCGATCGGCACGGCAGGGGACGGGACGACGGTCCATGCAACCTGCATCGTCGTCGGCGAGGCGGGCGTGCTGATCCGCGGCGAGGCGGGGGCCGGGAAGACGAGCCTCGCCCTCGCCCTGATCGATTGCGTCACCGGGACGGGACGGTTCGCGGCACTCGTCGGCGACGATCGGATAAGGCTGGAGCGGCACGACGGCCGCCTCGTCGCCCGCCCGCATCCTGCGGTCGCGGGGCTCGCCGAGATTCGCGGATTCGGGATCGCCGCGACCGATTGGCTGCCGGCTGCCGTGCTGCGCCTCGTGGTCGACCTCGTCGCGGCCGCCCCGCGCCTGCCGCCGCCTCCGGCCGACGCCGTGATCCTCGACGTGGCCCTGCCGCGCCTCGTCATCGACCGGCCCATGCGGGATGTCGGCCTCGCGCCCACCCTCGTGCTGCGGGCGCTGGGCGTGTCTTCGCAGCCGCACACGACAGGGGAGTTGGACACGCGCTGGCAGCCCCATAGCGCGCTGCCTGTGAGCGTGGCATGATGATGACCACGCTTCGAGCAAAACGTCGCGAGCGCCTTGTGTCCGCGATTGCGGTGCACAACATGGCGGCTCCACTCACAGGACGCCGGAATACGTGTCGATGATTGGCATGGTGCTTGTCACCCACGGGCTGCTCGCGACCGAATTCAAGGCCGCATTGGAGCACGTCGTCGGTCCGCAGGAGCAGATCGAGACGATTACGATCGGGCCCGAGGACGACATGGAATTGCGGCGGCGGGACATCATGTCCGCGGTCGGCCGCGTGAACACCGGCGAGGGCGTGGTGGTCCTCACCGACATGTTCGGCGGCACGCCGTCGAACCTCGCCCTCTCGTGTATGAACGGCGGCGCCGTCGAGGTGGTCGCCGGAATCAACCTGCCGATGCTGATCAAGCTCGCCAGCGTGCGGGACGAGGAATCCCTCGGGGACGCCGTGCTCCACGCCCAGGAAGCCGGCCGCAAGTACATCAACGTCGCCTCGCGCGTGCTCGCAGGCAAATAACGCCGCCTCGTACAACGTTACGTCGCGGATCGGACGTGCGAACCGGGCCCCCGAGCCGCCTTCCGTCGTCCCGCCGAACCCGTTAGGCAGAGGTTCACAGCGGACCGAGCTATTGGCCTTCGCCCGTTGCGGGCGACGTCGACGGAAGCACAGCCTCGCCGATGGACGACCTCTACGAAACGGACGACGATCCCCCGGTGCCCGAGGGTGGACTCCTGCGGACCCTGCCGATCATCAACAGGCGCGGGCTGCATGCGCGCGCCTCGGCCAAGTTCGTCCAGACCGTGGAGAAGTTCGGCGCCATCGTCGCCGTCACCCGCGCGGGCGAGACGGTGGGCGGGCGCTCGATCATGGGCCTGCTGACCTTGGGGGCCGCGCAGGGCACGTCCATCGCCGTCACCGCCGTCGGCACGGATGCAGAGGCGGCGCTCGACGCGATCACGGCCCTGCTCGCCAACCGATTCGGCGAGGACGAGTAGCCTCAGCCCTGCGCCGCGTGGCGCCAGGCCACGGAATGCGGCCCGGCACCGAGGCGGAGCGTTCCGGCCACGACCTCGCCCGACCGGCGCGCGAACTCCACCGACATCTGTTGCCGCCGGGCGAAGAGACGGCTCACCACGCGCACCAGCGCGGCCTCGGACGGGTCGGCGACGATCGGACGGGGGCCGCTGCGCGCATCGAGCGCCAGGAAGGTTTCGACGGCATCGCGAATCCGCGCGGGCTCGCGGATACGCTCGATCTCGGCAGGGGACTGGTAATCCTGCGGTCGGACGCCGACGACGCTGTCGGCGGGGATTGTTCGGGCCCGCACCACCGGACGCGACGACGCGACCAGGGTCGGAACCCGCGCCCCCGAAGAAGCGCCTGCCGGCTCCGCGCCGTCGAGGATCAGGGGCCGGCGCAGCGACCGGAGGCGTCCCCGAACGGCATCGGTCACGGCCTCCGCCCTCTCGCCGTCGATCACCGAAGCGGCGTTCGGCAGGCCGTGCGGCTGCCAGGGACGGGCGCGGGCGCGGCCCCAGACCGGGTGCGGCATCACCAAGGGCAGCACGCCGCGGAGGGCTTGCGCGCCGCGCGCATCCCGGTTCCAGGCCAGGGCGAAGGCGATCCGGCCGCCGGCGGGCCGGTGGCGGGCCAGCGTCAGCAGGTAGTCGGGGTCCTGGAGCGGGTCCGCCACCGCGTTGCGCGTCATCAGCGCCCGCCACGCTGCGACCGCCGCGTCGTCCACGGTGCCGGCCCGCTGCAGGTCGACCGTCCAGTCGTCCGCCGCGACCGCAGCATCCTGCCGCCCGGTCGAGACCTCGTCCGCAGCGGAGAGGGAGAGACCGCCCTGGATCACCGTGAAGCGTCGCGTCATGGTCGCAGATCCCGTTTTTCCGCAGATCCGTCCCGTTTCGGGACAGGCGGCGCCCCGCAGGCGCCTTTCGGGATCGATGCTTCAAGGACGGTGCCGCCGGCTCACCCCCCGGGGATGGCGAGGGGGTTGTCGGTCAGGGCCGCCGCGTCCGGCGCGTCGGGGCGCGGCCGGCCGAGGAAGGCGTCCCAGAGGCGGGTGACGAAGGCCGGGTCGAGGTCGCGCACGATCAGGACGAGGCGCGAGGTGCGGTCGGCGTCGGGCCAGGCCGGCAGGGTCACGGGGGCGTGCACCACGTGCTGCACGCCGTGCACCACGACCGGGCGGTCCGGGTCGTCGGCAAGCGCCACCAGACCCTTGAGGCGCAGCAGCTTCGGGCCGTGGCCGGAGCGCAGCAGATCCAGGAACATCTCGAAGGTGGCGCGCGGCACCGGCACGTCGCTGACCAGGGAGAAGGCCCGGATCGACGCATCGTGCCGGTTCACGTCGTGGTGGTGGTGTCCGTGCTCCGCGCCCTGCGCCGCCTCGGCGCCGAGCCAGGCGCGCACGTCCGCGCCCTTGCCGTCGAGGCCGAAGAAGCCGCCGAGCAGGGTCTCGGCCGCAACGTCGGGCGGATCGACCGGCGCCGAGGGGTTCAGCGCGCGCAGGCGCGCCCGGAGCGGCGCCGTATCGCCGGTAAGGTCGGCCTTGGCGAGGACGATACGATCGGCCACCGCCGCCTGCCGCAGGGCCTCGGGATGCGCGTCCAGGGTCGCCTGCCCGTTGACCGCGTCGACCACCGTGACCACGCCCTGGAGCCGATAGCGCAGGACGAGATACGGGTGGTAGATCAGCGCGTGCAGGATCGGCGCCGGGTCGGCGAGCCCCGTGGTCTCGATCACCACGCGGCGGAAGGGCGTGATGCGGCCGTTGTCGCGCTTGCGCAGCAGGTCTTCCAGCGTCGCGATCAGGTCGCCGCGCACGGTGCAGCAGAGGCAGCCGGCGCCGAGCAGGATCATGTCCTCGTCCACCCGCTCGATCAGCAGGTGGTCGAGGCCGATCTCGCCGAACTCGTTGACGATGACGACGGTGTCGGCCAGCGCCGGATCGCGCAGCAGGCGGTTGAGCAGCGTGGTCTTGCCGGCTCCGAGGAAGCCCGTGAGCACGGTAAGCGGGATCGGCTCCGGGCGGCGCGAGTCCTGGGTCATGCCCCCCGCCTACAGCATCGACCCGAACCATGGGAGCCGGTTTTCGGCAGAAGCCGATGCGCAGACGGGAGTCTGCAGGCTTCGACCCCGGACGGGCCCCGGCTCCGGACTACTCCGCAGCCTTCGCGGTGGGTCGCGCCTTTGCGGGCTGGGCCTTCGCGGGCTGGGCCTTGGGCGCGGCCTTGGCGTCCGTGTGCGACGCCTTCACCGCGGGTTTCGGCCTGGCCTTGGCCGCGGGGATCACCGGTGCCTCGACGGAGGTGTAGGCCGTCGCCGTGCGCGGGACGCCGCCGCCATGGGCGGCGGCCTTCACGGCCGGTTTCGCGGCGGGCTTGGCGGCAACCGCCTTCGGAGCGTTGGCCTTGTCGGTCCGCCCCTTCTCGAGCTTGGCCTCCCGGGCCTGCTTGGCCGCCTCCTTGGCCGCCTCGCGCTTGGCCTTGGCAGCCTCGAGCTTGGCGGTCCTGGCCGTGGCGGCCGCGTTCTTCTCGGCCTGCTCCTGCTCGCTCAGCAGGGTCTCGCCCTCGGCCGGGTTGCGGCCGATCCAGACGGCGATGGGCTGGAGGGGGGCACGCGGCGGCAGGACGCGGTTGCGCATGGCCGCGCTGTTGAAGGCGGCCAGCGCCACGGCGGGGGAATTCGCGGCGCTGCCGCTCATGAGCTGGGCGACGGCGTTGTCGGCGCCCCCCGCGGAGATCGCGCCGGGGCCCTCCTCGATCGGCACGGGCTTGCGCCGGTCGCAGACGTAGGGGCGCATGTCCGGCGGGGCGGCGGCGTTGGAGGGGGCCAGGGATTCCAGGGTCTGGCTGGTCCAGCCCGTCGACTGGCCGAAGCCGTAATCGAACAGGTCGGCGGCCTTGATGTCGCGCTCGCGGGCGCTGGGCTGGCCCATGACCACGGTGATGATCCGGCGCCCGTTGCGGGTGGCGCTCGCCACCACGTTGAAGCCGCCCGAACAGATGAAGCCGGTCTTCATCCCGTCCGCGCCGGCATAGCGCCCGAGCAGGCCGTTGTGGTTGGCCATCACCGAGCGGCCGAACTGGATCGCCGAGATCGAGAACAGGTCGCGGGAATCGGGGAAGTCGCGCATCAGGGCGCGGCCGAGCACCGCCATGTCGCGCGCCGAGGTCCATTGCCGAGGATCGGGCAGGCCGTTGGCGTTGTACCAGCGGCTCTCGTGCATGCCGATGCGCCGGGACGTCTCGTTCATGATGTCGGCGAAGCCCTCGACGGTGCCGCCCAGGTTCTCGCCGATCGCGTAGGCCACGTCGTTGGCCGACTTGACCATGATGATCTTGAGGGCGTTGTCGAGGGTGAGCTGCGTGCCGGGCCGGAAGCCCATCTTCGAGGGCGGCTCGGAGGCGGCCCCGGCCGAGATGGTGATGAGGCTGTCCAGGGAGACCTTGCCCTGGCGCACCATGTCGAGGGCGACGTAGGCGGTCATCAGCTTGGTGATCGAGGCCGGGAACCATGGGTCGGTGGCGGCCTGTCCGTAGATCACCTTTCCGGAATCCACCTCCACCACCAGGATCGGCGCCGTGACGGCGCCGGCGGCACCTGCGCCGAAGAGGCTCGCGCAGAGCGCGAGGCCGAGGGTGAGGCGCCTTACGATTGGGTTCGACATCAGGCCTGGCTCGAAGTGGAACGCTGCATCGGCACCGCAATCGACGGGCCGCGCGTGACTGCACCGCGCGAGCCCCCTCCGCCGCGCAGCCGACCCGTTCAACGCGGGCACCGTGGCAAGAGGATGGCGGTCCCGGGACTAGGCATGCACGACGCGGTGGTGGCGTGCGGACGCGTCCGGTCCTATGTGCAGCGCGAAGTAAGCGCCCGCGTGCGGGCGACACGCGCACCCCGGCCGTCCCGGCGCGGCAAGGCGAGACGATGGCGTACGCGGTCAAGGAAATCTTCCATACGCTGCAGGGCGAAGGGGCGCAGGCCGGGCGCGCGGCGGTGTTCTGCCGCTTTGCGGGCTGCAACCTCTGGTCCGGCCGCGAGGAGGACAGGGCCGAGGCCGCCTGCCGGTTCTGCGACACCGACTTCGTGGGCCTGGACGGCGAGGGCGGGGGCCGATTCGCCACCGCGCCGGCGCTGGCCGACGCCGTCGCCGCGGCCTGGGGCGGCGGTGCCCACGGCCGCTACGTGGTCTTCACCGGGGGCGAACCGCTCCTGCAGCTCGACGCCGCCCTGATCGAGGCCGTGCACGGGCGCGGCTTCGAGATCGCGGTGGAGACCAACGGCACCCTGCCGGCGCCGCCCGGCATCGATTGGGTCTGCGTCAGCCCCAAGGCCGGCAACCCGCTGGTGCAGAGGAGCGGGCACGAACTGAAGCTGGTCTTCCCGCAGGCCGGCCTCGACCCCGAGAGCCTGACCGGCCTCGCCTTCCGCCACCGCTGGCTCCAGCCGATGGATGGGCCGGCGGCCGCCGAGAACACCGGCGCCGCGGTTGCCTATTGCCGGAGCGACGCCCGCTGGCGGCTCTCGCTCCAGACCCACAAGATCATCGGTATTCCGTGATTCCGCCAATCCCCGGTGGACCGCCTCCGCGACGAGACCGTTTCGCTTCCCATGAGACGGGAAATCGGAAACGATCGGCGTCGATACGACAGGAGGACGATGCGGGTGGACGTTTGTGTTTCCGCGGCTGGAGCGGACGCCCGTTTTCAGGGCGCGAAACCCCGCGCCGGAACCGGCGCCTGACCGCCCCTGCATGACACTCGCGCCAACCGATCGAACGGAGGGAATCTGGCCGATCGACCCCGATCCGGCGATTACGAACCTGTCCGCCCGCCAGCTCTGGTCCTTCGCGGAGGATGGCGCGCGCTCGGTCGAGACCGCCGGCGCGCGGCTGTCGGCGGAGGATGCCCGGCTTCCCTTCCTCGGCATCCGGCGCGATGCCCGTGGACGGGCCTATCCGGCTGCGTTCGCCTTCTGCCCCGAGACCGGGGTGGGATTGCCCCCGCCCTGCGCCCCGTCCGACGAGCCGGAGACGTTGGAGATCGACCCCGACCGATCCGAGGAGATCGCGCTGACGGAGGGCGTGCCCTTCCTGTTCCACGCCGGCCGGCCCGATTCCCCGTACCTGTTCCAGGAGAACCTCGGCGCCCTCGAATGGTGGGACCCGGCCGGGCGTGCCTGGATCGCGATGGGCCGCCTGCCGCCGGTCGGCCTCCCGGCCTGGTCCCATGCCCTCGCCGCGACCCCCGACGGGCTCGCCTTCGCGACGGGCGACGCGTTGGTGGTCGTCCCGCTGCCGCAGCTCGGACCGGAGCTGACCCGCAGCGAGATCGGACCGCCGGGCCTGCGATTCCTGGGCGCACCGGCCTGGATGCCGGGGGAACTCGTCGCGCCGGCCTTGCGGGAGGGCCGCCTCGTGCTCTGCCGCCTGCCGATGCGCGGCGGGATGCCGTGCGCGGACCCGACCCTCGACACGCTCGGCGCCGCCGACGGAGCCGCCTTCGCGCGGCCCGTCGCCAACAGGCTCGGCGACCGGGTCTGGCCCGGCACGACCGGCTTCCTGTCCTGCCCCGCCGGCCTGGAGGGGGCGAGGCTCCAGCCCTGGCCGGAGGGCTTCGAGCCGGTGCTGGCGCAAGCGCCCTATCGCGACGGCAGCGAGGTCTTCCATCAGCTCGGCATGCGGGAGGGCCGCTACCATTATGCCGCCCTGGACCGGACGGGCGCGCTGCACCGCCTCAACGGCCCGCACCTCGCGGCCGGAACGGTGAGCTACAGCGGGTCCGAGCGCTTCTCCCCGCCCTGGGCCGAGCCGGCCGAGGCGCTGACGCTGGGGGCCTACGGCGGCAGCCTGCTGGTGCCGCTCCTGTCGCTCCCCCGCGACGCGGTGCTGCTGGCCGTGCGGCTCGACGGGGGCCTGGGCGACTTCATCCGCGGCCGCCGCCTGCGCCGCCCCGTGACGGGCTACGTCCTGCACCACGCCCACGGGGCCGGCCTGCGGCGGCTGCCGGTGAGCCTGGAGATCTGCGCGATCGACGACGCGGCCGCGTTCCTGCGGGACGGCGCCCTCCACCTCTACAGCCGGGCGGAGCGGCGCTGCCACCGTCTGCCCCTGCGTGCCCGATGAGGGTTCCGGCAGTCGCGCTCCTGCTGCTGGTCCTCGCGGCGCTCTGCGCTCCGGCGCGGGCGCAGGGCGTGCCGCAGGTCTTCCTGGTGCAGAACTCGGGCTGGATGGAGCCCTTCCTGACGGCCAAGGATTCCCGCTTCCGCCCGCTGGTGCGTGCGCTCGCGGGTGCCACGCGCGGCGTCGACGGCCCGGTGGCGGTGGCCGCCTTCAACCAGGACGGACAGGTGGCCGGGCGCGCCTCGCCGCAGGTGCTGTTCGAGGGCGCCTACGACGACGCCCGCATCGCCGCCGCCATCGAGGCGATCGACCTGCCGTTCAAGAAGGGCACGCGCGCCTACGCAGACGCCGACTTCAACGGGGCCCTCCTGGGCACGATCCGCACCCTGCTGCACGGGCGTGAGGGCGTGATCTGGATGGTCACGAACAACAAGAATTCCCCCGGCAACAGCCAGGAGGTCCAGCGCAACACGCAAGGGTTCTACGCGAGCCTGCGCGGGGCCGAGGCGATCACCCGGATCGTCGCCTATCCGGTGCGGATGCCCCTGCGCGGCGCGAATTTCTCCGAGGGCGGCTTCGTCGTCTACGGGATCGGCTACGGCGCGGGCGGCGGCCGGGCGCTGGACGCGATCCTCGCGAGCACCCCGATCCGCGCCCTGTTCAGCTTCCCCCCGGTCGGCCTGAAGCCGGTGCTCGACGCCCCCGTGAGCCTGCGCTTCGAGGGGCTGGACGCTGGCGGGCTGCGCGCGGGCATCGAGAACGGCGTGCTGGTGGTACGGGGCGCACGGGCCGCGGACGGCGCGACCCTGAGGCTCCAGGGGCGCCTGCACAACGGCTTCTATCCCCAGCGCATCGCCGCGGGGCGGGTGGAGCTGGCCTGGGCCGAGATCGGCGCGGAGGCCGCAGGCCTCGCACGCGCCGAGATCGCGCCGGGCCGCGTCGCGGATCTCGCGCCGCAGGCCGACAGCCCCCCCTTCACCGTGACCCTGACCCTGCCGCCGATCCCGCGGCCCTCCGGCTTGGCCGGCCTGCTGGCCGACGACCGGACCGTCGACGGCACCCTGGCGATCCGCCTGCGGGACATGCGACTCGACCTCGACCCGGCCTTCCTGGAGCGCATAAAACCGATCTTCGGCGGCGCCCTCTTCGCCGAGGGGCAGGCCCGCGCGATCGAGAGCCAGTTGCCCGACATCTTCCTGGATTTCCGCCGCGTGTCGGAGACGGCCACGACCCTGCCGGTGCGGATCGAGGTCGGCTTCTCCCCCTGGCCGCTGGTCGGCGCGGGCGCGGGCACCCTCGCCCTGCTGGCCGCCCTGGGCTTGAGTGCGGTCGCGGCCAACCGGCCCCGGACGAGCCCCGTGATGCTCGGCTCCTTCCTACGGCAGGTGACCCTCAAGCCCTTCCGGGCGCAGGTCCTGCGGGCCCCGGACGGGAGCCGGTGGCGCGTCCGCCGCGGCCTGTTCGGTGCCGCCGGGGCGAGCCGGCTGCCGGAGACGGGTTCGTGAGGCCGTCCCTCGTCCCCGGCTTCGTGATACCCGCATCCGGATGTCCCCGATGATCACCCTCGCGCAGAACCAGCCCCAGGGGGACTTCACCATCCCCGCCCCGGCGCCTGCCGCACCCGGCCAACCGGCCCCGCCCCGCGCGGGCACACAGACTGACCCCACCCCGTTCTCCGGCCTCGACCGGAGCCCGAGCACCACCGACACCGTTCTGGGCGCGGGGCTCCTCGTGGTTCTGGCGGTGGTGTTCCTGTTCGTGCGGCAGGGGGTACGCACCCATCTCGTCGGGCGCCGGGCGGCCCTCGATGCGGCCAACGGCGCGAGCTGGATGCTATTCTCCGCGCTGATGCTGACGGCCGGCGTGCTGACGGCAGCGACCCTGGGCGGCCTGTGGCGGTACTGGCTCGGTGTCGGCGCGGCGCTCGCCCTCTGCGCCGTGCTGTTTATCGTCTTCGCAATCCTGTTCGTGCGCGCGCCCGGCCGGCGGCGCTGAACCACGGCGGCAATCGGGAGCGGATCGGGCGATGGCGGATGCGGACGTGAGGCCAGGCGGCTCCGAGACCCTGCTGAAGGTCCGCCCCACCGTGTTCGTGGCGCTCGGCGGCACGGGCATGGAGGTGCTGCTGCGCCTGCGCCGCCGCATCCTCCAGGCGGACTGGAACGGGGCGCGGCTCAACGCCATCGACGAATTCCCGGCCGCGAGCTTCCTCTACTTCGACACCGACACCCTGGATGCCCGCGAGAGCGGGCGGGCGGCCGCCACCGATCCCATGGCCGCCAAGGTCGCCTTCAGCGAGGGCGAGACCCTGCAGAAGGCGGTCAACCTCGCCCGCTACCAGGCCGAGCGGCGCAACTACCCGCATATCGACGAATGGCTGCCCGCCCGCGACCTCTCGCGCATCGATTCCTCGAAGGGCGCCGGGCAGATCCGCAGCATCGCCCGGCTGCTGTTCTTCGACGCGTACCGCAACTTCACCGGCCGGATGGTGGCCAAGGCGAACGCGGTGCTCGCCAACATGTCGAACGAGACGCGCCTGCGCGCGGCCGGCCTCGACACCTCCACCGACCTGCGCGTCGTCGTGGTCGCCTCGGTGGCCGGCGGCACCGGCTCGGGCGCGGTGATCGACGCCGGTTACGCCATCTCGTCCCTGGAGACACCCAAGCGCCCGGATTCCGTCGAGCTCTTCCTCGCCCTGCCCTCCGGCTATGTCGGCGCCAACAAGGAGCGGGTCTTCGCCAACGGCTTCGCGACCCTGTCGGAACTCGAATACGCCATGCGGGGCAACCCGCAGCCGCCCTACGTCACCCGCTGGAGCGACTACGACACGGTCTCCCGCGACGTGGAGCGGCCGTTCTCGGACGTGTACCTGTTCGACACCCACAACCTCGCCGACCAGCGCACCGGCAACGTCGGCGACCTCTACGACATGATGGCCGACGTGCTGTTCGAGGATTTCGGCAATTCCGAGTTCTCGGCCCGCAAGCGCTCCACCGGCGTCAACCAGACCCAGCACAAAATGCGCAAATGGGCGCCGCCGGCCGGCGAAGGCGGGGGCCGCACGGCGCTCTATTCCCTCAACTACTCGACCCTCGGGCAGGCGGTGCTCGCCACCCGCGGCAGCCTCGAATTCGAGGAGACGGCGACCCGCACCAGCCTCGGAATGGTCGAGGCCTTCTTCGGCGTCGCCCGCGGCGCGGGCGAGCGCCACATCCCCACGGTGGAGGAGCGCGACCGCTTCCTGGCCGACCGGCTGTCGCTGCGCTTCTCCGCCTTCGAGGCGTTCCCCAAGGTGCTGGCGCCCGTGCCCCCGGGCATCCCCGAGTACGACCTCGTCGGCGTACTGCTCCAGCGCGCGGACGGGGGCTCGATCCAGGAATCGGTGGCGCTCGGCGTCGAGGAGGCGGTGGACGCGATCAAGGTCGAGGTCTCCTCGGTCCGCGACTGGGCCGGCAACCTGCGCAAGGTCGCCGACCGCCTGCGCGACGACATCCTCGGCCGCACCGGCTCCGGCGTAACCTACGGTCCCCGCGGGGCCGAGGTGCAGGAGGTGCGCGCGCGCCTGGAGACCGCGCTGCTCTCCGAGGCGGAGGCCGCGTCCCTGCGGGGCGCCCTCTACCAGCGGCTGGACGACCAGGAGCGCGGCGGCCTCGACTACACCCTCGCCCTGATCGAGGGGGTGAAGGAGGTGATCGAATCCGACGGGGGCGCCCTGGCGCGTCTCGTGGCGGCGTCCGACGCCTATGCCCGCATCGCCGACGAGATGCTGTCGGAGCACTTCTCCGCCTCGCTCACCCGCCTCGATCAAGTCCGGCCCGGCCTGATCTTCTCGCATCGGCGCGACGCGGAGCGCTACCTCGATCAGGCGCGCGAGGACCTGCGGGGCTTCGCCGTCCTGCGCATCCGGGCGGTGGCCGCGCGGGAGGCCGCAGCCCTCCTGCGCCGGGTCTCGGGCCGGCTGGGGAGCCGGATCGGGCGCGACGAGGAGACCGGGCAGAGCCGCTACGACGGGCTGCTCGGCGAACTCCGCCAGGGCCATGCGGACGTGGAGCGGATGGGCGCCGAACTGCGCCTAGACCTCGCCGAGATCCGCAACGCGATCGAGCGCCCCTCCGGCGGCACCTTCCTGGTGCTGCCCTCGGGCAGCCTGCCGGAGATCGCGGTGGATGCCGGCGAGCGCCTCGCCTGGGCGCGGGAGGCGTTCCGCGCCTATGGCGGGTCCCAGGCGATCTTCCGCCTCATGCGGGAGGAGGACAGCCGGGCCGAACTCCTCAACGCCGTGCGGAGCATGGCCCGGCGCCGGCTCGGGCCCCACCAGGCGCGCATCCCCTCGGCGCTGGCGGCTTTGCGCGAACTCGCCCCCGCCCGCCAGCGCGAGATGCTGGAGACGATGCTGCTGCGCTGCCTGCCCTGGATCTTCGCCCGCTTCGACGCCTTCCAGCCGAGCGGCGACCAGTTCAAGACCATCCTGGCGGTCGAGGGCGCCCGCGCCTTCCAGGCGGAGTTCGGGGCGATGCTGCGCGCGGCCCTGCCGCCGCTGCTCGGCGCGGGGGAGATCGCCTACCTCGAATCCGGGGTGCGCGGCCGTATCGTCTGCTACTGCGAGTTGTCGGGCGTGCCGCTCGACGTGCTCGGCCCCTTACGCCGCGACTGGCGCACGGCCTATGCCCAGGAACTCAACCGCATCGACGCCATCCCCCTGCACAACCACAAGGATTACCTGCGCTTTCCCGATCCCGTCGTGCCCTCCGCCGAGGAGGTCGAGGCTTTGCGCGAGACGCTCGGCCTGTTCCTGCGCGGCGTCTGCCTCGGCCTGTTCCGGCGCGATCCCGACGACGGCCTCTGGCGCTTCGAGTTCGAGCCCGGCGACTGGCGCAGCATCGGCTCGGAGCGCACCCTGCGGCGCAAGCTGTTCGATCCGGCCCAGCGCTACGCGGTCGAGGCCCACATCGCCCGCGCCGAAGCCGCGCTCTCGCCCGTGCAGGCGCTGGCGATGGCGGCCCTGTTCGCCTGGACGGGCAAGCGCGCCTACGCGCCGCGGCGGGAGACGGTGAACTACGACGCGGAGGCCCGAATCGGCGGCATCGCTCACGGGGTCGCCCTGGCCCTGGCCGATCGCTGGCGCCGCGCCGCCCTCGACCCGGCCAGCCGCGTGGCGGGGATCCCCGCCGGACCGGACGCGCTCTACGAGACGTTCCTCGGAGCGATCGAGCGCTGGACGGTTCCGATTCCCGGGAGCCTCGGCGACGTGGAGCCCACCGAGGCCAACCGCGACGCGACCGATCCGCCGGCCCTGCGCGCCCTCGACAAGCGCGCGGTCGACCCCGCCCGGTTCGAGACGGCAGCGCTGCTGCGCCTCGGCGTGTCCGATCCGGCACCGGACGCCCCGCAGCGTCCGCCGCAGACCCTGTTCTTCGTCTTCCGCGAGACGGTCGAGGGCCCCTACCCGCTGGCCGAACTCTCCGCGATGGTGCGGGACGGCCGGATCGGACCGGCCACGCAGGTCCATCCGCAGGGCGAAGCCTGGATGCCGGCCGCCCGCCATCCGGCGCTCGCGGCCCTGTTCCCGCCCGCCCCGCCGAGGCCCGAACCGCCGTCCGAGGGGACGGCGTGAAAGGCTCGCGGAGACGGTGGACGGAGTTGGTGCGGTTCCTGCCTGAGGGAGCGGAACGACGGCGGGACACGAGCCCCGCTTCCCTTGACAACCGTGCCGAATGGCCGGAAGCCGCAGCCCGATGCCCCGAGCCCGACGTGCGGACCGCTCTTCAGCGCCGTGCCGAGGCCTAGGGCCGATCGACCCCGGAGGCCGTTGCATGGATGTGATCGAGACCCGGATTCCGGCCGTCAAGCGCGTGGTGCCCAAGCGCCACGGCGATGCCCGCGGCTGGTTCTCCGAGACCTTCCGGGCCGACGTGCTGGCGCGGGCCGGCATCGTCCAGCCCTTCCTGCAGGACAACCAGTCCTTCTCCGCGCCGAAGGGCACGATCCGCGGCCTGCACTTCCAGCTCGCGCCCCAGGCCCAGGCCAAGCTGGTGCGGGTGCTCTCGGGCGCCATCCTCGACGTGGCCGTCGACCTGCGCCGGGACTCCCCCACCTTCGGCCAGCACGTCGCCGTGACCCTGGACGCCGAGGGCGGCGAGCAGCTCTACGTGCCGCACGGCTTCGCGCACGGCTTTTGTACGCTCACCCCCGACACGATGGTGGCCTACAAGGTTGACGCCTATTACAGCCCCGAGCACGACCGGGCGCTGGTCTGGAACGACCCCGAGATCGGCATCGACTGGCCGGTCGCCGATGCGGAGGCGATCCTGTCGGACAAGGACAAGCGCGCCCCGCGGCTGTCCGACCTCGGGACCGTGTTCTGAGCGCTGAGCAAGGAGAGCCCTGACATGCGCATTCTGGTGACCGGGGGCTGCGGCTTCATCGGCTCGGCCCTCGTGCTGCATCTCGTCCACGACCTCGGCCACGAGGTGCTGACGCTGGACGCCCTGACCTACGCCGCCAACCCCGTCTCCCTGGCGAGCCTCGCCGACGACCCCCGCCACCGCCTCGTCGAGGCCGACATCTGCGACGCGCCCGCCGTGCGCGCGGCCTTCGCGGCGTTCAGGCCGCAGGCGGTGATGCATCTGGCCGCCGAGAGCCACGTCGACCGCTCGATCGCCGATCCGGGCGCCTTCGTGCGCACCAACGTCATCGGCACGCAGGTGATGCTCGACGCCGCCCGCGGCCACTACGAGGGCTTGTCCGGGGTGGATAAGGAGGCGTTCCGGTTCCTCCACGTCTCGACCGACGAGGTCTACGGCTCGCTCCCGCCCGACGGCTACTTCACCGAGGAGAGCCGCTACGACCCGCGCTCCCCCTACTCGGCTTCCAAGGCGGCCTCCGACCACCTCGCGCGGGCCTGGCACGAGACCTACGGCCTGCCGGTGCTGGTGACGAACTGCTCGAACAATTACGGGCCGCGCCATTTCCCCGAGAAGCTCATTCCCCTGATGATCCTCAACGCCCTGGAGGGGCGCGCTCTGCCGGTCTACGGCGACGGCCTGAACGAGCGCGACTGGATTCACGTCGAGGATCACGCCAGGGGCCTCGTGGCGGTGCTGGAACGGGGCCGGATCGGCCAGACCTACCTCCTCGGCGGACGGGCCGTGCGCAACAACCTCGCCGTGGTCAAGGCGCTGTGCGCCGCCTTCGACCGGCTGCGGCCCGACCACGGGCCGCACGAGAAACTGATCTCCTTCGTCGCCGACCGGCCGGGCCACGACCGGCGCTACGCCATCGATCCGGGCAAGGCGGAGGCCGAACTCGGCTGGGCGCCTTCCAAGAGCTTCGAGGCAGCGCTGGAGGACACCATCCGCTGGTATCTCGAGAACGAGGGCTGGTGGCGCCCGATCCGCGAGGGCCGCTACAAGGGCGAGCGCCTCGGCCTCGCGACGAAGGCCGGCTGAATGGACCTCCTGATCCTCGGTGGCGCCGGCCAGGTCGGCACAGAGTTGCAGGCCGTGTCCTGGCCTGCCGGCACCCGCATCCACGCGCCGGGCCGGGCCGAGCTCGACGTCACGGACGCCGCCGCGGTGGCCGCCGTCCTTGCCGGGCGGCCCTATGCCGCCGTCGTCAACACGGCGGCCTACACCGCGGTGGACAAGGCGGAGGGCGAGGTCGCCGAGGCATGGCGGCTCAACGCGCTGGCGCCTGCGATCCTGGCGGCGGAGACCGCCCGTCTGGCGATCCCGCTGGTGCACGTCTCGACCGACTATGTCTTCGACGGCTCGGGCGAGGGCGCCTACGAGCCCGACGACCCGATCGACCCCAGGAGCGTCTACGGCGCCAGCAAGGCCGCGGGCGAACTGGCGGTGCGCACGGCCAACCCCCGCCACGCCATCGTGCGCACCGCCTGGGTGGTGAGCCCGCACCGGGGCAACTTCGTCAAGACGATGCTGCGGCTTGCGGCCGAGCGCGACGCGCTCACCGTGGTGGACGACCAGCACGGCTGCCCGACCTCGGCGGCCGACCTCGCCGCCGCCCTGTCCACGATCGCCCTGCGGCTCGCCGGGGACGAGGTCGCGCCGACCGGGACGTTCCACTGCGTCAACGGGGGTGACACGACCTGGTGCGGCTTCGCGCAGGCGATCGTCGCCGGCAGCGTGAGGCGGGGCGGGCGCAATGTCCCCGTCACAGGCATTCCGACCAGCGCCTACCCGACGCCGGCCCGGCGCCCGGCCAATTCCCGGCTGTCCACGCGGAGCCTGGAGGCGGCCTACGGCCTTACCATGCGGCCCTGGCAGGACGCGCTCGCCGACATCCTCGACCGCCTCGTCGGGCCGGTCTCGGACCCGATGGAGAAGGACCACCGATGAAGGGCATCGTTCTGGCCGGGGGCTCCGGCACGCGGCTCCACCCGGCCACGCTGTCGATCAACAAGCAGCTCCTGCCGGTCTACGACAAGCCGATGATCTACTACCCGGTCTCGGTGCTGATGCTGGCCGGCATCCGCGAGATCCTGATCATCTCCAGCCCGGAGCACCTGGACAACTACAAGCGCCTGTTCGGCACCGGCGAGCAGTTCGGCCTGAGCTTCTCCTACGCGGTCCAGCCCAAGCCCGAGGGCCTGGCCCAGGCCTTCATCATCGGCCGCGAATTCGTGGGCGGGGACGACGTGGCCCTGATCCTGGGCGACAACCTGTTCTTCGGCGCCGGGATGAGCGAGTTGCTGGGGCGGGCCGCCAGCCGCAAGGCGGGGGCGACGGTGTTCGCCTACCACGTCGACAACCCGCAGGCCTATGGCGTCGTCACGCTGGACTCGGCCGGCCGGCCGCTCCGCCTCGTGGAGAAGCCCAAGGAGCCCGAATCGACCTGGGCGGTGACCGGCCTGTACTTCTACGACAACCAGGTGCTCGACATCGCCGCCGCCGTGAAGCCATCGCCGCGGGGCGAGCTGGAGATCACCTCCGTCAACGAGGCCTATCTCGAACGCGGGCAGCTCCATGTCGAGCGAATGTCGCGGGGCTATGCCTGGCTCGACACCGGCACCCACGACAGCCTGCTGGAAGCCTCCGAGTTCGTGCGCACGATCCAGCACCGGCAGGGCCTCCAGGTCGCCTGCCTGGAGGAGATCGCCTACCTCCAGAACTTCATCGACCGCGAGCAGCTGGTCGCCCGCGGCGAGTTGTTCTCGAAGACCGCCTACGGCCAGAACCTGCTCCGTCTCGCCCGCGAGAACGACGCGGGCTCGCTGCGCTAACCGAACAGTTCGTCCCGCGTCAGCCAGTTCGGGTCGATCATCGCGTCCAGGTCGTCCGGCGCGGGCGGCGGCGGCCGGGTCGGCGCGTCGTCGCCGCGCACGAGGAAATCGGTCTGCGAGCGCTCGGCGTCGCGAAGCTGCTCGGCGAGCAGCGAGAGATAGCTCGCCGCCGCCGCCGGACCGAAGCTCTCGGCGAAGCGCTCGTGGGCGACGGCCGCCATCGTCTCGATCACGGCCTGGGTCGGGGTGCCGCGCTCGACGGCCGCGTCGAGGACGGAGTGCCACGCGCGCGCCAACTGCTGGCGCAGTTCGAGGGTATCGTCCACGGTCAGGCTCTGTTTCGGTTGGTCGTTGCGTTGGCGGATCGGCCCGTGCCGGACGGGGGACGGGACCGTGCCGTCCGGGGCTCGCGGGAGACAAAAGCGGTCCGCCACCGCGGATCAGTCAGACCCTTTCGCACGGCTAAGTCAATTCACGCGCCCGTCATGGGCGCGCCTGTGCCGGCTCGATGGTCCAGTCCCGCTCCAGTGCGACGGCCGCGCCGCGGCGCAGGGTGAACCGGGCCGTGTAGCGCCCGGGCGGCCACCCCTCCGGGGGTCGCTTGCGACCGGCGAAGAGGAGCGATTGCGCCCGCGAGCGTTCCAGGGCCGGCTCGACCCGCTCGGCCAGGGTCCGGCCGTCCGGCCCGGCCAGGGTCAGGCTCTGCACGTCCCCGGCATCGAGGCCGATCACCCTGACATAGGCGACGAGCGCCGCCGCGTCAGGGCCGGGCGCGTGCACGGCACCGGATTCGACGGCCTGCATCGCCACCGGCCCGTCCGCGAAGCCCGCGTTGAGGATGGTGCCCGCGCGGTAGGCGAGCAGTGCCTGCGCCTCCGGGCTCCACAGGGTCCTGCGCGCCGGCGCCAGAGCGCCCGGATCACAGGTGCCCTCCGTGGCGTCCGGGGCGAAGGGGTCGATGACCTTGCCGCCGTGGCGCAGGGTCAGGTGCAGGTGCGGGAACTCGGTCTCGCCGGACAGTCCGACCTGCCCGATCGGCTGGCCGGCAGAGACCGTGTCGCCCGGGCGCACCCTGAGGCTGGCGCGGGCCATGTGGCAGTACTGGCTCTCCCAGCCGTCGTCATGGGCGATGACGAGGCCGTTGCCGCATTCCTGGCCCTTGACCGCGGCGGCGTCCGAGCCGCGCTCGCGCCCGTCGGCCATGTCGGAGCGGCCGCGCAGCACCCGTCCGGCGGCGACGGCGAGCACCGTGCCGGGTTCCTCCTTCGCCTCCGCTCCGGTGCGGATGCGGAAATCCGTGCCGTTGTGCTTGTCGTAGGTGCGGCTGCCGCAGGTGTAGTCCCGCGCGCCGGGCCCGGAATCCTGGTCGACGTAGTGCTGGACGAAGCAGGTCTGTCCCGGCACGCAGGCCAGCGGAAAGTGCAGCCTGATCTCCTCCGCGTATGCCGCGGATGCCAGGAGCGGCAGGAGGGCGAGGTGGGTAGGTCGCAGGCTCAAGAGGCGCAGGGTCATCGGCTCTCCATCCATGCCGGGCCGGTCACGCGGCCGCGAGGTAGAAGGCGGCCTGATCGCCCCGGCCCGCCCGGTTCAAGCGCTCGGCCTCGGCCCGCCAGCCCGCGATCGCCTCTGCGGTAAACAGCGGCGCGCCCTGGCCCCAGCGGTAGGAGCGCGGATCGAATAGGGGAATGTCGCGGCGGTACTGCTCGCTGCCCCAGAACTGGAGATCGTAGGAATCGTGGACCACGTCCACGATCCGCAGGCCCGCGGCGGCGATCAGCCGTTCGAGACTCCTGCGGGTGTGCAGGAACAGGTGGCGCGGCGCGTCGAGCTGGACCCAGTCCGTGCCGTAGGTCTCCCAGGCCTGCGAATCCGCCAAGGGCAGACGCAGCAGGCAGAGGCCGCCGGGGGCGAGCCGCGCCGCCACCTGCCGCAGGGCGTCGGCGGGGTCGGGCAGGTGCTCGAAGACGTGGTGCATCATGATCGCGTCGAAGGAGCCCTCGACCTCGGCGAGCGATGCGCGGCGCACGTCGAGGCCGATGTCGTAGCGCAGGTCGCCCGCGAGGTAGGGATCGATGCCGACCCCATCCGTCCAGCCGGCCAGACGAAGCTGGTAGAGCAGGCGCCCCGAGCCGCAGCCGACGTCGAGGATGCGGCGGCGCCGCTCCAGGTCGAGGCGGCGCAGCGACCAGAGCGGGCGGCGCATGTCCGCGTGGGCGATGGCGGCGGCCTCTGCCTCTGGCAGCGTCAGGAGGCCGCGCACCGCCTCCGCGTATTGCCGCCGCCGGGCGGGATCGGCGAACTCGCCGTCGAGGTCGCCGAAGCTGTAGTAGTCGGCCCCGTAATATTCGCCGAGGTTGGCCGGGACGGTCTCGATCTGGAGGCAGCCGCAGGCGGCGCATTCGACGTAATCGAACGGATCGCGCCGGCCGAGCATCATCTCGCGTGCCGCGTGGCAGCGATTGCCGGCGGCGTTGCCGCAGAGGCGGCAGGCCGGGACCGGCGATGGTCCGGCGGCGAATACCCGACGGAACGGGTGGAACACGTGGGCGCGCCCGGCCGCGCTCTCGGCCCGCACGACCTCGGCGGGCACGTCGTCACCGACCGCGTTGAGCAGGCGCCGACCGGCCGGGGCGTCCCTGGTCGCGGGGTCGGCAGCCCACCACGGCACGAACGGGTGGTCCGTGCAGACCGGCGTGCCGAAGACCTTGGCAAGCGTCGGCAGCTTGTATTCGAGGAAGCCGGCCTCGGGGTGGCCCGCGGCGAGATAGCGGTCGAGGAAGCCGCGCGGCAGGCACACGACGACGAACAGGCAGCACCAGAGCGGCCCGTCGTAGCCGTGCGATCCGAGAAGATAGTGCCGGAAGGCGTCGAGGTCGCCCGCCCGGCCGGGCCGGGCCGGGTCGAGCCAGCCCCACCACCCGGCGACCTCCTCGGCCGGACGGAACCCCGAGAACAGGGCCTCGCCCGGACGCAGCATCGCGAACAGCTCTGCCACGGGCTTGAGCAGCAGCATGTCCCACTGGACCAGCACAACCGTGTCCCAGGGCAGGTGCCGGCCGCGGTCGCGGTGCCAGGCGGCGACGAGCTGGTCGCCGTGGCGCCATTTCCAGGCGTCGTCTCGTGCCTGCGCGAAGAGGTAAAGGTCGTCGAGCAGGGGCCCGAGACGCTCGCCCATCCCGGCGGCCTCGCCGGGCGGACCGCCGTAGAGCCCGTAGATCGCCGTGCCCGGGTTGAGGGCCCGCAACTGCCGCAGGCGGTCCTCGCAGATCTCGGGCGCCTTGTAGAACCAGAACAGGATCGCGAGCCCGAGGCCCGGCGCCTCCGGTTCGGCCGGCCGGGTCCGCGCGGATGCGTCGCCTGGGCGATCGGGCGTGGTCATCGGGCGCGGCATCTCACGAAGCGCCGGCCCTCACAACCCCACCTCGTCCGATGCACGTCCGCCGGAGGATCGGCCTCTTGTATCCTGCAAGCACCGAGCGGACACTGTCGCCCCCGGGCGTCCGTCGCACCTCCCCTTCGACGCGCCGTCACCGTCGAGTACCGGACCGGATGGACCTTCACGAACTCGCCGCCAAGCATCTGCGCAAGGCGATCCAGGACGGGGCGCTCGATTCGCCGGCCGGGCTGAACCAGTGCCTGCGCGCCCTGGCGATCTGGCGCTCCAAGCTGATCGACAACCAGATCATCGCCCGCCACGGGCTCACGGTGCAGAACGGCCCCTTCGCCGGAATGGTGTTCCTGAACCGGTCGGCGGAAGGCTGCCTCGCGCCCAAATTGCTGGGCTGCTACGAGGCGCCCCTCCATCCCTTCCTGATGGAGGTGACGGACTCGGCCTTCGATACGATCATCGATATCGGTTCGGCGGAGGGCTACTACGCCGTGGGGCTCGCGCGCCGCACCACCACGACGCGCGTCCTCGCCCACGACACCAACCCGATCGCGCAGGACGCGGTGCGCGAACTGGCGGCCCTCAACGGCGTGGCCGACCGGATCGAGACCGGGGGCGAGTTCCAAGGCGCGGATTTCGCGCTCCATGCCGGCGGGCGCACGCTCGTCGTCATGGACATCGAGGGCGGGGAGGACGCCTTGCTGCGGCCGGACCTCTATTCTGCCCTCGCCGGCATGAGCGTGCTCGTGGAATGCCACGACATCTTCAAGCCGGGCCTGTGCGAGACCATCGCCGAGCGTTTTCGGGCCACCCACCACGTCCGGCGCGTCGACGAGCAGTTGACGCCCCCTGCCCTGCCGGACTGGTTCGAGCAGACCACCCATCTCGACCGGCTGCTGGCGATGTGGGAATGGCGCTCGGGCGCGACGCCCTGGCTGGTAATGAAGCCGCGGCGGTGACCGGCGCCTACTTCGCGCCGCAGCCGATGCAGATGCCCTTCTGGATCTTGTCGTTCTGCTTCTCTTCCGGCGTGCGCTCGCGCCGGTCGCCCGGTGTCTCGGCTCCGGCGGCCGCGCCCGGCGGCTTGGTGCGGCCCACGGTCGAGGTGTTGGGCGCGGTGACGGTCGATGCCGGGCCGCCGCCGGTCCCGGTCTGAGCCTGGGCGCGGGCCGCGGACGGCGCGCCGAGCACCGTCAGGACCAGGAGGGACAGGGCGGTGAGCAGGTGCGACATCGGCATCGAAAAATCTCCTTCGAAGCGGCCTAACGCGCAAGCGTGGCGGCGGTTCGCCCGGACGGCGGACCCACACCGTGATTCGTGGCCGCCCGCCTTCGTCCATCTTTGCAGATCGGGCCCGCGCGCCGTATCAGGGCCCGCCGCACCCCGCCCGACCACGCACGCGGTCTTCAGCAGAACTCCGGAGCCGCCACCGCGATGCGGGAACCGAACGCGATCGATTTCTGGCGCGGGCTCGCCCTCGTGACGATCTTCGTCAACCACGTGCCGGGCAACACCTTCGAGCGCTACACCTATTCCCAGTACGGCATCTCGGACGCGGCCGAGCTGTTCGTGTTCCTGGCCGGCTGGTCGATCGGCATCGCCACCCGCGGGCGCGACGGTGTCCCCGAGCCGCGGCTGAAGACCGTGCTGCGCCTGTTCTCGCGCACCATCGAGGTCTACCGGGCGCAGCTTACCGTGATGGTGCTGGCGCTGGCGATGATCGCGGGCACGGCACTGGTGCTCGACAACCCGCTCATCCTCGAATGGCACAACGCCGGCACGTTCTTCGCCGACCCGATCCAGTCCATCGTCGGCGTGGCGCTGCTGTCCCACCAGCTCGGCTTCTTCAACATCCTGCCGCTCTACGTCGTCCTGCTCGGGGCGGCACCGCTCTTCGTGCTGCTCGCCCGCGACAGCCGGACCATGGCAATGCTGCTCTCGGCCAGCATCTACCTCCTCAGCCTGATCGAGGAGTGGAACCTGCCGTCCTGGCCCGGGCAGGGAGACTGGTTCTTCGACCCGTTCTGCTGGCAGCTCCTGCTGGTGCTCGGCTTCGTGCTCCACGACTGGAACCGGGAATCGGACACCCTGCGGCGCTGGTCGCGCCGGCTGTTTCCCGCAGGCGTCGTCATCGTCGTCGTCGGCGTGGTGCTCTCGGTCCTCGAGATCAGGCCCGATCCCCTCGCGGTGCCGGAGCCCCGCCTGCTGTTCACCTTCGAGAAGTCCTACCTCACCCCCGCGCGGCTGGTGCACTTCCTCGGGGTGCTGCTCGCGTTCGGACCGGTCTATCCCATGATCGCGCCGCGGATCGGACCGGTCGTCCGCTATCTCGCGCGCCTCGGCCGAAACTCGCTCGCTGTATTCTCGATGGGTTCCGTCATGAGCCTCGCCGGCCAGCTCTTGCGTTTCTGGACGGGAGGCGGACTACTCGTCGACGTGATCGTCGTCGGCTCGGGCGTATTCGGCCTGGGCTTCACCGCATGGTTCGTCGAATGGCGTTCCCGCAAGCCCGGACAACGGGCCTGATGTCCCGGCATCCCGCCACCCGGGTGCTCCTCGCCGCCGCCCTCCTGTGCGGAGGGACGGCCGCGGCCGAGGAACCGCAGGCGAGCCGGCAGGCCGTCTCCCCCACGATCGTCTCGCCGCCGACGCTCCCCGGCGGCAGTCCGCCGGAGGCGGGCGACGCCAGCCTCTCGCCCGAATGCCGGGTTCCAGGCTCCCAGCTCTACACCCTGGCCAAGCTGGCGGCGGTGAAGGCCGCGCTCAAGGACAAGCGCCCGGTGCGGGTTCTGGCGATCGGCGGCACCTCGGCGCTGGGGGCGTCGGCGACCTATCCGGTCAAGCTGGAGAACGCCCTGGAGCGCTCGTTGCCGGACGTGGACGTGGTGATGGAGGCCCGCGGCCTCCAGGGCGAGGTCGCGGGCGGGGCGGCCGAGCGCCTGCGCGGCATGGTGGCCGAGGTCGAGCCGGACCTCGTGATCTGGCAGGTCGGCACCCACGACGCCCTGGCCCGCGTCGACGTGGACGCCTTCGCCGACGCCCTCGACGAGACCGTGAAGTGGATCAAGTCGCACGACATCGACGTGGTCCTCGTCGATCCCCTCTATACCGCGAGTCTCGCCGACGACGCCTATTACAGCAGCATCGTGCGCAGCGTCCGGGAGGTCGCCGCGCGCGAGCAGGTCCCCCTCGTCCTGCGCTACGAGGCCCTGCGCTACCTCGCGGGCCGCACCGACAAGGGCGAAGGGCACATGCTCGGGCGCCAGTTCCGCCTCAACGAACTCGGCCTGCGCTGCCTCGCCGAGCACGTCACCCGTGCGATCACCTTGTCCCTGCTCCAGCCCGACGCCACCGGCACGGTGCCCGGCAAGGCCACACCTGCTCCCGTGACCAGGCCCGCCGACCGGTGAGGCGCCGTTAACGCCCCCGCAACGGCGGCCCTTTAAGTCTCGGGGCCGGGCTCCGGGGCGGGAGCCGATCGATCGGTCGGGACACGGGCATGGCAGCGGGGGCATCCTTCGGGACGACGCTCGGACGGCTCCGGTCGCTCCGGAGCGGACCGGCGCGGTCCGCGCTGACGGTCTTTTCCATCCGCATCGCCTCGGCCGCCTTCGCCTACGGCGCGCAGGTCCTGGCCGCCCGGCTGATGGGCTGGGAGGAATACGGCATCTTCGCCACCGTCTGGGTCTGGACGGCGATGCTCGGCCATTCCGTGACGCTGGGCCTGTCGCAGGGCGCCTGCCGGTTCCTGCCCGTCGACCAGGCCCGCGGCGACCTCGACCACGCCCGCGGCTACCTCATGGCCGGCGCCCTCGTCACCGGCGGCGCGGCGCTCGTCGTGGCCCTCGCGGGCGCCGCCCTGCTGACGCTCTGGCCGAACCTGGTCTCGCAGCCCTATCAGGCGCCCCTGCTGATCGCGGCCTGCGTGCTGCCGCTCTTCGCCCTCCAGGACTACCTGGAAGGCGTCGCCCGCAGCCAGGACTGGGCCGTGCTCGCCATCGCCCCGCCCTACCTGCTGCGCCAGATCGTGATGATGGCGGCCATGCTGCTGTCCGTTCTGGCCGGCGCGCCCGCCAAGGCCGGCGTCGCCATGGGCTGCATGCTGGTGGCGGCAGGCCTCGCCATCACCCTCCAGGCAGTCCTCCTGATCCTGCGCCTGCGGCGGACGATCCCCGCCGGCCCGCGCCGCTACCGCTGGCGGCACTGGCTCGGCACCAGCCTGCCGATCGCGGCCATCGACCTCGCCAATGCCGGCTTCACCTTCGTCGACGTGGTGGTCCTGAGCTTTCTGATGCCGCCCTCGGCCGTGGGCCTCTACTTCGCGGCCACGCGCATCCAGCAATTCGTGGTCTTCGTGCATTTCGCGGCCACCGCCGCCACCGCACAGCGCTACAGCGCGGCCCACGCCATCGACGACCGGCAGGCCCTGATCCTGCTGGTCCGGCGCATGGGGCTCGCCACCGCGGGCGCCACCGCCCTCGTCGCCCTCGGCGTGATCGCGGCGAGCCCGCTGCTGCTGGCGATGTTCGGCCCGGATTTCGGCGCGAGCGTGCCGATCCTCGCCATCCTCGCCGCCGGCAGCGTCGCGGCGAGCCTGTTCGGCCCGAGCGAGGACCTGCTGACCATGCTCGGCGGCGAGCGCCTCTGCGCGGGCATCACGCTCGCGATGCTGGCGGTGGCCGCCGGCCTGTGCTTCGCCCTGATCCCGCCCTTCGGCGTCACCGGCGCGGCCTCCGCGATGGCGCTGGCCACCGTGCTGCGCGCCCTCGTCCTGGCGGTGGCGGCCGGCGCCGTGCACGGCTTGTCGACCCCGGTCTGGTCGGGGCTGGCGGGAGCGGCCCGATGATCGCCGCCCGCCGCAACGCCGACCCGCGGACCGGGATCTGCGGGTTCTCGCAGATCGATCCGGGCGCCTGGGACGACCTGTTCTCGCGCGCACGGGCGCCGCATCCGCATTACGGACGGCACGTGCTCGGCGCGCACCGGGCCGCCGGCCTGCTGCCCGACGACCTCGCCTTCGTCGTCGTCCGGGACGGGGCGCGCCTCGACGCCCTGCTGCCGTTCCGGTCGCGGCGCGACCTCAGCGGCCTCGGCGCCCACGTCGCCCGCCCCTTCCTCTCGCCCTTCGTCACGGCGACCGCGCCCCTCGTGGCGGACGGCCCGGACCTTGCCGGCACGCTCGACGCCCTCGTCGCCGGGCTCGGAGCCGCCTCGGGCAGCGGGGCCTGGCGCTGGCCGCTGCTCCCCGTCGAGAGCCCGGCTGGCGCCGGCATGCTTGCGGCGATGCGCGCGGCAGGCTGGCAGCACGCAACGGTCGCGGATTTCGCCCGGCCGGTGCTCGACCGCCGCGAGAGTTACGAGGCATTCCTTTCCGGCCATCCCCACCGTTCGCGCCTGAAGGACCTGCGGCGGCGGGCGCGCCGGCTGGCCGAAGGCGGTGTGCTCGGTTTCGAGACGGCCGCCGGCGGCCCGCGCCTGACGGCCCTGGTCGAGGCCTTCCTCGACCTCGAACGGGCGGGCTGGAAGGGTGAGGCCGGCAGCGCCATGGCCTGCCGCCCGCAGACAGTAGCCCTCGCCCGCGCGCTATTTGCCGAGACGGACGGCCCGGTGGGTGCGCGCGCCGACGCCCTGACCCTGGACGGGCGGCCCGTCGCGATCAGCTTGGCGCTCACCGGCAATGGCACCGCCACGCTCTTGAAGACCGCCTTCGACGAGGGCTTGCGCACCCATGCCCCCGGCCTGCTGCTGGAGGCCGAGATCGTGCGCGCCTGCCATGAGACCGCCTTCGCCGACCGGCTCGATTCGGCGACGCTGGCGGGTTCCGTGCTGGAGGGCCTCTACCGCGAGCGCGAGACCATCGCGGAGGTCGTCGCCCTCCCCCCCGGTGCCGGGGCCCTCTCCCTCGACCGGCGCATCCGCCTCGCCCACTTCGAGCACCGGGCGCGCGAGACCGCCAGGCGCGCCCTCAAGCGCCGCTAGAGCGCTCCCCGCCGAAGTGAGCACCGGCTCGGCGTAAGGGGGCGCGTCAAATCAAAGACTTATACCAAGCCTCATAGGCAAGAACCTATGAGGTCCGGTGGACGGCCGCCGCCGCGCAGTCGCGGGGGCCAAGCCACGATGAGGCATCCTCACCGAGGCTTGGTATTAGAGCCGGCGGCCGCGCAGGGCGGGGATGAAATCCGCATCGGTCAAAGCGGCGGCCACGACGGAAAACAGGCCGAGATGCAGGCCGAGCGCCGCCGCGAGCCCGTGCAGCGACCACAGCACGACCGCGCCGCCGGCCATCAGCGGAGGCCCGGCCACGTAGGCGAGGTGCCGCCATCCGGATACGGGGCGCCCGAGCCGCCAAAGGCAGGCCGCCAGGGCGGCGAGCGCGAAGCCGCCCTTGATCATGGCCACGCAGCGAATCACCCGCGCGAGATCCGGATCGCTGGCGACCTCGGGCGCGCGCAGCACGACGAGTCCCGCGGCGGCGAGCGCCAGCACTGTGCCGCCTGCCAGGACGGCACGGGCCGTCGGGGGCCACAGGGCGGGTCGGACGTCCTGCCGTAGCCCGGCCGTCGCGTCGGATACGGTCGAAGCGTGCATCGGAGCCTCCAGCGAGAGACAGGACCGTCGGCGCGGCGATCCGACCGGCGGACCTCGCATCGCGCGGGACCGGAAGCGTACATCCGGTCGGACGGATCGTCCACGACCGAACGGGACGTGGCTCAGATCGACTGCCCACGCCGGAGCCGGCGCGCGTCGTCCATGGCCGCCGGGATGCCGGCCAGCACACGGATCGGATTGGTGTAGACGATCCGGACGTTCTTCGGCGTGATGCTGCACTGAACGCAGACCGCGAAGATCCACCGCGTCCACAGGGCGTTGTTCTTCCGGTCGATCTGCCCTTGCCGGAGCTTCGCGCGCCTAAACAGTTCCCGGGTCTCCTCCGCCCGCTTCTCGCCCACGGATTCCCGCTGTTCGGGCGTCACGGACGGTAGCCGCGCACCGTCCTGCGCCGAACAGGGAGCGACCAGGGCGGCGAAGGCCATGGCGCCAAGACAGATCCGCATGAGAGGCTCCCGATGGTTCGGCGCGCGCGCCTCAAGACGAATCCTACGGAAGCCGGACGCGAAAGTTTCGAGCCGCGCCCCGGAATTGGAAATATGGGGGAAATTTAGCCGGTTTGCCGAGATGAGGCTATATTTTGCTCATCTCGAAACGTCGGCCCGCGGACTGATCGATATAAGGTTCCGATCTTGGCTCTGCTGATCAGGCCGAACGTCGCGTGCGCTCCGATGTCCCTCACCCGGTCCGGCAATGTCCGGCATGGCCGGTCTCCGGGTTGGTTTTAGGAAGCGCCGGCGCGGTCAGCGGACCACGTCGGGGTAGTATTGCGGGCTCTCGCGGCGGTCGAACATGCCGTAGTCGCGGATCACCCGGACGGCGCGGTGGCGCATCCCTGTGGCAGCGGGCGGGATCGGGCCGAAGGCGCCGGCCGCCTCCGGCCCGGCCCAGGAGCCGAGGACGAGGAGCTTGCCGGGCCGGTAGATGCTCGCGAACACGTCGTGCCCGACGAGTCCGGGCGCGGCCGGATCGAGCCCCACCGCGTGGAGCACCCCGCCCACCCCGTCCGGCAGCGCGGCGGCGTCGTCGGGCTCGAGTTCCGTAATCGTGCAGGCCTTGGCGCGGCCGGTCTCGGTGGCGTCGAAGCGCTGCTCGCGAATGGACAGGCCTTGGGGCGGGCGGGTGTCCGCCGTCACCTCGCCGACGCGCAGGTGATAATCCGAAAAAATCCCGAAGCGGCCCTTCTCCTGGGTGAGGTGGTGGCGCGCCTCGGTGCGCCAGCGGATCACCGACTTCTCGTCCCGCCACGTGGACAGGGACAGGATGCGACCCGCCCGGCCCCGGCTGGCGAAGCGCTCGTTGTCGACGAAGCCGTCGATCGATTCGAGCACCGGCTTCATCTCGGCGGCGAGCGCCAGGTAGGCGTCCTTGCGGCCCTCACCGGGTTCGACCTCGAAGATCACCGTGAACATCGTCATCCTCCTTCAGGCGGCGGCCCGGCGCAGGAACGTGCGCTCCTCGATCAGGATGCAGCGGGACGCCTGCGCCATCGCAAAATTCGCCCGCGCCTGCGCATCGTCGGCGAGGCGTGCGCGGTAGGTCTCGTAGGCGGCCAGGCTCTCGAACCCGATCAGGGCCAGCGCCACGGTGTTGTTGCCCTCCTTCGGCAGGAAGTAGCCGATCAGGTCGCCGCCGCAGCGGGGGATGATCGAGAGCCAGGCCGTCGCGTAATCCTCGAACGCGTCGATGCGGTGCGGATCGAGGGTGTAGCGGATGCAGCAGGTGATCATGCCGGATTCCTCCCGTGTCGCGTCATGCCGCCGGTCCTCGGCCGGGGCCGTCATGGGCGGAAGGATGGCGAGGCCGGCCGGCGGAGTCATCCCGGAACGCTTCGGTCGCGGCCGAAGCGTTCGTGCGTGATCGGGGGACGATCCGGGGCTAGATTGCGCCCATCATGCGTTCAGGCATCGGCATGGCGGAGGTCGCCGCACTCATCGCGGACCCGGGACGGGCCAACATGCTGGCCGCCCTGCTGGACGGCCGCGCGCTCACAGCGACCGAACTGGCCTTCACCGCCGGCATCGCCCCCGCGACCGCGAGCGGGCATCTCGCCAAGCTCGTGGACGGGCGCCTGCTCGGCCTCGCCCGCCAGGGCCGGCACCGCTACTTCCGCCTCGCCTCGCCGGAGGTGGCGCGGATGCTGGAGGGCATCCTGGTCTTTGCCGGCGCGCCCGCCCCGGCCCGGCGCGTCACGCCGCGGATCGACCCGGCGCTGCGGGAGGCCCGCACCTGCTACGACCACCTCGCCGGGCGGCTCGCGGTGTCGCTCGCCGACGCCCTCGTCGCGCGCGGCGCGATCCAGCTCACGGAGGAGGCCGGCGAGGTGACGCCGGCCGGCCACTCCCTGCTCGCGGAGTTCGGCATCGCGCAGGAGCCGGTGAGGACGGGCCGGCGCCTGTTCTGCCGGCCCTGCCTCGACTGGAGCGAGCGGCGCCCGCATCTGGCCGGCATCCTGGGGGCCGCCCTCTGCACCCGCTGCGAGGACCTTGGCTGGATCGCCCGCAGCCGCGACAGCCGCGCCGTCACGGTGACGGAGGCGGGCCGCGCAGGTTTTCGCGAGCGGTTCGGGATCGCGCTCTGAGGCCGGTCTCAGCCCGGCGGCAGGACCTCGATCTGCAGGCCGCCGTAATAGGCCGCCAGGTTGGCGATGTCGGTATCCGACAGGTCCTTTGCCACGACATTCATCACCTCGTTCTTCCGGGTGCCGTCACGGTATTCGCCGAGCGCCTTGACGAGGTAGATCTCGACCTGGCCCGCAAGGTTCGGCGCCTCGGGCAGCTTCGAGAGCCCGTCCATGCCGTGGCAGGCTTGGCAGGCGGAGGCACGCTTGCGCCCCGCACCGGCGTCGCCGGCCTGGGCGCAGGCCGGCGCGAGGGCGAGCAGCAGGGCGAGAACGGACAGGCGGATCATGCGGCTCTCCGGATTCTTCCGTTCGGGCGCCGGCCCCCACCCACCGGGCGCGGGGATCGAGCAGGAAGGCGGCGCGCTCCGGCGCCGCCCGGGTCGTGCCGCCTACTTCGCATCGCCCTCGTAGGAGATGCGGTAGATCGCCCCCGCGGTGTCGTCGGAGACGAGGAGCGAGCCGTCGAGGAGCACGGCCACGTCCACCAGCCGGCCCAGGTACTCGCCGTCGCCGGTGAGCCAGCCCTCGGCGAAGGGCGCGGGCTGCCCGACCTTGCCGTCCGCGCCGGCCGGCGCGAACATGATCCGCGCGCCCACCGGCTCGCTGCGGTTCCAGGAGCCGTGCTCGGCGATGAAGATGCCGCCGCGATAGCTCTTGGGGAACTGCTTGCCGTTGTAGAAGGTCAGGCCGAGGTCGGCCGCGTGGGGCGGCAATTCGGCCACCGGCGCGACCACGCCGGCCGGCGGGGTCTGGTCCTTGTACTCGACCGTGCGGACCTGCCCGCCGCCGTACCAGGGGAAGCCGAAGTTCTCGCCGGCCTTGGTGGCCCGGTTCAACTCGCCCGGCGGCTTGTCGTCGCCCATGCCGTCGACCTGGTTGTCGGTGAACCAGAGGGTCTTGTCCGGGGCGAAGTCGATGCCGACCGAGTTGCGGATGCCGGTGGCGAAGACCTCACGGTTCTTGCCGTCCGCATCCATGCGGACGATGCCGCCGATGCCGTGCTTGGCGTAGAGGTCGAGCTTCTCCGGGGCCGGCACGTTGTAGGGCTGGCCGAGCGCGATGTAGGTCTTGCCGTCCGGCCCGACGCGGCAGACGCGGGCGGTGTGGTTGAAGCTCTCCTCGGAGGCGGGGATCAGGTCGCCCTGCTTCACCACGAGGGCGGCGGCCACGTCCGGCGCCTCGTAGAAGAACTCGGCCGCCGGGAACGACAGCACCCGGTTCTGCTCCACGACCGTCAGCACCCCGTCCTTCGAGAAGCAGACGCCGTTGGGGATCTTGAACTCGATCCCCGGCGCGAAGGGCCGCACCTCGTCGGCCACCCGGTCCTTGTCCCGGTCGGTGACGGTGAAGACCTTGCTCTTGCGGGTGCCGACGAACAGCACGCCCGCGTTGGGGCCGACCGCGATCGAGCGGGCGTCGGGCACCACGGCGTAGAGGTCGATCTTGAAGCCCTCGGGCAGCTTGATCTTGGCGAGCGTCTTGCGGATCGCGTCGGCGCGGCGGCCGGTCTGCGGCACCTCGGCGGCGGGCGCCGTGTTCGTGCTCTTGAACGCCTGGAGCTTTTCCAGGTCGTCCACCTTGGCCTTGGTCTCGGCCGGAGGGGCACCTTGAGCGAGGGCGCCGGTGGCGGCGCCGGCGAGAAGTGCGGCGAGGATCGCGGAGCGCATGGACTTCCTTCCCGGATTCGCCCCGTCGTCGGGCGTTGCCGGGAATCGTAGGCGTTCGGCGGCAGCCGGCAAGGCGGCGCGGTGACGCCCGCCCGCGCCTGTCCTGTCCCTTACGCGACCTTGCGGGGCACCAGGCGCTCGCTCGCCAGCGCGTCCTGGGCGCCGGAGACGCCCGCCTCCGTGTACTCGGCGTCCTCGTTGACCCGCCAGACGTCGTGGCGGCGGTGGCCCGCGATGATGTTCTCGACGGTCAGCATCGCCGTCATCATCGCGTGGTCCTGGTTGTTGTACTTGTGCATGCCGTTGCGACCGACGAGGTGGAGCGTCGGGAAGTCGTGCTCCAGCTCGCGCCGCACGCTGGCGACGTTGTCGGCATAGGTCTCGTCGTAGACCGGATAGGCCTTGGGCTGGCGCACGACGCAGGCATCGACCACCTCCCGCGGATCGATCAGGCCGATCTGGCCGATCTCGCGCTTGGCCAAGGCGACGAGGTCTTCGTCCGAGGCGGTCCAGAGGCCGTCGCCCTCGAAGCAGAAATATTCCAGCCCGAGACAGGTGTGGTCCTCGTCCGGGATCATCTCCGGCGACCAGGAGCGGAAGTTCTGCACCCGGCCGACCTGCACGGACGGGTCGTGGATGTAGATCCAGTTGTCGGGGAAGTCCTTCTGCGACTTGGCGATCAGGGCGACCGTCACGAAGTCGCGGTATTGCAGTGAGCGGGCGTTGAAGGTGCTCAAGGGGCGCGGCTTGATCGCGTCGACCAGTTCGCGCACCGGGGCCGAGGAGATCAGGTGGCGGGCGGTGTAGGTCTCGCGGGTGCCGTCGCCGCGGGTGGCCGAGACCGTCCAGATGCCGGTGGCGGGCTCGAAGCTCAGGCCGTCGACGCCCCGGTCGAGGAGCACGCGGCCGCCCTGGGCGGCGGTCTTCTCGGCGGCCGCCTCCCACATCATGCCGGGGCCGCGGCGGGGATAGCGGAAGGACTCGATCAGCGTCTTGATCACCGGCTCGCCGGGCTTCTGCTTGGCCCGCAGGCCCAGGGAGCGCTTGAGGGCGTCGCGGATCGCGGCGCCGAGGTCGAGGCCCTTGATGCGCTGGGCCGCCCAATCGGCCGAGATCGCGTCGCAGGACATGCCCCAGACCTTCTCGGTGTAGGTCTTGAAGAAGATCGAGAACAGGCGCTCGCCGAACTGGTTGCGCACCCACTCGTGGAAGCTCTTCGGGGTCTCGATCGGCTTGGCGCGGGCGAGCAGGTAGGAGGCGACGCACAAGGTGCTGGTGAGGATGCCGAGGTTGCGCAGGGCCTCGAAGGCCTTGAGCGGATAGGCGTAGTACTTGCCCTTGTAATAGATCCGCGACAGGCGCGGCCGCTCGATGAAGTCGTTGGGCAGGATCTCGTCCCAGAGTTGGACCACGGCCTTCGACTTCGAGAAGAAGCGGTGGCCGCCGATGTCGAACAGGTAGCCGTTGTGCGAGACGGTGCGCGAGATGCCGCCGACCTGGGCGGGGTCGCGCTCCAGCACCGTGACGTCGCGGCCGTGCTTGGACAGCAGGTAGGCGGCGGTCAGACCCGCCGGTCCTGCGCCGATGACGAGCGTCTCGGTGTGGTGGCTCATCGGCGGCTCCGGCAGGACGGCGAGGACCCGCGCCGGGCCCGCTCGCGGGGGTGACAGTGACACCGGGAAGGTTAAGGAACCGCTTCCTCGGCAGCCGCGAGGGTGAATACTGGACCCGTCAGGACATCCATTTGAGGATGCGGATCACGCCCATGTCGGCGGAGCGGCGATGGGCCGACACGTCGCGCCGGGCGGCGATCTCGGCCCGGTTGGCGGCATAGTAGCGGTAGGCGCGCAGCAGCATCTCGCTGTTCGTCAGCGTGGGGCGCCAGCCCAGCTCCGCCTTGATCCGGGTGGTGTCGAACACGAAGTCGGCCGCGATCATGCGGTAATGGTAGGGGCCGAGCGGCGACACCCGCAGGGCGTGGGCGGCCTTCATCGCCAGCACGGCCGGCCCCTTCGGCAGGCAGCCGATCCGCGAGCCGCTGCCGGCCCGCGCGATGACGTGGGCGAAGGTGTCGCGCATGGTGTCGACATCGTCCGAGCCAATGCCGAACACGCCCCCCGTGCCCCGGCGCCACGCCAGCAGCATCGCCGCGATCAGGTCGCGGGCGTAGATGAACTGGTAGCGGTGGGAGCCGTCGCCGACGACCCAGACGCGCCTTCCCTCGCCGATGAACTCGAACAGGATGGCGAGCAGGCCGAGCCGCCCCTCATCCATGATGGTGGGGCAGCGGATGATCGTCGCGGCGAAATCGCCCGCGTGGCCGGCCAGGATCTTCTCTCCCTCCCACTTGCTGGCGCCGTAGAGTTCGCACGGGGCAGGCGTGTCGTCCTCGCGCACCGGCCGATCGAAGCCGTGGCCCCACAGGCAGTTGCTGGAGACGTAGACGAGGCTGGGGATGCCGGCCGCCGCCACGGCCGAGGCAAGGGTGCGCGTGCCCTCGACGTTGGACGACCACATCTCGCGGGGCGAGAGCGCGCCGTGCGCCAGCAGCGCGGCGCAGTGGAACACCGCCTCGTGGCCCGTGCCCGCCAGCAGCGAATCGAGGAGCGCCCGGTCCCGGATGTCGCCGACCACCGCCCGCAGGCGCGGGTCCCGGATCGCATTGGGCAGGAGGTCGACGCTCGTGACCTCGTGGCCGTCCAGCACCAGTTGCCCGACGAGGAGCGACCCGAGGAAGCCGGAGCCTCCGGTTACCAGAACACGTGCCATCCGCTGCCGTCCCGTCGCCTGTGGGCGGTGCCGGCGCGCGGCCCATGCCCGAATTGCGTGTGCTCCGCCGCCCTCAAGCCCGCGCCGGCCGGTCCATGGGCGCGGGCGCCAGCCACCCGTCCGCCAGGAGACGCCGGCTCAAGGCGAACAGGCCGCCCGCGACGACGAACGACAGGATGGGCAGGTCGAACACGTAGAGGATGCGCGCCAGGGGAATCGTGATCCAGGCCAGCACGAGGAGCGGCGGCGGCGCCGGCTCGACGGCCCGGTCGAGGACCACGAGGGTCAGCACGGGGGCGACCACCGCCAGCTCGTAATGGCTGGCATAGGGCAGGATCACGATGGCCGCGAGGAGGATGACGAGGAGGCGAGTCGGGTCCGGTCGGCCGCGCCGCAGGGCCGTCACCGCGCCGGCGAAGGCGACGGCCGCGACGCTACCCTGGATCGTCCAGGCGAGGGCGGCCGGCAGGTCCCAGAACCGGGCCGAGAAGTAGACCGAGATCGAGGTCTGTATCCAGCGGGCGTCGAAGGCGGTCACGAAGGCGCTCTGCATCGGCATCGTCACCGTGACGAAGCGCTGCCAGGGCTCGACGCCGAAGGCCGCGACCGAGAGGCCGACGAGGGCGACGGTGAAGACCCCGGATGCGAACAGGCAGCGCCAGTAGCCGCCGCAGAGCAGGATCAGGCCCAGCACGCAGGCCAATTGCGGCTTCACCGTGAGGCAGGCGAGGCAGAAGCCCGCGAGCCACGGGCGGCGTTGGCCCTCCACGACCGCGAGGGTGGCGGCGAGTGCGATCAGGCCGCCGAAATGCCCGTAGACGATCATGGCCACGGCAGGCGGCGACAGGCAGACGAGGAGCGTGAGGAGGCCGCGCGGGAGGCTGCGCCCGGTGTCGCAGGCGCGCAGGGCCCCCGTCAGGGCCGCGAGGTTCAGGGCGGTCCAGGCGCAGACCGCCGGCAGGAACGGCAGCAGCGCGAAGGGCGCCAGGAACAGCAGCGCGTGCGGCGGATAGACGAAGACCAGGGCCGGATCGAGCGACAGGCCGAAGAGCGTCCGAATCGCGCCCTGGTAGGCCGGCAGATCGGTGAGATAGGCGCCGTTCCCGGCCATCACCAGGCGCGGCGCCATCCAGAAGTTGACGAAGTCGCGCCCGAACGGCGCGCCGATCATCCACCCGGCCGTGTCCCAGGGCCGGACCGAGAGCCAGCTTGCCAGGGATACGAGGGCGCCGATGCCGACGACGGCGACTTGCCCGCTTCGCAGGGCTGGCTGGGACATGCGGACACGCTCCGGAACGGGGCCGAAGCTACGGTGTCCGGGATGAGAATTGGTTAATCCGGGGCGCGGATATGCCCGGCCTTGACCGGCCGTTAAGGCCCGAAATGCGACACCGGACCCGAGACCTTCGGACATCCTCGCAAGGTGCCCGGGATCGGAGCGGTGAGATGTCGATTCCGGCCCAGTCCCTACCGGCCGCGTCCTCGGCGCGGATCGCCCCCGACACCTTCCTCTGGCTGCTGGTCGCCCTCTCGGTCGTGACGCTGAACGCGCCGGCCGAGATCTGGCAGACGATCGACCACCTGCGCGTGCCGGACACGGACGACGCCATGCGCCTCGTCGAAGTCCGCGACTTGGTGGCCGGCCAGGGCTGGTTCGATTCCGTGCAGCACCGCTTCCTGCCGCCGGGGGTCGTGGCGAGCCACTGGTCCCGCCTCGTCGACGCCCCGCTGGCCGGCCTGATCCTGCTCCTGCGCCCCCTCGTGGGCCAGCGCCTCGCGGAAGGGCTCACGGCCGCGTTCTGGCCGCCGCTGCTGCTCGGGCTCTACGCCCTGGTGCTGTATCGCGGAACGCGGAGTCTCTTCTCCAAACGCGCGGCGATCCTGGCGGTGCTCGCGGCGACACAGACCTTCGGCCTGACGGTCCAGTTCCGGGCGGGGCGGGTCGACCACCACAACGTCCAGCTCATCACGATCCTGGGTCTCGCCTTCTGCCTGATCCGCGGCGACCTGTGGGCCGGCATGCTGGCGGGCGGGCTCGCCGCCCTGTCGCTCGCGGTCGGCCTGGAGGGGTTGCCCTACGTGGCGCTCGGCGCCCTGTTCCTCGTGGCCGACTGGATTTTTCGCGGACGGACCGCGCTGCCGGGCTTCCTCGGGTTCGGGCTCGGGCTCGGGCTCGCCGCCCCCCTGCTGTTCGCCGCACAGACGGCACCGTCCCTGTGGGGCACGACCGCCTGCGACGCCCTCTCGCCGCCCTGGCTCTGGCTCGCCGGAGGGGGGCTTTTCGCGGCCCTGGCCTGCGCGGCGACCGACCGCTCCCTCCCCTCCCCCGTCGGCCGCGCCGGGCTCGTGGCCCTCATCGGCGCCGGGCTGGTCGGCGGGTTCGCCGCCCTGTTCCCGGCCTGCCTCGGCGGCCCGTTCCCCGGCATGCCCGCCCTGGTGCGGGACTACTGGCTGCTCACCGTGAACGAGATGTCCTCGGTGCCCAAGTTCGTGGCCAGGGGGCAGTGGGAGGTGCTGGTCTTCTATCCGGTGCTGGCGCTGGCCGCCGCCGCCGCATCCTGGGGGGTCTTTCGCGGGCCGGCCCCGCAGCGGCGCGCCTTCGGCGTCGCGGCCCTGTTCCTCTGGCCGGGCCTGATCGTCGGCTGGTTCCAGTTCCGTGGCATCTACGTGGCCTCGGGCCTGATTCCCCTGGTCGCCGGCCCCGTGATCGACCGGGCGCTGAGCTTCGCCGCCGACCGGGAGGCCGCGTCGGCGCGCCGGGCGGGCACCGGCCTGCTCGCGGCTGGGCTCGTCGGCTCGGTCTGGATGGCGCCCGCCTACCTCGCCACCCTGCTGCAAGCGGAAGCGGGGACCGCGCAGGACGTGCAGGGCGCGGTGATCTGCCAGTCGGACGAGGCGGTGGCGCCCCTGGCCGCCCTACCGCCGGGCACGGTGCTGGCGCCGATCTTCCTCGGGCCGTCGATCCTGCTGCGCACGCCGCACGCCGTCGTGGCGGCTCCCTATCACCGCGCCATCACCGGCCTCACCGCGGCGATCGAGGGCCTGGGCGGCACCGAGGCGGACCTGCGCCGGCACGTCGCGGCGCTGGGCGTCGGTTACCTCGTCGCCTGCCCGGCGCGACCGGGCGCCGACCTCCAGGCCGAGACCGCCTTCGCGACGCGGCTGGCGCAGGGCACGGTATCGACGCCCTGGCTCGAGCCGGTGGCGCTCCCCGGCGTGCTCAAGGTCTGGCGGGTGCAGCGCTGAGCGGCCGACGCATCGTTATTTCACGATGCGGTCGAGGCGGTTGTCGACGAAGAAGTACAGCTCCTTCGCGCCGGGCTCGGTGTAGAGCACCTGCACCTCGCGCCCGGAGCGGCCTTCCCCCACCAGCACGTCGGTCGGCGGCTTGCCCTTAAGGCGCACGAGGTCGCACTCACTGATGCCGGGCTCGATGGCCGCGGCACTGCCCGGCACCGGCCCGGTACAGGTGCCGTCCGGCGCGAGCACCGGGCCGGTGAAGCGCGGCGGCGGCGCGGGCGGCCTCGGCGGCACCGGGGCGATCTCGGAAGGGGTCGGCGGCGGCGTGCGCTCGGCGCTGGTGCAGCCGGCGAGCAGGCTCGTCGTCAGCAGGAGGGCGGTGAGGCGTCGGGTCACGGCGTGTCCTTGAGGCGCTCGGCCGCCGGCATCGCGGGACGGGACGGACCGGCCTCGCGCGCCTTCAGGGCGGCGGCGTACATCCGCGCCACGTCCCGCTTGAAGGCGGCGCGGGAATCGGCGCGCGAATAAAACATGTGGCCGCCGGGATAGACGGACAGCGTCAGCCGCCTGTCGCTCCCGTAGGCCGGCATCTGGTCGATCAGCAGCTTCGAGGCGAAGTAGGGCGTCACCAGGTCGGTGAAGCCGTGGGTCACCAGCACACGCAGGTTGCCGTCCAGCGACAGGGCGCCGCGCAACGCCCCGAGGGATTCCGGCGCCGAGCGGCCCGAGCCCCAGGTCCAGCCGCGGTTGACCGCGCCGTTGAGGAGTTCGTAGCGCAGGTTCGGCACGCGCCAGTTCAGCTGCCGGGCGTAGAGGTCGATCATCGCGCTGGTGAGCGGGGCCTGGATCGCGGTGAGCAGCGGGTCCTCGAAGCCGGAATGGGGTGCGTTCGGGTCCGGGTCCCAGCCCGTCACGGCCGTGTCGTAGGCGCTCGCCACGCGCCCGCCCGCCCGGTCGATCTCGCGCTGGACGCTGCTGGACGAGAGGCGGCCGGCTTGCGCCTTCACGAAGGCCGGGTCGAGGCCGGTCAGCGCCGCGACGCGCTCGGTCAGCCGGGCGACGGCCTCGGCGTCGGCCGGGCCTTTCAGCAGGTCGGCGAGGTAGGGGCCGGTGGCGTAGGCTTCGGTGTCGGCCAGGAGGTCGCGCGTCGGCACCGTGTCGCCGCGCTCCAGGGCAGCGGCCGCGTAGGAGGGCAGGCGCAGGACGAAGCCCCACGGGTTGGTGCGCGGTTGCTGCAGCCAGGCGAAGTCGAGCACCGGGGAGAGCAGCACCAGCCCGGACAGGCCGATCCCGATCTCCTCTTGGAGCTTGCCCGCGATCAGCGGCCCGCGAAACCCGCCGTAGCTCTCGCCGACGTAGAATTTCGGCGCTGCCATCCGGTCGTTGACGCGCAGGTAGCGGGCGATGGCCGAGGCCAGCACCGAGGCGTCGGCATCGACGCTCCAGTACTTCTTGGGCTCCCCGTCCGCCGCGCGGCTGTAGCCGGTGCCGATGGGATCGATGAAGACGAGGTCGGTGAAGTCGAGCCAGGTGCCGTCGTTCGGCACCAGGGCGGTAGGGCGCGAGGGGCTGATGCTGCCCCCGTCCGCGGGCAGACGCCAGGGGCCGATCGCGCCGATGTTGAGGTAGGCGGAGGATGCGCCGGGGCCGCCGTTGATGGCGAAGGTGACGGACCGCTCGATCCCGGCCTGCGCCGGACGGGTATAGGCGACGAAGGCGATCTCGGCCTGGAGCTTGCCCGATTCGTCCACCAGCGGCAGGCTGCCGGCGGTGGCGGTGAAGTCGAGTTTTTGGCCGTCCGGCAGGGTGACGGCGTGCTGGGTGGTGGCGTCGGCCGGGAGTTTCTTGCCCTCCGGCGCGCGCTCGGCCGGGCGTTCCGGCGCAGGGCGTGGCTGTGCCTGCGCAGCGGCCTGCAATGGGGCGAGGGCGATCAACAGCGCGACGAGAACCCTCCCCCGTGTGCGGGCTGCCGAATTCACACACCTGCGCAGCGGAACCGATGAGGTCGCTCGAAGCGCGGCCCGGCCCCCTCTCCCGTGCG
>NZ_BPRB01000228.1 GCF_022179685.1 Methylobacterium trifolii
CCTCGAACAGCTTGCGCGTCGCCCGGTAGTAGAAGCTGGCCTTCTTCGCGTCGGTGTGCACCTGCTTGAACACGAACTTAAGCGCCGCATCGCCGTTGCGCCCGTTCTTGCCCCAGAACTTCAGCCACTCGCCCCCAAGGAGGCGTTCGCCGCCCCGCCAGTTTTGTTTGAGGAAGTTGGCGACACGGAAGCACTCCATGACCTGTTGGTCGATGGCGGCGCGGTGGGTGAGATCGGCCTGCCGGAAGCCCTCCGTGATCTGCTCGAACACTCGCTCAAGCTCACCGGGACGCTTCAGCCCTCTAGCCTTTGAAGTCTCCGGTGTATTCGAGGGGGCGGTCGCCGGTCCGACGGGGGTCCGCCCCACCGAAGCGATCTGAGTGCGTCGCCGGGCTTTAGCTCCCTCAATGTCGATGCTCACCGGACCTGAAGGACGGGGCAACCGCTGCGAAGGATCGAGGACGACCTTCGGTCGAATGTGCTGCTTGGTCATCATGCGTCTCCCCGCTGCATGAGGGCGCGGATGTCCTCGCAGCGCCATGCAGTGATGCGCGGGCCGAGCTTCACCGGCTGAGGGTAGCGACGCGCTGATACGCCAGCCCACCAGGAGGAGCGGCTGATCGGTAGGGGACCGCCCGGCGCAATAATCCCGTTCAGGCGTACAAAGCCCGCAGCGGGCAATCCATCCGGTGTCGGGCTCGTCTGTCTAACATTGATGTTGCTGGTCATTATCTTCTCCTTTTCCCCAAGCGATGTTGGCTCGCGTGGGACAAGGGAGAAGGTGACAGGATACAGCCTCGCCGAGGACTACGGCCTCAGCTCACATGATGTAAGTTGCTGATATAGTTGTGTTTTATCGGCTGCTGTATGTTTTCATGACCTTTGCTGACCCGGACGGGAGCGCAGGTATGTCGATCCGTTCGGGCGTGAGTGAAGCGGGAAAGGCTGGGAAACGAATTGCGCTCAACGTCCGTAAATCCAACCGCTTCGTCAGCATCTCTACGGCCCAGCGAGCCCGCGCAAGATATTGGCGTATTTCGCCAGGTTGATTGATCAAGTCATTGACGCTCTCGCCGAAGTGCGCCGTGCCGGGATCGAGCGTGAACTCTGCTCCAAGATGGAAGCGCTCTACATAATGGAAAGGGGCAGCTGCACCATACAGTGACCAATACGACTTGAAGGTGCGCAAAGAGAGTGGCCAAGTGTGGGGGAAGACATCGTTCTGGGTCGCAAAATATGCCTTAGCTAAGCTTACAGCGTCGCGTGCGCGCTCTGTGCGCGGCTCGTAAGCAAGGAGGAACCACACGACCAGAGCGATCCAATCGAGATCAGTATGGGGCTGTCCGTCATGCTTCCATTGCAAAAATGACGGCAAGGAAAATAGATCATCCGAACAAACGCGCCTCAGAGTATCGAGGCGAACGTGGCGTAGAAGAAGTTCTCGATCTGCTCTATCAAGCTGCTCAATATTATCGACGTTGTTTTTATGATGCAGGTACGTCACCACGCAGACCATGATGGCGGCTGGGTGATCGTGCGGCTTGGTAGGCCAGCGCAACCAAGACACGAGCTTGAACAAAGCTTCCAAAAACGAGTTACGATTTCGGTTCGTGTCATCCGCCAGCCGCGCGATGGCAGCATCGATGCTAGACATCTGAGCAAGCGTCGGAATGATCCGTCCCTTGAGTGGGCTCCTGCCTTGCCGCCAACGCTTGATCGAGGCGAGCGAAGCGCCGAGTCCCTCAGCCGCCTCATCCATCGGCAACCCGGTCGCATAGCGCGCTTCGAATCGATCGAGGATTGTGACGCGATCTTCCGGAGAGTGGCGCGTCGATTGTCCTCGGCGTGACTGGCCGGATGTCAAGGTTTGTGCCTCGCCGCCTTGCTTCTCATCCGATCGCGGTAGCTATGCTTGAGCCGAACAGAATGCAGCCCAATCGACCATCAGCCCGCGCCGCTTGTCTAGCAGGTCGCCGCGCCGATACGCCGCCTCGACCCGGTTCGCCACGACGTGTGCCAACGCCATCTCGGCAACCTCGTTCGGATAGCTCGTGGTCTCGGCCGCCCAATCGCGGAACGAAGAGCGAAAGCCGTGCGCCGTCACCTCGACCGACATCCGCCGCAACGTCATATCGAAGGCCATATTTGAGAGTGGCTTACCTGCCTTCTGACCAGGAAAAACGAACGTGCTGTCGCCGGTCAACAGCTTCGCACGTTCCAGAACTGCAAGTGCGCGCGGGCTGAGCGGCACCCGATGGACGCGCTTCATCTTCATACGTTTCGCCGGAACGGTCCATATCGCCTCAGCCGAATCGATCTCGTCCCAGCGTGCGCCTAGCACCTCGCTCGTGCGCAGCGCGGTCAGGATAAGGAACTCGAAGGCAAGCTTGGTCACTTCACCCCGGTCAGCAGCCTGGAGCCGGGCGACGAAGGTTGGGACCTCGACATAGGGCAACGCGGCGTGGTGCTCGACCTCATCGGTCTGTTTCGGCAGGCCCTTCGCCACTCCTTCGATCGGATTCTCACCGGAACGATGCCCCGCCGCCTTGGCCCAGTTGAAGACAGTACCGATACGTTGCCTCACCCGGCGCGCCGTCTCCGGCTTCGTCAACCAGATCGGAGCCAGCGCCCGCAGGACGTCGGGCGTCTCGATTTGATCGACGCGCCGGGTGCCGAAGTGCGGAATGGCGTAGGTGTTGAGCGTGTTGATCCACTGCGCTGCATGTTTCGGGTTCGCCCAGGAAGCTTTGTGCTCCTCGTGAACCTGCTCGACTGCCTCGGCGAAGGTTGGGATCGTTGCCTTCGCCTTGCGCCGCTCGGCTAGAGGATCACCGCCGTCGCGGGCCAGCTTGCGGAAAGCCAGCGCTTTTTCGCGCGCCTCGGCGAGCGGAACGAGGCTGATACCTCCCAAACCGATATCTCGGCGACGGCTCTGAACGACAGTTCGCAGAAGCCAGCGCTTCGAACCCGAGGGCTCAATCACCAGATAGAGACCATTGCCATCGGCGTACCGGCCGGGGGTCTTGAGGGACCGCACCTGCACGCTCGTCAGCGCTTTTTCGGGATGCCGTCCTTTGCCGCCCATCGTCGGGTCCGCCGAACCTTTGCCACCCACATTATCACCCTCATTAAATGTGGG
>NZ_BPRB01000229.1 GCF_022179685.1 Methylobacterium trifolii
GCCCGAGGATCGTCGCGCTCTCAAGTTCCCCGGTCTCGTCGTCGGCTACGATCTTCAGCGCCGCGGTGCCTGGCATGCGGCTGGCCATAGCCTCGGCTCGCTTCAAGGCGCGGTCGAGTTGGGCACCAGGATGCGCTCCCCCGGCCCGAGACGCTTCCGTTTCAGCACGAACGTCTGGACGAGATGCGTCGTCGTCATACCCATGGTCGCTCTCCCTTTCACCAAGCCCTGATCGGCCGCCATCCACTGTTTCCACAGGCTCGGAGGGCAAGCTTGACCCGGATCTGTGCGCCTGTTTGTTCCTTGTTCGTTCTATCACGGCGGAGGGAAGCGGGTGGACCTTTTTCGGGTCGAGGTGCTGCGGGCAGATGATTCGTCCACAGTCCGCATCCCGGTGATGGGGCAGGCGCTCTGCGCCGGCTTCCCCTCGCCGGCCGACGACTTCGTGGAAGGCGCGCTCGAACTGCCGCGCTGGCTCGTCCCGAACCCGCCGGCGACCTTCCTCTGGCAGATCCGCGGCAAGAGCATGCAGGGCGCGGGCATCTTCGACCGGGACTTGGCCGCGGTCGATCGCAGCCTAACGGCAGGCCATGACAGCGTCGTCGTCGTGGCGATCGACGGGCAGATGTCGATCAAGCGGATGCTGGTCGAGGGCAACGTCGCGCGGCTAGCCTTCGAAAATTCTGACCTGCCGGCCTTCGCCCTCGAAGAGTTCGGCGAGGCTGCGATCTGGGGCGTGGTTCGCTTCACGATCCACTGGCACGTGGCGCACGCGGCGCTCGGCCGATGAGCCGCGCGATCGCGCTCATCGACGGCAACAGCTTCTACTGCTCCTGCGAGCGCGTGTTCGATCCGAAGCTCGCCGGCGTGCCGGTGATCGTCCTGTCCAACAACGACGGCAACGCCATCGCCCGCACGGCCGAGGCCAAGGCGCTCGGCATCCGCATGGGCGAGCCGTACTTCAAGATCCGCGACCTGTGCCGGGCCCAGGGCGTGCGCGTGTTCTCGTCGAACTACACCCTCTACGGCGACATGAGCGCCCGCATGAACGCGGTCTACCGGACCTTCGCGCCGGACGTGGAGATCTACTCGATCGACGAGAGTTTCCTCGACCTCTCGGACGTGCGCGAGCGCGACCGGATGGCCCTGGCGCTGGATCTGCGGGCCACGGTGCGAGCCTGGACCGGCATCCCGACCTGCGTCGGCATCGGCCCGACCAAGACGCTGGCCAAGCTCGCCAACCACGTCGCCAAGACGATCCCGGAACTCGGCGGCGTCTGCGACCTCACCGACCCGGTGGCCTACGATCACTGGCTCTGCCACGTCCACGTCGGCGATGTCTGGGGGATCGGCCGGGCCTCGCTGGCAAAGCTCGAGGCCATGGGCGTCGACAGCGTGGCGGACCTGCGCGACCTCGATCCCCGGCCGGTGCGCAAGAGCCTGAGCGTGGTGGGCGAGCGCATCATCCACGAACTGCGCGGGCTGGCCTGCCTGCCGCTGGACCTGTTGCCGGCCCGCCGGAAGGGCTGCGCCGTGACCCGGTCGTTCGCCGCCCGAGTCGAGGACCGCGCCACGCTGGAGCAGGCGGTGGCCACCCATGCCACGCGGCTCGGCGAGAAGCTGCGACGCGAGGGCCTGGGCACCGCTCACGTCACGGTCTTCTACCATACGAGCGAGCATGACCGGGATAGGCCGCAGCGTTCGGTCTCGACGACGGTGCGCCTGCCCGAGCACACGAACGACACCCTCACGCTGATCAAGGCGGCCCGGCTGGGCATCGCCAGGACTTGGCGCGAACAGGGCGCGCAGCCCTGGCGCTACAGCAAGGCCGGCGTGGTCACGGTCGACCTCGTCCCGCTGGAGGCCAGCCCACGGGCGCTGATCGACCAGCTCGATCGCGAGCGCTCGGGCCCGCTGATGACTGCGATCGACGCCTGCAACGCGCGCTGGGGCCGGGGCGCCGTGGTGCCGGCGCGGGCCGGATTGGTCGAAAGGCGGGCGTGGTCGACGAAGTTCGAGATGCGCTCGCCGCGCTACACGACGCAGGTCGGGGAGCTCCCGGTTGCGACGGCGTAAGTGATCTAATTCGTGGCAGATAAAACGATGGACATTTGATCACTTCGGGTCGGGCTGCGACGGCACTATAGGATTCGTCATCTCGGCTCGTGGCTTCGCGGGGGTCGGGTCTCTGATCACAGAAGCCGCCCCATAGAACGATCCAGATGCCACTAGGAAGAAGCAGATAGCGTAGGTCAGTTCATCCTTCCGCGCGAACAAGTATGCGGCATAGTACGCGCCCATCGTGATCGCGAGACATGCAATTAGGTAGACCATCTCTATCGACACAACCAAAACTCCATAAAAGGCACAAATAAGGAAGACTTGTACACCCCGTCCGTTTGAACCGGACGGGGTGCCTACGTTGGGGCCGCCTACTTGCGACCAGCTCCGTTCTTCGAGGGGTCGACCAAGCGGTAGCCCATGCCGGGCTTAGGGGTCGGCGGCATCGGCTCGCCGCGGACGACCGTGCGCTCTTCGCCGGTGCTGCCGCCACGAGGTCCGACTTGCTCGTACTGGCCTGAACGGGGGGCCGTCTGCCCAGGCTTGAGGGGAGGTGCCATGATCGCTACCTCCACATCAGGACAGGGTGGCACGGCGCCAGGGCAAACGCCCCGGGTGCACGTTAGACAGCCAGTCGACGATGTCGCGGCGGCCGTAAGTGTTGTGCTGCCGTGCGCCCATCAGGGCGACCGGCACACCCAACTCGTAAGTCCACGCTCTCACCATCTGCTCGCTGGATGAAGTGCTGTTAATCACGTGGTCCGCCACGCACACGATCGCGAAATTCACTCCGCCCTGGCGAACGAGGGCAACGTCACAGGTAGCCATCTCGGCTCCTCCTTCAGTGGAGGACGCCGCTTGACGAACACGAGGATTTCCTCACTTAAGAGGCGTCGACCAAGTGCAGTCCCGCGCAGCGTCCAAACGTTCTGCGGGCTTTCAGCTAGGTCCGGGGTCACAACCCGGACCTAGCCGTCTCATCAAAGGTCATGAAATCTCCAGCTTGAGGACGCGGGCGCGCACTTCAGCCGCATCCTCGGTGACGCCGAACTCCTCTGCGGCGTCCGCGATTGAGCCGACGTCCGCCATCATGTGCGCCGGCATCAGCAAAGCTCCCGCGAACGTATTTGCCTGCCATTCCGGGTCGCGGTACGGGGCTGGCTTCAAGCCCGGAGCGAGGCGGTTGAGCCTGCCTCCGTGCAGCACCGCGTGGCCAATCTCGTGGCATGCGGTGAAGCGGTCGCGCCCACGGTTCGCGATCAAGCCCTCGTAGACATCCAGACGCAGAGCGACGGTCCGTTTCCCCGGATCCATCTGCCCATGCCGGACGCCCATGATGTCCGCGTCGAGGACTTCGAACTCGAAGCCTGGTGCTATGCCTCCGAGGGCGTATTCCAGAAGCCGAGCGACATCCAAGAAGGGTTCAGTCAGACCGAGAAGACGGCGCATCGCCATCGTGCCGGCTTCGATGTTCGCCCGCGACATCGGCGGTGCCATGTAAACAGCGTCGCTCATGCCTTTCTCCGATCGATAATCGCGCGGATCGCGGCGAGATCTTCGCTCGGGAGCGATCCGAAGCTCCGCGCGAGCACTGCGGCCGCCTCGCGGTCGTCCGCCGACAAGGAGTTGGGCAGGCGGATGCGGACTTCCTGGACCGATTGGGCGAAGGCGCGTTCCAGAGCGCGCTCCTCCTCGCGGCTCAACCGGCCCCAGTCGACGATTCGGTCGATGAGGTCGTCCGGGACAGCCTTCTTGCCCGTCTCGATCGCGCTGAGGAACGACGACGACACGGCGACACCGTCCGCCATGTCCTTCAACAGCCAACCGCGGTCCATCCTCAGATTTCTGAGGGCCTTGCCCAGTGCGTTGACCATCGCTCCCTCCCTCGGCCGATCTCCAGTTAGATCATAAATCAACCGATTGGTTCACAAGATAGCCAGCTGGCAAAGCTGGGTCAAGCCTTGCCTGGAATAGTGTGGGATTTCGAGGAGGTGCGCGGGCCAATCTCGCGCGGCCTGCGATGCACGCGTAGACCGCACTTTCAGGGCTCCCATCGGCCAAGACGACAAGAGTACCGCTACATGCGTCTCTTTCTTAGGCTCGGGCTGAGCCTGCGGACCGAGCACCGATGGTCTGCGCGCGCCTGTAAGATCACGGCGCGCACTGCGGCCGCTTTGAGCGGTCGCTCACCTCGGTGTTGGCATTGATCCGGGACGCTGACATCGCGCACCCACTAGCGAGGTCCAACCCGAAGCTCTCGCCAAAGACGAGGATTGTTGAAGCGGGACGCACATGAAAACGCCCGCCCGCTCAACAACGAGAAATTCGTCGGCTATGTGAGACAGCTGTGTGAGACGAAGTCCAAAAGCACGCTAAGTGCTTGATGCTGCTGGCGCTCCCAAGGGGAATCGAACCCCTGTTTTCGCCGTGAGAGGGCAAAGCTGATCGTCCAAGGCGGTCCAGGGACATCCAGCTATCGCATTGGTTCAAATAGCGTATTTGATTTTCTTCGCTTGGCTTGTCCAGCTGAGTATGGCACAAACCACGCACGTCGGCAGGACACAAACTGGACACCATGCCCCGCAGCGCGCGTGCCCCCAAGCTGGAGACCCGCACTAGTCGGCTCAAGCTGCCGGTTGCTCGGAAGCCGACCTTCGTGCGGGTCGTCCCTGGTGTCTCACTGGGCTATCGTCGGACCGCGACCGCCGGCACTTGGGTCGTGCGTGTGGCCGATGGCCAAAGCGGGACCTGGACAAAGCGCATTGCGACGGCGGACGACCTGTCCGACAGCGACGGCAACACCGTTCTGACATTCTGGCAGGCGCAGGAGCGGGCGAAGGCCGTAGCGCAGGGTGATGGAGAGGGCAGTCCAAAGCGTGGAACGCCACTCACTGTCGAGCTCGCCGCTGACGCCTACTTGTCCGGCCTGGAGGCTCGCAACAATCGTACCGCGTACGATGCCCGGCTACGCTTGAGGCGCTTGTTCTTGCCTCGGTTCGGCACGATGCGGATCGAGGATCTAACCCGCCGCCAGTTGGAGGCGTGGCGTGACGGGCTCGTGCAGAAGGATGGCGATGCCGAGCGGCGGCGGCGCAGCCAAGACACGGCTAATCGCGTGCTCAGTATCGTCAAGGCGCTACTCAATCACGCCGTCGGCGACCCTGCCAACCGGATCTCCGATGATAGCGCATGGCGGCTCGTCCGACCTTTCCAGGGTGTCGCCCGAGCGCGCGAGGTGCACTTCACGGTCGCCGAGGTGCTCCGCTTGCTTACGGCCACAAACGATACCGCCTTCCGCGATTTGCTCACGGCCGGCTTTCTGACCGGAGCGCGGTATGGGGAGCTTTGCGTTTGTGAAGTTCGCCACTTTGACCACGATCGCGAGACCCTGAACGTACCGAGCGGCAAGACCGGTCCCCGTGCCGTCATCCTACAACCGGAGGCCGTTTCCTTCTTTGCGCGCCTCGTCGGCATACGTGGAAAAAGTGAGCCCCTATTGGCACGCACGCATGGCCAACCTTGGAAGCCAAGTGATCAACAGCGGCCGATGGAACGCGCCATCGCGCTAGCTGGACTTGATCCTGAGGGTACGTTTTACGCCCTACGTCACTCCTACATATCGCGATCCATTGAGGCTGGAATGCCACTTACCGTCCTCGCCGAGAACTGTGGGACGAGCGTTCGGATGATCGAGAAGACCTATGCCAAAATTCTGGCTGACAAACGAAGAGAGTTCATAGTGAACGGAGCGCCTCGTCTATTTGAAGCGTGAGTTCGCTAATATGTCTAACACTGACACACGCTCTCGAATTACCCCCGGACCAAGCGAAGCATGCGCTCGCTCAAATGTTCCTCCAACGCAAGAGCACACTTAGTCTGGTTTCGGCCGGCCGCCTTCGCCGCATAGAGTGCCGCATCGGCCCGCCGATACAGGGATTCCGGATCGCCGTCGTCCGAGCCGGCGCTGACGGCGAGGCCGATGCTGACCGTGATGGTGCCGGCCTCGATGCCGGCGGAGGTTACGGCCAGGGATCTGAGGGCATCATGAACCTTGCCCGCAACCCGGAGGGCGCCTTCCTGATCCGTGTCGGGGAGCAGGAGGGCGAACTCCTCACCACCCACCCGTGCCACCAGATCGATCGGACGATGCACGCTCGTTGCGATGGAACGGGCCAGCCCCTTCAGCACCTCGTCGCCGACGGCATGCCCGTAGCGGTCGTTGTAGCGCTTGAAGTGGTCGGCATCGACGATGAGGAGCGAGAGTGCGTCCGCGCCGCGCCGCCTGTCCTGCCAGGCTCGTTCGACGGTCTCTTCGAAGCGGCGGCGGTTAGCGAGGCCCGTCAGAGCGTCGGTAAGCGACAGGCGCGACAGCTCCACCTCCAGCGCGCCGCGCCGGCGGAGTTCGCGCCCGAACAGGAGCGACAGGGCGATCGTCAACCCACATAGGGCAAGGACGATCGCGCCGATGACGAGAGCCTTCTCGCGCCATTCGGCTTCGATCTCGCGGGTCGAGAGGGCGACGTTCAGGATCAGTGGCAGGTCGCCGACCTGGGTGAAGGCGTAGTGCCGTTCGACCTTGTCTCGGACGGAGGTGCCGATGAAGCTTCCGCTGCGGGCGCTGACGAAGCGTTCGAAGTTGAGCGTGTTGGCAATGTTCGCGCCGATGTCCGCCTCGCGGAAGGGCTGCCGCATGATGCGGGTGCCGTCGCGCAGGTAGAGGTTTATGGCGCCGTCCTGCCCGAGGCCCAGCCGGTCGAACAGCCGGCTGAAGTAGGTCAGCTTGAGGCTTCCGTAGGCGACGCCGCCGAAGCTGCCGTCCGCCTTGCTGATGCGGCGGCTGAACGGCAGCATCCGCTCGCCGGTGAGGCGCGAGACCAGGGGCCGGCCGATGTAGAGGCCGAGGTCGGGCCTCGCCTTGTGGACGCGAAAGTACTCGCGGTCGGCGTAGTTGCCCTTCCGGGGCGGCAGCGCCCCCTCGTCGATGACGACTTCGCCGCGCTCGTCTAGGACGAACATGATACCCATGTCCTGCGCGGTGGCGGCCCGGTCGAACAGGATGAGTTGCTGCAGCTCAGGCGTGGCCGAGGCGACGCCCGGCGCCTTCAGATTGTCGACGATGGCTTTGAGAGAGAGGTCGAAGATCTCGAAGTTGCGGTCGATGTCGCGCTCGATCACCTGGAGCAGGTTGCGGGAGGTCTGGTCCGCCTTGTCGTAGGCGTCCTTGCGCAGGTCGAGCAGCATCAGCCCGGACACGACGAGCATGCCGACCGGCGCCAGGACGCCGAGCACGATCCAGGTGCGTGCCGACCGGATCCACCGTGCGTTCGGAACTGGGCGAATCATGACGAGCCTTCGGGCATCCGTCTTGGTTGTTCACCAGCCTCCGTTACCGCTCCACCTGCCGGGAGCCTCCTACCGCGCG
>NZ_BPRB01000230.1 GCF_022179685.1 Methylobacterium trifolii
CGAACTTTTCCTTGGCCATGAGAGCCTCCGTAAGATCAGATCAATGGGATGGACGAGAAACGGACCGGCACGCCTTAGGCGTACTTAGCGATGACAGAGTACGCCCTAGGCGTACTTGGCGATGACCTTGTCGGCCTCGCCGCGCGGCACTTCCTCGTAGTGGTCGAACTGCATCGTGAAGTTGGCGCGGCCCTGGCTGAAGGACCGCAGCTGGTTCACGTACCCGAACATGTTGGCCAGCGGCACCATCGCGTTGATGACGTTGGCGTTGCCGCGCATGTCCTGGCCCTGGATCTGGCCGCGGCGGGAGTTGAGGTCGCCGATGACCGAGCCGGTATACTCTTCCGGCGAGACGACCTCGACCTTCATCACCGGCTCAAGCAGCACCGAGCCGCCCTTCTGGAGGGCTTCGCGGAGCGCCGCGCGGGAGGCGATCTCGAAGGCGAGCGCCGAGGAGTCGACGTCGTGGTAGGCGCCGTCGATCAGCTCCACCTTGATGTCGACCACGGGGAAGCCGGCCAGGATGCCCGCGCCCAGGACCGAGTTGAGGCCCTTCTCGACGCCGGGGATGTATTCCTTCGGCACCGCGCCGCCGATGACCTTCGAGTTGAACTCGAAGCCCTTTCCGGGTTCGTTCGGTTCGACCACGAACTTGACGCGGGCGAACTGACCGGTGCCGCCGGTCTGCTTCTTGTGGGTGTAGTCGATCTCGGTGCGCCGGGTCAGCTTCTCGCGGTAGGCCACCTGCGGCTGGCCGATATTGGCGTCGACCTTGTAGGTGCGGCGCAGGATGTCGACCTTGATGTCGAGGTGGAGCTCGCCCATCCCGCGCAGGATGGTCTGGCCCGACTCCTGGTCGGTGGAGACGCGGAAGGACGGGTCCTCCGCGGCGAGCTTGGCCAGGGCGATGCCGAGCTTCTCCTGATCAGCCTTCGACTTCGGCTCCACGGCGATCTCGATGACCGGCTCGGGGAACTCCATCTTCTCCAGGATCACGACCTTGACCGGGTCCGACAGGGTGTCGCCGGTGCGGGTGTCCTTGAGGCCGGCCAGCGCGACGATGTCGCCGGCGAACGCTTCCTTCACGTCCTCGCGGTTGTTGGCGTGCATCAGGAGCATGCGGCCGACGCGCTCCTTCTTGTCGCGGGACGAGTTGAGCACGTTGGCGCCCGACTCGACCTTGCCGGAATAGACCCGGCAGAAGGTGATCGTGCCGACGTGGGGGTCGTCCATGATCTTGAAGGCGAGCATGGAGAAGGGATCGCTGTCGGTCGGGTGACGGACGGTCTCTTCCTCGGTCTTGAAGTCGATGCCCTTGATCTCGCCGCGGTCGGCGGGCGAAGGCAGGTAGTCCACGACGGCGTCGAGGAGGGGCTGCACGCCCTTGTTCTTGAAGGCCGAGCCGCAGAGCACGGGATGGAAGGCGCGCAGCTGCACGGCCTTGCGCACCAGCTTGCGCAGGGTCTCCTGGTCCGGCTCCACGCCGTCGAGGTAGGCGGTCATGGCGTCGTCGTCGAGCTCGACGCAGGCCTCGATCATCTTGGTGCGGTATTCCACCGCCTGATCCTGGAGGTCGGCCGGGATCTCCTCCTCGTCGTAGTTGGCGCCGAGCGCCTCGCCCGACCAGACGATGGCCTTCATCTTGATCAGGTCGACCACGCCCCGGAAGGTGTTCTCGGCGCCGATCGGCAGCTGCAGGCACACCGGCTTGCCGGCGACGCGCAGGATGATGTCGGCCACGCACTTGAAGAAGTCGGCGCCGATCTTGTCCATCTTGTTGACGAACACGACGCGCGGCACGTCGTACTTGTCGGCCTGACGCCAGACAGTCTCGGTCTGGGGCTCGACGCCCTGGTTGCCGTCGAGCACGCAGACGGCGCCGTCGAGCACGCGCAGGGAGCGCTCGACCTCGATGGTGAAGTCCACGTGGCCGGGGGTGTCGATGATGTTCAGGCGCTTCTCGCGCCAGAAGCAGGTCGTTGCCGCCGACGTGATGGTGATGCCGCGCTCCTGCTCCTGCTCCATCCAGTCCATCGTGGCGGCGCCCTCATGGACTTCGCCGATCTTGTGGGACTTTCCGGTGTAGTACAGAATCCGCTCGGTCGTCGTGGTCTTGCCGGCATCGATGTGGGCCATGATGCCGAAGTTGCGGTAGTCCTCGATCGCGTGCGTGCGGGGCATCGGGGTGCTCCTGAATGGGGGCCGGGACCGCTTACCAGCGGTAGTGCGAGAAGGCGCGGTTGGCTTCCGCCATCCGGTGCGTGTCTTCCCGCTTCTTGACGGCGTTGCCGCGGTTGTTGGCGGCGTCGAGGAGTTCGGCCGAGAGGCGCTCGACCATGGTGCGGTCGTTGCGCGAGCGGGCGGCCTGGATCAGCCAGCGGATCGCCAGGGCCTGGCGGCGCTCGGTGCGGACCTCGACGGGAACCTGGTAGGTCGCGCCGCCGACGCGGCGGGAACGGACCTCGATCATCGGGGCGACGTTGTCGAGCGCGGTGCGGAACACCTCGATCGGGTTGGCGCGGGCGCGGTTCTCGACCAGGTCGAAGGCGCCGTAGACGATCCGCTCGGCGGTGGACTTCTTGCCCTCGTACATGATCGAATTCATGAACTTGGTCAGGACGATATCCCCGTATTTCGGGTCGGGGATGATCTCACGCTTCTCGGCGGAATGGCGACGGGACATCGGTTCGGACTCTCAGAAAATCGTTCTTAAGCACCCGGCGCAGGCCGCCTTGAGCTTCTTTCGAAGCCGGCGACATCCTTACCGGGCAGTGGAAACCCAACGCAAAGTACCAAAAAACTACTTCGGACGCTTGGCGCCGTACTTGGAGCGGCGCTGCTTGCGGTTCTTGACGCCCTGGGTGTCGAGCACGCCGCGCAGGATGTGGTAGCGCACGCCCGGCAGATCCTTCACGCGGCCACCGCGGATCATCACCACGGAGTGCTCCTGAAGGTTGTGGCCCTCGCCCGGGATGTAGCCGATCACCTCGAAGCCGTTGGTGAGCCGCACCTTGGCGACCTTGCGGAGCGCCGAGTTCGGCTTCTTCGGGGTCGTGGTGTAGACGCGGGTGCAGACGCCGCGCTTCTGCGGGCAGGCGTTCAGCGCCGGCACCTTGTTGCGGCTCCGCTGGATCTTCCGCGGCTGCGCGATCAGCTGGTTGATCGTCGGCATCCTGTGCCCTCTTCCTCCGGATCGCTCGACGCGACCCCGTGAACCGTCACTATGGCCCCTGGTCGGGACCGGCTGCGGCCGCCTGGAAGGGAAGCCGCAAAACGAATATGCGCCATGGGTCGGTCAGGACCCGCGGCGCGCTGTCGGCAGAGGAGCACTCCCGGTACAGGCGCGCTCGTACCTACTGATCTGACGAAACGTCAGGCGATGTGAGCCCTCGGTGCCCGACTGACGCGGTAGCGACGGTTGCGGAGCCTCGCTCCAGACCGTCAGCAGCCCCAGGCCGACCGAAGTGGCGCGCTTCTAGCCCCGCTACGGGACATCGTCAATGGCGAGGGCGGACATTCTTTGCCCGGAGCGTTCGTTAAAGCTCCGTGACCGGCGGCGGTCCGAAGCGGTTGGGGCCGGCATCGCCCCGGCGTGCCAGGATCGCGACGACGACCCAGATCGAGGCCCCGAACCAGAGGAGGCCGAACACGCCGGCGACGGCGTAGCCCGGCGCGCCGTTGGTCGCGAGCGCCGCGACGATTCCGCCGACCACCGCGAGCAGCAGCGGCACCAGGGGCAGGAAGCCCCACCAGCCGGAGCGGTCCACGTCGTGGCAGCGCTTGATCATCAGCGCGAGGCCCGACCATGCGGCCACGAGGCTGACGACCTGCCCGATCAGGGGAATCCAGCCCACGACGACGTTGACGGCCATCAGCACCAGAAAGCCGTAGAGCCAGTAATCGCTGCGTCCGACCCGTCCGTTGGGGCTCATGTAGAAGGCGACCCAGTCGCGCTTCGGGCCCTGGACCACGACGGGCATACTGCCGGGAATCAGGTAGACCTCGCGGGCCTCGTCGGCGCCGGGCTGGAAGTCCACGTCCTGGCCCGCCTGCGGCGCGGCGCTGCGCAGGTCCGGCAGGCCGTAGCGGTAGCGGCGCCCGTCCTCGCTCGCGATGATCCCGGCCGCGGAGGCCCCCGCGACCGCCAGAACCCTGCCCCGCATCCCTCGAGCCCCCGACCCGTCGCCCCGGTTCCGGTGGCTCCGGACCCAGGATTTCCGAGGATCGGTCCGGCGTCAATCCGCTGGGCCGTGACTCGTTCGCGTACCGGATCGGGGCAGGAACGGCGCCTCTGCTGCCGGCATCGCTCACCAAAGATTAAACCCGATCGTCGAATTGTCGCGATCACCGGGACGGCGCCTGCGGGCTCCGCCACCCGGCCGGTGATCGGGTCACGGCATTAGGGTGATGCGTATGGGTTGCGTCTCGACGGCGATGGACAATGTCGTCCCCTTCCGCCGCATCGCCGCCGTGGGGGCCGCCGCGCGGGCAGGGGTGCGGGAGGGCCAGGCCCAGCGCCGCAGCGAGCAGCGCGCCCTGATGGACGCGGTCTACGCCACCGGCAGCCTCACCGTCGCGGCCGGCGACCGCGACAGCAAGCTCACCGCCTCGCGCCTGCAGGTCTACGGCTTCCTCACCGTGGAGGAAGTGCTGGAGGACGGCTCCCTGCGCCGCCTGCGCCCCTCCGAGGCGATCCGCGCCCGCGCCGAGCGTCCCTGGCGCCTGTCCAAGCCCGCCTATGGCGGCGGCCTCTCGGTGACGATCCC
>NZ_BPRB01000231.1 GCF_022179685.1 Methylobacterium trifolii
GGGGTTCTTCGAGGTGTCCGATAGGCCGCATTCTTATTAAACGCTGCACGAATACCGATGCCGCGATGCAGAAAGCCGCTTGACCTTTTTGTTGCAATGCAACATAAGTCCGCCCGTCGCCTGCGGCCAGTTGACGCCGCCCGCTTCAAGCATATCCACGGAGACGAGCCATGCAGACCCCCAGCTTCGAGATCCCGACCGAGATGCGCGCTTTCGCCGAGAAGAGCGTCGATCAGGCCCGCACCGCCGTCGGCACGCTGATGAGCAACGCGCTCAAGGTCTCCGAGCAGGCCCAGACCTCCGGCCAGACCTTCCAGTCCACGATGCAGGCCGCCGTCGCCAAGGGCTTCGACCACGCCCAGACCAACGCCAACGCCACGTTCGACTTCGCCCAGAAGCTCGTGCGCACCAAGGACCTGCGCGAGGCCTTCGAGCTGCAGTCCGAGTTCGTCCGCAGCCAGTTCGCCGCCCTGCAGTCGCAGGCTAAGGACTTCGGCAGCCTGGCCCAGAACGTCGCGCGCTGAGCACGCGTCCAGGCCCGTACGATCGGGCCTGACGAAACGATTCCCGCGCGGTATCCGAGCGCGGGACATCGATGGTTGCGCCGACCGGGATGTCGTCTAGGCTCCGCCCGCGGGTCGAGCCCGGACGCCGCCCGGGCCGGCGGTTTGAGGTTTCGAGGGGTCGAGCGATGGTGAAGCACCGCAATCCACAGGGCCAGCGCCCGGTCCGCAAGCCGCCCGCGCTCCGCACCGTGCCGGCCTACCCGTCGCAGGTCGAGGCGCAGGCCGAGGCCGCCGAGGCCGAGGCGCCCGTCATCGAGGTGCCCGGCGAGGCGCCCGCCCCCTCCGTCCACGAGCAGCTGTTGGAATCGGTCTCTCCCGAGGCCATCGCCACCGAGCCGGAGCCGGTGGAACCCGTCGCCGACTTCCAGGCCGAGTCTGTCCCCCAGTCCGGGTCTGCTCCCGAATCCGAGCCCGTTGCGCAAGCCGAGCCCGCCGCCGAGGCCGGGCTCGAAGCCGCCGAGCCGGCGCCCGAGCCCGCGGAATCCGTCCCCGAGGCGGACGAGCGCGCAGGCGTGCAGGCGGCTCCCGCCGCTGAGGCCGAACCTGCCGTCGTCGCGCAGGACGCGGCCACCGCGTTCGCCGACAAGGCCACCGAAACATCCGCCGAGGCGGTCGAGGCCTCCGTAGCCCTCGTCCAGGCCGCCCTGCCGGTCGTCGCCGCCGCGCAGCCCGCGGCGGCACTCCGCGCACCCTCCTTCCCGCGGGGACGGGCCGGCCTCGCCGCGACCCCGTTCGACGTGGAGGGCATCGGCGCCCGGTTCGCGAGCTACGTGCGCGACGAGAGCGCGGCGGCCTTCTCGCACATGCGGGCGCTCGGCTCGGCCAAGACCCCGGCGGACCTGATCCGGCTCCAGGTCTCCGAGATGCAGCGCGCGGCGGATGCCTCGCTCACCTGCTGGAGCGACATCGCCCGCAAGGCCAGCCGCCTCGTCGAATTCCGCTGACGCTTCGGGAGGCATCGCCTCCCGACGACCCTGTCCCGGCGTCCGTGGGCCTGTCATCGGCCTGCGGCGCTTTTTCGCGTGCCGGGCCTGCACCCTGTCGCCCGGCCGCAACAGGCGCGCGGTCATCGAACCGCGCCGGGCAACGATCGGTTAACCCTGTTCGTCCTATGCCGTAACGGAGGGCACGGGAGACAGCTTCAGTCCGATGCCGAACCGCGCACGCCTGATCCGATCGGTCATCCCGGTCTTCTGCCTCGCCCTGGCGCTCGCCGCCGGCTGGTCCGCCTCCGCGCAGGACGGCGAGCGGGGCCCGAGCCCCGCCGTCGCCATCGCCGCCGACCTCGCCTCCGGCCCGGCGGGCACGACCAGGCTCACCATCACCCTGTCGAAGCGCGTCGAGGCGCGCGCCTTCGTGATGGAACGGCCCGACCGCGCCGTGATCGACCTGCCCGAGGTCAACTTCCAGCTCGACGCGGAATCCGGCCGCCGCCGCGAGGGGCTGGTCCAGTCCTTCCGCTACGGCCTGTTCGCGCCGGGCCGCTCCCGCATCGTCGTCGACCTCGCCGGCCCCGCGAGCGTCGGCCGGATCGAGACCGCCACCCGTGCGCGTGACGGGGCCGTGATCCTGACCGTGCCGTTCCAGCGCCTGGACCGGGACGCCTTCCGAAAGGCGGCCTCCGCCAGCGACCCCGCGCCCGCCCAGGCCAAGGCCCCGGCGGCCTCGGAGGCCGGCGACCTGCGCCCCCTCATCATGGTCGATGCCGGCCACGGCGGCATCGATCCGGGCGCGATCGCGGTGGGCGGCGTGTTCGAGAAGGACATCGTCTTCGGCTTCGCCCAGGCCCTCAAGGCCCGGCTGGAGGCCAACGGCCGCTACCGCGTGCGCATGACCCGCGACCGGGACGTGTTCGTGCCGCTGGCCGAGCGCGTGCGCCTGGCCCGCGAGGTCAAGGCCGACCTGTTCGTCTCGATCCACGCGGACTCGATCTCGGCCGCCCCCCAGGTGCGCGGCGCCACGATCTATACCGGCTCCGAGAAGGCCACCGATTCCGAATCCGCCAAGCTCGCCGAGCGCGAGAACAAGGCGGATGCGGCCGCCGGCGCGGACGCGAACGAGGGACCGGCCGACATCGCCGACATCCTCCAGGAACTGACGCTCCGCGAGACCCGCGGCTTTTCCTCGGGCTTCGCCCGCACCCTGATGGGCCAGCTCGGCCCCGTGATGGAGATGAGCACGAAGCCCCACCGCGAGGCCGGCTTCAAGGTGCTGCGCTCCCCCGACGTGCCGAGCGTGCTGGTCGAACTCGGCTACCTGTCGAGCAAGCGCGACCTGGAGATGCTGCAATCGGCCGAGTGGAAGGAGTCGGTCACGGGCTCCATGGCCAAGGCCATCGACCTGTTCTTCACCAACCGCGCCACCCTGGTGCGGCCGGTCGGCCCGCCGCGCCGGTCGGCGGCAATCGCCCCAGTTTCACCATAGATACCGTGTCGATACGGGGCATCGAAACGCCCCGGCGCGCCGTCGTGAATGCGGCATCCGTCGTCGGGGATTCTTCGGGTCGCCCGGAGGCTTGAGAGCCTCATCCGATCAGGGTAGCCCGGTCGCCAAGCCGAATTCGGTCCGCGCGCGGCCGAGCCATCGACGGACGGACCCCGGATGCGCTTGATTCTCCGCTTCTTCGGCTTCCTCTTCAGTGCCGCCGCGGTGCTGTTCCTGGTGGGTGCCGCCGCCGGGGCGTTCTTCTACTGGAAGTACAGCCAGGACCTGCCGGACCACGCCCAGCTCGCCAATTACGAGCCGCCGGTGATGACCCGCGTCCACGCCGCGGACGGCTCGCTGCTCGCCGAATACGCCCGCGAGCGCCGGCTCTACCTGCCGATCCAGGCGATGCCCAAGATCGTGGTCGCCGCCTTCCTCTCGGCCGAGGACAAGAACTTCTACAAGCACGGCGGCATCGACCCCGAGGGCATCGTGCGCGCCGCGCTCACCAACGCCAAGAGCGGCAAGAAGCAGGGCGCCTCGACCATCACCCAGCAGGTCGCCAAGAACTTCCTGCTGAACAACGAGCAGACCTTCGACCGCAAGATCCGCGAGGCGCTGATCGCGCTGCGCATCGAGGCGACCTACTCCAAGGACAAGATCCTGGAGCTCTACCTCAACGAGATCTTCCTGGGGACCATCGTTCCCGGGCGCAACCTGCACGGCGTGGCCGCGGCCGCCCTGGATTACTTCGGAAAATCGGTCCACGAGCTGACCATCAACGAGGCGGCCTACCTCGCCGCCCTGCCGAAGGGGCCCAACAACTACCACCCCTACCGCAAGACCCAGGCGGCGCTCGACCGTCGCAACGAGATCATCCGCCTGATGGCGGAGAACAACTACATCACCCGCGAGGAGGCGGACGCCGCCAAGAAGCTGCCGCTCGGCGTCAACCCGCGCGTCGCCTTCCCGAACGCGGCCAACGCCAACTACTTCACGGAAGAAGTCCGCCGCGAGATCTCCGAGCGCTACGGCGAGAAGAAGCTCTACGAGGGCGGCCTTTCGGTGCGCGCCACCCTCGACCCGAAGATGCAGGCCCTCGCGCGCAAGGCCCTGGTCGACGGCCTCGTGCGCTACGACCAGGCCCGCGGCTGGCGCGGCCCCGTGGCCAAGGTCGACCTGACCGGCCGCGACTGGGGCATGGCGGCGGCCGAGGTCTCCGCGCTCGGCGACGTGGCCCCCTGGCGCCTCGCGATCGTGCTCGCCTCCGGCGGCGGCGGGGTGCAGATCGGGCTCCAGCCCCGGCGGGAAGCCTCCGGCCAGGTCTCCAAGGACCGCGAGACCGGAACGATCCCGGCCGAGGGCATGCGCTGGGCCGGGCGGGCGAACCTGTCGGCCGGCGACATGGTCTACGTCGAGGCGATGGATGGCGGGCGCGGCACCTACCGCCTGCGCCAGAAGCCGGAGGTCTCCGGCGCCATCGTCGCCATGGACCCCTATACCGGCCGGGTGCACGCCATGGTCGGCGGCTTCTCCTACGACGAATCCGAGTTCAACCGCGCGACGCAGGCGATGCGCCAGCCCGGCTCCTCGTTCAAGCCGATCGTCTACTCGGCCGCGCTCGACAACGGCTACACCCCGTCCTCGATCGTGCAGGATTCGGCCATCACCATCGAGGCCGGCCCCGGCCAGGAAGCCTGGACGCCCTCGAACTACGACGGCAAGGCGGGCGGCCCGCACACGCTGCGCTACGGCATCGAGCACTCCAAGAACCTGATGACGGTGCGGCTGGCCAAGGACGTCGGCATGCCGCTGATCGCCGAGTACGCCCGCCGCTTCGGCGTCTACGACGACATGCTGCCCGTGCTGCCGATGTCGCTGGGGGCCGGCGAGACCACCGTGATGCGGATGGTCACGGCCTACTCGATGCTCGCCAACGGCGGCCGGCGCATCCGCCCGACCCTGATCGACCGCATCCAGGACCGGGTCGGCGAGACGATCTACCGGCACGACAACCGCAAGTGCGTCGGCTGCGATGCCGAGAAGTGGTCGGGCCAGGACGAGCCCAAGCTCGTGGACGATTCCGAGCAGGTGCTCGACCCGCTCACCGCCTACCAGATGGTCTCGATCATGGAAGGCGTGGTCCAGCGCGGCACGGCGACCATCCTCAAGCAGATCGGCAAGCCCCTGGCCGGCAAGACCGGCACGACGAACGACGCCAAGGACGCGTGGTTCGTGGGCTTCTCGCCCGATCTCGCGGTCGGCATCTATATCGGCTTCGACAAGCCGCGCTCGCTCGGCGACCGGGCCACCGGCGGTGGTCTCGCCGCGCCCATCGCCCTCGATTTCCTCAAGGTCGCCCTGAAGGACAAGCCGCCGACGCCCTTCCGCGTGCCGCCGGGGATCAAGCTGATCCGCGTGGCGCTCGGCTCCGGCATGCGCGCCGGCTCCGGGGAGGGGGCGGGCACGATCCTGGAAGCCTTCAAGCCCGGCACCGCGCCGCCCGATTCCTACGTGGCCCAGCCGGGCCAGGGCGCCCCGGCGGCGGTCCCGGCCGACGCGGACCGCGCCGCGCAGGCGGGCGGGTTGTACTGAGGCCGGTCTCGCGACGCTGGGCGTACGCGGCGCGGATCCCCTCTCCCGTGCGGGAGAGGGACAGGGTGA
>NZ_BPRB01000232.1 GCF_022179685.1 Methylobacterium trifolii
CAAGTCTCGGGCTCGACTTGGATCGGCGCGGTACTCCGACAAGCCTCTGTTCCTGAAGGCGTTTCCCTCCCCCCTCTGCGGGGGAGAGTGGGCCTCGCGTTAGCGAGGGTCGGGAGAGGGGAGCGCCCTCTCCGGATACGGCGCTCCCCTCTCCCGCCTGCTCCACAGGCACCCTCCCCCGCAGAGGGGGGAGGGTCGGCGCACGAACCTCAAACCCAAAAAGAATCATCGCGCTGCCCCCGTCGACGGCCCCTCGGCCACGGTGACGCCCTGGCCGGGGCGCAGGGTCTGGATGCCGGCCACCACCACCTCCTCGCCCGGCGCGATGCCGGAGGCGAGCGCGATGGTGTCGGGGCCGTAGCGGTCGATCTCCACGATGCGGGGGGCGACGGTGCCGGTGGCCGGATCGCGCACCCAGACCGCGGGTCTGCTCTGCCAGCGGTAGAGGGCCGACCAGGGCAGCACCACGGCCTGGCGGGTCCGGAAGCGGCCCCGGCCGATCACCACTGCGCCGAGCGTCATCGCCGGCGGCGTCTCGCGCAGGCCGATCTTGACCCGCACCGTGCCCGAGGCCGGATCGACGCTGGGCGAGATCTCGCGCACGCTGCCGACCGTCTTCACCGAGAGGTCGGACTGGAGCGTGACCTCGATGGTGCGCGATTCCGGCGGGCTCGCCAGCAGGGCCTCGTAGACGTTGAAGACCGCGTCGCGCGGCCCGTCCTGGGCCAGCACCAGCACCGACTGGCCGGCCTGCACCACCTGCCCCGTCTCCAGCGAGCGGCTGAGGACGATGCCGGCGACCCCCGATTTCAGCTCCGTGTAGGAATACTGCTCCTGCGCGGTCCCGAGCGCCGCCTTGGCCGAGTCGACCGCGGCCTGGGTGGTGCGCAGCTGCTGCTCGGCGTTGTCGAAGGAGGGGCGGGTGGTGTAGCCGCTGGCCATGAGCGATTCCTGGCGCTTGAAGCCGAGTTTGGCCTGCGTCAGCAGCGCCTCGGCCGAGGTGAGGGCGGCCTGCGCGTTGGCGAGGTTGGCCCGCTGCTCCTGCGGATCGAGCCGGGCGAGCACCTGGTCGGCCTTGACGTGGTCGCCGACCTCGACGAGGCGCTCGGCGACCTTGCCGTTGGTGCGGAACGAGACGTTGGTCTGGGCCTGGGCCTGGACGTCGCCGGTGATGACCGCCTCCGCAGAGACCGGGCTCGTCGCCGCCTTCAGCGTGCGCACGAAGGTCTGGGCGAGCAGCCGCCCGTCCTCGGCACGCGGCGCGCCGATCGACACGAGGGCGAGCGCCGCGGCAGCGCAGGCGGGCTTGAACAACGATCCGGACACGGCTGCTGCGACCTCCGTTCGGTCTATCGCGGCACGGGCATATCCGCTATCCTACCGACCGTCCAGACGGTTTTTAAGCATGGGTCGGCGATGACGAAGGCGCGCAGCCGCCGACAGGACCGGCCCGAGGTGATCCTCGACGCCGCCGAGAGCCTGATGCGCCGCTCGGGCGAGCGCGTCCTGACGATCGACGCGGTGGCGGCCGAGGCGGGCCTGAGCAAGGGCGGGGTGCTGCACCACTACGCATCGAAGGATGCCCTGATCACGGCGCTCGCCGCCCGCAAGGTGGCGCGGATGCGCGCCGGCATCGCCGAGAACTTGGCCGTTCAGCCGCCGGGGCCGGCGGCCCTGCCGCTCGCCGTCCTCGCCCAGGCCCGCGACCTCTACGCCGACGAGTGCGGCTTCCCCGACGCGCTGCTGATCGCGGCCACCGGGAACGCCGAGGCGGTGGCGGGGTTTCGCGAATTCCTGGCCGAGCGCCTGTCGCAAATGGGTGCGATCGAGGGACGGCCCGGCGCGGGCGCGGCCCTGGTCTTCTCCATCCTCGGGCTGATGCTGAGCCGGTCGCTGGGCTTCCACCGCCTCGACGGGCCGGAGCTGGCCCGCCTGTTCGACGCCCTCGACGCCCAGGCCCGCAATCTCGCCGCCGAACCCGATGCGAGCCGTTCGGCGTGACGCACTCGGCAGCGGTCCCGCGAGGGGCTAGGCTTACCGCCCTGCCACGTTCCCCGGAACATCCCCGCCTGATGCCGTCTCTCACAGCACGCCGTGCCCTGCACGCCCTCGCGCTGCTCTCCGCCCTCCTGGCCGTCCCGGCGGCGGCCCGGCCCTTCACGGACGCGGCCGGGCGGATCGTGGAGGTGCCGGACAGGGTGGCGCGGGTTCTCGCGGCCGGGCCGCCGGCCTCGGTGCTGCTCTACACCCTGGCGCCGGGCAGGATGGCCGGCTGGGTCAGCGCGCCGAGCCCGGAGGCCAGGGCCTACCTCGCCCCCGAGACCCGCGACCTGCCCGCCTACGGCCGCCTCACCGGCCGGGGCGGGACCGCCAACGTCGAGGCCGTGCTCGCAAGCCGGCCCGACCTGATCGTGGACGTGGGCAGCACCGGGCCGACCTACGCGTCGCTGGCCGACCGGGTCCAGGCGCAGACCGGCATCGCTTACGTCCTCCTCGACGGCGCCTTCGGCAGGACGGGGGAGACCTACCGGCAACTCGGCGCCCTGATCGGGGAGGAGGCGGCGGCAGGGCGCCTGGCCGAGGCCGCCGACGGGATGGTGGCCGACATCGCCCAGCGGCTCGCCTCCGTACCGTTGGAGAAGCGGCCAAAGGTCTATTACGGGCGCGGGCCGAAGGGCCTGGAGACGGGGCTGTCCGGCTCGATCAACACCGAGATCCTGGAGGCGGCCGGCGCCCGCAACGCCGCAGCGGAGGCCGGTCCGGGCAACCTCGCCACCGTCTCCCCGGAGCAGGTGCTGGCCTGGAACCCGGACGTGATCCTCACGATCGACCCGGCAGTCCGGCAGGCCTTCCTCGCCGATCCCCTCTGGAGCGGCCTCAAAGCGGTGCGCGCGGGCCGCGTCTACACGGCACCGGCGCTGCCCTTCGGCTGGTTCGACGCGCCGCCGGGCGTCAACCGACTGATCGGCCTGCGCTGGCTCGCGGGGCTGCTCCACCCGGACCTGTTCGCCCAACCCGCCGCCGGCGCGGTGCGCGACTTCTACAGGCTGTTCTATCACGTCGACCTGAGCGAGGCGCAGCTTACGGCGCTGCTCGGCGGCACGGGCGAGGGGCCGCGGTGACGCGGGCGCTCGCCGGCACGCCGGCGCTCGGCACGCGGCGCCTGGTACGGGCAGCACGGGTCGGGCTTCCCGTGCTCGCGCTGGCACTCCTCGTCCTGCTCTCGCTCGCCACCGGCCGCTTCGGCGTGCCGTTCCACGACGTGCTGGCGGTGCTCGCCGCCAAGCTCCTCGGCACGGAGAGCTTCGCCGACCCGACCGCGCGAACGGTGGTGCTCCAGGTGCGGCTGCCGCGGGTGGCCGGCGCCCTCGTGGTCGGGGCGGCCCTGTCGGCGGCGGGTGCGACCTACCAGGGATTGTTCCGCAACCCCCTGGTCTCCCCCGACATCCTCGGCGTCTCGGCCGGCGCCAGCCTCGGGGCGATCCTCGGCATCGTCCTGGCGCTGCCCGTCGCGGCGATCCAGGGGCTGGCCTTCGCAGGCGGGCTCGCCGCGGTGGCCGCCGTCTACGCGGTCGGCGCGGCCGTGCGCCGGCACGACCCGGTGCTGACCCTGGTGCTGGCCGGCGTCGCGGTCGGCGCCGTGCTGGGGGCCGGCATCTCGCTCCTCAAGGTGCTGGCCGACCCCTACAACCAGCTTCCCGCCATCACCTACTGGCTGCTGGGCAGCCTCGCCTCGGTGACGCTCGCGGACGTGGGCGCGATCCTGCCGGCGATCGGGCTCGGCCTCGTGCCCCTGGTGCTGCTGCGCTGGCGCATGAACCTGATGAGCCTGGGCGACGAGGAGGCCCGCGCGCTCGGCGTCGAGACGCGGGTGCTGCGCCCGTTGTTCGTCGCCGCCGCCACCCTGGTCACGGCCGCCGCGGTCTCGGTGACGGGGGTGATCGGCTGGGTCGGGCTGATCGTGCCCCACGTGGCGCGCCTCCTCGTCGGGCCGGATTTCCGCCGCCTGCTGCCGGCCTCGATGCTGCTCGGGGCGGGCTACCTCGTCGCCGTGGATCTGCTCGCCCGCAGCCTCGCCCGGACCGAGGTGCCGCTCGGCATCCTCACGGCGCTGGTGGGCGCGCCCTTCCTCCTCTGGCTGCTCGCCTCCGGGCGAAGAGGCTGGGCCTGATGCTGGCGGTCGAGGACCTCGCCTTCGGCTACGGCACGCGCCGGGTCGGGACGGGCGTGAGCTTCACCCTCGCGGCCGGCGAGACCCTGTGCCTGCTCGGGCCGAACGGCGGCGGCAAGACCACCCTGTTCAAGACGCTGCTCGGCCTGCTCCCGGCGCAGGGCGGCCGGGTCCGCCTCGACGGCGCCGACGTGGCGCGGATGCCGCGGGCAGCCCTCGCGCGGGCGATCGCCTACGTGCCGCAGGCGCACGCCGCCTTCTTCCCCTTCCGGGTGCGCGAGGTCGTGCTGATGGGCCGCGCCAGCCGGCTTCCCGCCTTCGCGAGCCCCGGCCCCGCCGACCACGCGGCGGCTTCCGCGGCGCTCGACGCCCTCGACATCGGGCATCTGGCCGAGCGGGTCTACACCGAGATCAGCGGCGGCGAGCGCCAGCTCGCCCTGATCGCGCGGGCGCTGGCCGGAGAGCCGCGTGTGCTGGTGATGGACGAGCCGACCGCGAGCCTCGATTTCGGCAACCAGGCCCGCGTCCTCGGCCAGATCCGCCGCCTCGGGGCGCGCGGCATCGCTGTCATCCTCTCGACGCACGATCCCGGCCACGCCTTCCTCTGCGCCGACCGGGTCGCCCTGCTGCACGGGGGCCGGCTCCTCGCCCTGGGGCCGCCCGCGCTGACGATCACCCCCGAGAGCCTGCGCACGCTCTACGGCGTCGCGGTCGCGGTGGTGCCGCTGCCGGGGGAGGGCCGGGCGGTCTGCAGCCCGGTCCTGCCGTGAGGGAGGCTGAGGCGGCGTCCACCCGCACGCGGGCCGCACGGGCGCGGCGCGGTGCCCGATCGGGCGCCGGGAGCCGCCCTAGTGCACTGACGCA
>NZ_BPRB01000233.1 GCF_022179685.1 Methylobacterium trifolii
GACTTGGGCCGGCAAGGACTTGGGCCGGCAAGCGTGCGGGTCTCGGGCAAGCCCGCAATCCGTGGGGGAGCAGAGGCCCGCCGTTAGGCCGAGGCACGTCCTGAAGGCGATGTATGCATCGGCCAGTGGTGGGAACCTGAGGCTCGGCACCCGCCCCGAACGTCCCTAAAGGGTCCAGGCTGTGTGAAAACGCGTTGATCTGGTAGAGTAATTTCCGATCTGAGAAGGTCGGGATGAAGCGTTTTATCGCAGGCGAGGATCGTCAGCAGGCCACGCTCCTTCCCGATTGTCTGGACGACTACGTCACCGTGGACAATCCAGTCCGTCTCGTCGAGGTGTTCGTCGATGAACTCGACCTGACGACGCTTGGCTTTGCAGGCGCGGTGCCGGAGGCGACTGGGCGTCCGGCCTATCATCCGGCGACATTGCTCAAGATCTACCTGTATGGCTATCTCAACCATATCCCGTCGAGCCGCCGCCTGGAGCGCGAGACCCAGCGCAACATCGAGCTGATCTGGCTGACCGGCCGGTTGATGCCGGACTTCAAGACGCTGGCCGACTTCCGCAAGGACAACGGCCAGGCGATCCAGGCGGCCTGCGCGCAGTTCGTCGTGCTGTGCCGCAGGCTGAACCTGTTCAGCAAGGCTGTCGTCGCCATCGACGGTTCGAAGTTCAAGGCCGTCAACAACCGAGACAAGAACTTCACCGCCGCCAAGGTCGAAGCCCGACTGGCGCAGGTCGAGGCGAGCATCGGCCGTTACCTCGCCGCACTGGACCGGGCAGATCGCGAACAGAGCGACGTTGCTGAGGCGCGTACGACGCGGCTTACGGAGAGGATCGCGGGCCTGCGCGCGCAGATGCAGGCTCTGCAGGCGATGGGCCGGCAGGTCGAGGCCGCGCCCGACGGCCAAGTCTCGCTCACTGATTCCGACGCGCGCTCCATGGCCACGAGCGGCAAGGGCACGGGCATGGTCGGCTACAACGTCCAGGCTGCGGTGGATGCCGAGCATCACCTGATCGTGGCGCACGCCGTGACCAACGTCGGCAGCGACCGGGCGCAGCTCGCGTCGATGGGCCTCCTGGCACAGGAGGCGACCGGATGCGGCACGATCACGGTGCTGGCCGACCGCGGTTACCTCAACGGCGATCAGGTGCTGGCCTGCGAGGGCACCGGCGTGCTGCCGTGCGTGCCCAAGACCCTGACCTCGGGCCATGCCAAGCGTGGTCTCTTCACGGGGCAGGACTTCGTCTACGGCGCCGAGAAGGATCACTACACCTGTCCCGCCGGCCAGCACCTGACCAAGGGGCTTGCCCGGTCCGATCGACGGGCCGAGGGCGACGAGATGGACCACTACCGCAACCTAACGGCCTGTCTCGATTGCGCGCTCAAGCCCCGCTGCACGCCGGCGGAGACGCGGCGTGTCAAACGCTGGGTGCACGAGGGCGTCCTCGACGCGATGCAGGCGCGGCTCGACCGGATGCCGGACGCGATGAAGATCCGTCGCCAAACCGTCGAGCACCCATTCGGCACACTGAAGGCCTGGATGGGAGCCACCCACTTCCTGACCCGCACGCTGGCCAAGGTCAGAACCGAGATGAGCCTGCAGGTTCTGGCCTACAACATGAAGCGGATGATCCAGATCTTCGGAGTTGGGCCACTGATCGCGGCCATCCGGGCCTGAAGGTCATCCTTCGATCCGAAACACTGAAGCGTGTGTGCGACCGGCGACGGCAGAAGCCGCGTTCTCACACGGCCTCGGTCGGAAGCGGTCCCAAGGTCCAGGTGCCATCCGTCAGATTTCGACCACCAGCGCAGAGCAGTGAGTGAGGCCCCGAATGCGATCCGGGGTGACGCTGCCGTTTCATGCGCCGCCCCGGCCCGGCCCTATGGGCCGACCTCCTTCGCGATGCCGGCGAGACCTTCGTCGTAGACGCCCTCGATGTCGGCCTTCGCCTCGGCCTCGCTCATCCCGGCCGCGTCGAAGGTCGCCGTCCACACCACGGTCGAGCCCGCGCCGTTCGGCCGGACGGCGAGCGTCGCGTTGTAGGCCGACACCGGCAGCGGGCCCTGGACGAAGCTGTAGCTGTAGCTGCGTCCCGCCTCGTCCCGGGCGGTCTCGGCCTCCACGATCGTGCCGAGCCCGCCCTTTACCACGAGGCCGCGGATGTGGACGGTCTCGCCGTCGGCCTCGCTGTCGTCGGACAGGATGCAGCGCTCCACCTGCGGGTGCCAGCGGGCGATGCCGCAGAACGCGCCGATCACCGCCCAGACGGCCGCGGGCGGCGCCCCCACGTCGCGGCTGCGGGAGACCTCCAGGGCGCGGGCGGCCGGGGCCTGCGCCATGACGGCCGCGGCGGCGGCCAGGGCCATGGCGGCGCGGCGCTTCGGGGTGGTGGTGCTCAAGGGGGCCTCGCATCTGCGGTCCGTCCCTCGGCAGAAGACGCGGCGCCAATCGCGGTTCCCCGGCCGGGTCCTGGGGCGCCCTCCACACCCTCGGCGACGGGTCCCGGAACTTGACGGCAGCCAGGGTGCTTTCGCCTATGACAGCATCCCGCAGAAGATCGTCGAAGACCGCGAGCAGACTCTGTACGGCAGGGTCGTTGGCATAAGGTCGACGCCGTTGCGGCAGGGGCTGCGGCGGGCTCTTCTCAAGCTGGGGTCGAGGTTTGCGTATGGGGTCCGTCAACGAGAAAGCCCTCGTCCTCGCGGCCGAGGCCGTGCGCGCCGCCCAGGCCGTGGCCGAAGGGGCGGCCCTGCGGGCGGCCGACCTCGACCGGACGGGTGATTTCCCGACCGCGGACGTGGCGGCCCTGCGCGAGGCCGGCCTGCTCGCCGCCCCGCTGCCCGTCGAGCGCGGGGGGGCCGGCCTGTGCGAGCCGGCCGGCATCGGCCCCTTGCGCGACGTGCTGGCGGCGGTGGGAAGCGGCAGCCTCGTCCTCGGGCGGCTCTACGAGGGCCACGTCAACGCGCTGGCCCTGGTCCTGCGCTACGGCGGGCCCGAGGCCCTGGAGCAGGCCGCAGGCGACGTCCGCGACGGGCACCTGTTCGGGGTGTGGAACACCGAGCCCAGTCCCGGCGGCCTCACCCTGGCGGACGCGGTCCTCACGGGGGCCAAGAGCTTCGCGTCGGGGGCCGGCCACGTCACCCGGCCCCTCGTCACCGCCCGGCTGCCGGACGGCCGCAGCCAGATGCTGGTCGTGCCCCTGGAACCCGGGACGCGGGCCGACCTGTCCACCTGGCGCGTGCACGGCATGCGGGCCACCGCCACCGGGACCCTGGACTTCACGGGAATCCGGCCCGCTCCGGAGGCCTTCGTCGGCGTACCCGACGACTATTTCCGCGAGCCGGTCTTCTCCGGCGGGGCCTGGCGCTTCCTGGCCGTGCAGCTCGGCGGCATCCGCGCGGTGTTCGAGGCGCACCGGGCGCACCTGCGCGCGACCGGACGCGGGGGCGACCCGCACCAGGCGGCGCGCCTGGGCGAGGCCGCCATCGCCGTCGAGACCGCCGCCCTCTTCGTCGAGCGGGCGGCCGAGACCACCCTGCGGGAGGCGGGCGACCCGATGCAGGTGGTCGCCTATGTCGGCCTCGCCCGGATCGCGGTGGAGCGCGCCGGCCTGGAGACGATGGCGCTGGCCCAGCGCTCCGTCGGGCTCGCCGGCTTCCTCGAGACCCATCCCCTGGAGCGGCGCGTGCGGGACCTCGCCACCTACCTGCGCCAGCCCGCCCCGGACTACGCCCTCACCCGCGCGGCCGCCTGGGTGCTGGACGAGCCTGCCCCCGTGCAGGACCTCTGGCGCGGCGGCCTCGGACTCCTGCCGTGAGCCGGCGCGCCGAGACGCTGCCTTCGACCTACTTCGCCGGGCTCTACGCCGATGGCGGGCCGGACCCCTGGGGCTTCGAGACCAGCGCCTACGAGCAGGCCAAGTACGCCGCCACCCTCGGATGCCTCTCGCAGCCCCGCTACGGAAGCGCCTTCGAGGCCGGCTGCTCGATCGGGGTCCTCACCCGGCAACTCGCGGCGCGCTGCGACGCGCTCACCGCCCTCGACCCGGTGCCGGCCGCCGCGCGGCCTCGACGGCG
>NZ_BPRB01000234.1 GCF_022179685.1 Methylobacterium trifolii
AGGGCGAGCGCCGCGAGGGCGGCCGGCCCCCAAATGCACGCCCCCAAGGTGCGCGACCCCAAGGGGATCGCTTCCAGGGGGATCGGCCGCAGGGCGACAGGCCCGGCGGCAACCGGTCCGGTGGCCGCCCCGGCGGGGACCGCAACGAGGGTGGCGGCTACAAGGGCCGGACCGGCGAGGGCGGCTACAAGGGCCGTTCCGAGGGCGGTGGGCAGGACCGGGCCGGCGGTGGCCGTCCGGGCGGCGCCAAGTTCGGGGGCAAGCCGGGGGGCTTCGGCGGCAAGCCCGGCGGGTTCGGAGGCAAGCCCGGCGGGTCAAAGCCGGGGGGCTTCGGTGCGCGGCCGGGCGGGGCCAAGCCGGGCGGATTCAAGCCGGGCGGCTCCAAGCCCGGCGGGCGTCCGCCGCGCGGCGCCCGGTGAGGATCGTCGGCGGGGCGTGGCGCGGCCGCCGGCTGGCCACGCCCCGCACCGACGCGATCCGGCCGACCTCGGACCGGCTGCGCGAGGCCCTGTTCAACGTGCTGGCCCACGCCTACGACGACGCGGCCGCGGGTGCCCGCGTCCTCGACCTGTTCGCGGGCACGGGGGCGCTGAGCTTCGAGGCCCTGTCGCGGGGGGCGGCCTACGCCCTCCTCGTCGACGAGGGCGCGGAGGCCCGCGCCGTGATCCGCACCAACATCGAGAGTTTCGGGGCGGAAGGCACGACCCGCCTGTTCCGGCGCGACGCCACCCGCCTCGGGCCGGCGCAGGAGCCGGGCTTCACGCTCGCCTTCTGCGATCCCCCCTACGGACGGGACCTCGCCCCGGCCGCCCTGTCGAGCGCGGCGGCGGGCGGGTGGCTGGCGGACGGCGCCCTCGTCGTGGTCGAGGAGGCGGAGGATTCAGGCTTCGCCCTGCCCGCCGGGTTCTCCGAACTGGAGCGCCGGGCCTACGGCGAGACGGCCGTCACCCTGGCGCGCTTCACGGGGTGAGGGCACGAGGCGGCGCCCCGCAATCCGAAAAGTGCACCGCGAGCCAGATCGTCGGGCTGTCCGTCCATGCGACCCGGTGGCGGCGACGGGCCGGGATCAGGACGTGGTCGCCCGGCCCCAGCCGGCGCGGGGCCGTCTCGTCGGCGAAGTGCAGGCCGGCCGCGCCCGCGAGCACGGCCACCCACTCCGCCTCCGGCTGGTCGTACCAGAAGCCCGGCGGGCTCGCCTGGCCCGTCGAGACGATGCGCTCGATGCGAAGGCCCGGCGCCCGCACGAGTTCGGCGACGACCTCTTCGGCGGCGGCAGCGGGCAGGTCGGCGAGGAGGTTGTGCGGGATCATGCGCGCGCCCGTCGGGCCGTGGATCGGAGGCAGGGCATACCCGCTTCCCGCCCCGGCCGCGAACCCGGTGCCTCGGCCGGGGCGGTCCGGTTCGTCCCGCACGCGGTGCGGTTCCCCTTGACCCGCCCCACGCCCGCGGCGACATCACGCGTCGCGAAGAGGAGCGACCATGGCGGGCCTGAAGGACAAGCGCGGCTTCATCGACAAGGACCGCCTCGACCTCTCCGAGCGGAAGGCCGTGGAATACTGGATGAAGCGCTGGGGCGTGACCCAGGACCAGCTCACCACCGCCCACCGCAAGGCCGGGCGCATGGTCAAGGACATCGCGGCGGAGCTGGGCAAGAAGCGCTGAGGCGATATGTCGAACGGGGACTCAGACCGTCCGTTCGACCATCATCTTCTTGATCTCGGCGATGGCCTTGGCCGGGTTGAGGCTCTTGGGGCAGGTGTTGGCGCAGTTCATGATCGTGTGGCAGCGGTAGAGCCGGAACGGGTCGTGCAGGGCGTCGAGCCGGTCACCGGTGTTCTCGTCGCGGCTGTCGATCAGCCAGCGATAGGCCTGGAGCAGGGCCGCCGGGCCGAGGAAGCGGTCGCCGTTCCACCAGTAGCTCGGGCAGGAGGTGGTGCAGCAGGCGCACAGGATGCACTCGTAGAGCCCGTCGAGCTTGGCCCGGTCCTCCGGGGTCTGCTTCCACTCCTTCTCGGGGGCCAGCGTGTCGGTCTGGAGCCAGGGCTCCACCGCGGCGTGCTGGGCGTAGAAGTTGGTCAGGTCCGGCACGAGGTCCTTGAGCACGGGCATGTGCGGCAGCGGATAGATCTTCACCGCGGCCGTCTTCCGGCCCTTCGCATGCTCCTGGCACTCGTCGATGCCCATGGTGCAAGCGAGCGCGTTCTGGCCCTCGATGTTCATGGCGCACGACCCGCAGATGCCCTCGCGGCAGGAGCGGCGGAAGACCAGCGTCGAGTCGACCTTGTTCTTGATCCAGAGCAGGGCGTCGAGGACCATGGGGCCGCAATCGTCCCGGTCGACCTGATAGGTGTCGATCCGCGGGTTGGCGCCGTCGTCCGGGTTCCAGCGGTAGACCCGGAACTCCTTGAGGTTCCTGGCCCCCGTCGTCGCGGGCCAGGACTTGCCCTCGGTGATCCGGGAATTCTTGGGAAGGGAGAATTCGGCCATGTCTTTCCGTCCGTCTATGAGATCGCGCCGAGGCCGGGCCTGAGGCGAGCCTGGCCGGAATCGATCGTGAGGATCGCGCCGCCCCCGAGTGCGGGACCGGCATTGGCAATGGACTGCGTGACGAAGCGTCCGACGATCGATGGATCGGTACTCACCGCTCGCAACTGCACGACACTCGGGGCCTTCAATCCGCGCGTCGCGACGGCAGTCGCAAAATCCAGATCCGCGGTCAGGACGATCCGGTCTTCTTGAACGGCCCAGGCTAGAATGTGGTCGTCCGAGGCATCGGTCGCCCCGACGTCTCGCCAGTGGACGGCATCATGCCCTTCCGCCGACAGCACGCCCGTCCATTCCGGCGAGAGGTTCACGTCGATCACGAATCTCACGCCGCCGCCACAGGCGTAATCTCACGCTCGGAGGCAAGCCACGCCCCGTAGCGGATCGACTCCAGGACATCCTCGCGCTCGATATAAGGATAGAGTTCGAGAAGCCTCTCGATCGAAGTTCCGGAACCGAGATTGCCCAGAATCATCCCGACCGTGACGCGCATGCCGCGGATGCACGCCTTTCCCCCCATCACCTGAGGATCGGTCGTGATGCGGGGAAATCCTGCAAACGTGCGTGTCATCACGCGCTCCGGTCGGATGGCTTCAGCTCAATACACCCGCGCCTTCGGCTCGATGTACTGGATCTCGTTCGACATCGTGTAGGTGTGCACCGGCCGGTAGTCGATGCTCACCTGATGCGTGCTCTCGTCGAGCCAGGAGAGGGTATGCTTCATCCACTCCTTGTCGTTGCGGTCGGGGAAGTCCTCGCGGGCGTGCGCGCCGCGCGATTCCTGGCGGTTGGCGGCCGATTCCATGGTGACGACGGCCTGGCCGATCAGGTTGTCGAACTCCAGGGTCTCCAGCAGGTCGGTGTTCCAGACCAGCGAGCGGTCGGTGATGCGGATGTCGGCTGACGCGTTCCAGACCTTGTGGATCAGGCCCTTGCCCTCCTCCAGCACCTCGCCGGTGCGGAAGACGGCGCAGTTGTTCTGCATCGTCTTCTGCATCTCCAGGCGCAGCTCCGCGGTCGGCGTGCCGCCGTCGGCGTAGCGGAACCGGTCGAGGCGCGCGAGCGACTTGTCGGCGGAGTCCCTGGCCAGATCCATCGGGCGCCCGTTCGGCTCGACGATCTCGGCGCAGCGCTGGCCCGCGGCGCGGCCGAACACCACGAGGTCGATGAGCGAGTTCGAGCCGAGGCGGTTGGCCCCGTGCACGGAGACGCAGGCCGCCTCGCCGATCGCCATCAGGCCCGGCACCACGGTGTCGGGGTTGCCGTCGCGCAGGGTCAGCACCTCGCCGTGATAGTTCGTGGGGATGCCGCCCATGTTGTAGTGCACGGTCGGGATGACCGGGATCGGCTCCTTCGTGACGTCGACGCCGGCGAAGATCTTCGCGCTCTCCGAGATGCCCGGCAGGCGCTCGTGCAGAATCTTCGGGTCGAGGTGGTCGAGGTGCAGGAAGATGTGGTCGCCGCCCTTGCCGACGCCGCGCCCGCCCCGGATCTCCATGGTCATCGAGCGCGAGACCACGTCGCGGGAGGCGAGGTCCTTGGCGGACGGCGCGTAGCGCTCCATGAAGCGCTCGCCTTCCGAGTTCGTCAGGTAGCCGCCCTCGCCGCGCGCGCCTTCCGTGATCAGGCAGCCGGCCCCGTAGATGCCGGTGGGGTGGAACTGCACGAACTCCATGTCCTGCAGCGGCAGGCCGGCGCGCAGCACCATGGCGTTGCCGTCGCCGGTGCAGGTGTGGGCGGAGGTGGCCGAGAAGTAGGAGCGGCCGTAGCCGCCGGTGGCCAGCACCACCATCTGCGCCCGGAAGCGGTGGATCTCGCCGGTGGCCTGGTCGAGGGCGATCACGCCGCGGCAGCGGCCCTCGTCGTCCATGATCAGGTCGAGGGCGAAGTACTCGATGAAGAAGTTGGTCTGGTTCTTCACCGCCTGCCCGTAGAGGGTGTGGAGCATGGCGTGCCCCGTGCGGTCGGCCGCCGCACAGGTGCGCTGCGCGGTGCCCTTGCCGTAATCCGTGGTCATGCCGCCGAAGGGCCGCTGGTAGATTTTTCCTTCTTCGGTCCTGGAGAAGGGGACGCCCCAGTGCTCCAGCTCGTAGACGGCCGCCGGGGCGTTCCTCACGAGGTACTCGATCGCGTCCTGGTCGCCGAGCCAGTCCGAGCCCTTCACGGTGTCGTACATGTGCCAGCGCCAGTCGTCCGGGCCCATGTTGCCGAGCGAGGCCGAGATGCCCCCTTGGGCCGCCACCGTGTGCGAGCGCGTCGGGAACACCTTGGTGATGCAGGCGGTGCGCAGGCCCGCCTGCGAGCAGCCCACGGTGGCGCGAAGCCCCGCGCCGCCCGCGCCGACGACCACCACGTCGAAGGTGTGGTCGTGGATGGTGTAGGCGGGGCCGGTCCCCCCGTTGCTTCCGTTGGCGGCCATGTGCGGCTCCTCAAGCTCGATGACGGGTCAGACGGGCTGGCCGAGCCCGACGCGCAGGATCGCGTAGATGCAGGCCACGGCCACGACGACCGCGTAGGAATTGTTGGCAAACAGCGCCGCGACCTTGAGGCCGGGGGCGTGGACGTAGTCCTCGATGACGACCTGCATGCCGATCCGCATGTGGATCGCGACGGAGGCGACGGCCAGCACAAGGACGATGGCGACGATCGGGTTCGAGACCAGGGCGACCGCCTCCGGATAGGTCCGGCCGGACATCCGGGCGACGATGACCACGAAGGCCAGCATCAGCACGGCGTTGGCCGCGGCGGTGACGCGTTGCTGCCACCAGTGCCCGGCCCCGTGGCCGGCGACGCCCAGGCCGCGCACGCGGGCGCGCGGCGTGCGGATCGATGTGCGATGCGTGTCGGCCATGGCGGAGCTCCTCAGCGCACGAGCAGGGCGAGGGCCCAGATCAGGACGGTGAGGGTCACCGAGCCGATCAGGGTGGCGCGGGCCATCCGCATGCGCGTGTCGCGCTCGAAGCCGATGCCGGCGTCCCAGACGAAGTGGCGCAGGCCCCCGAGCAGGTGGTGCATCAGCACCCAGGTATAGGCGAACAGCACGAGGCGCCCGATCCACGAGCCGAAGAACCACGCCACCCAGGAATAGGCGGCCGGCCCCGAGGCGAGCGCCACCAGCCAGATCGCCACCAGGGCGGTCCCGCCGTAGAGGGCCGTGCCGGTGATCCGGTGGAACACCGACATCGCCATGGTCCAGGTCCAGCGGTAGATCTGGAGATGGGGCGAGAGCGGCGGTGCCACGGTGGGCAGGGCGGTTGGTGCCATCGTCCTGGTGCCTCGTGCAGTTGCGAACTGAACTGTCTCTAAAGTGGTAGCGCTAGAGTGCGTCCCGGCAAGCCGCAATGCCTCCATGGTGCAACGCGCAAACACCGGGGGCCGTGCTGTTGCGGACGATTCGTCACGGCAGCCGCCCGAGGATGCGCCACCAGGCGTAGTCCAGCGGCAGCGCGATCGCGAGGGAGGCCAGCCCGAAGGCGAAGGTCAGCTTCGTCGCGTCCCGTAGTGAGACCCGCCCGAGTTCGCGCGCGAACACGATCGGCGGGGCCTGGTAGGGGAAGAACAGGGTCGCGTAGCCGACCACCTGGATCATCACCACGGTCATCGGGTCGAAGCCGCTGGCGCCCGCCATCTCGCCCGCCAGCGCCGTGTAGAGGGCCGGCGCCCCGTTGGCGGTGACGAGCAGCGTCAGCAGCGTGGCGATCCCGGCCAGCACGAAGAAGTTCCGCGCCGTGGCGCCGGGCTCCAGCGGGGCCACCGCCAGGAGCGCGTGGCCGAGGCGTGCGCCCAGGCCCGTCTCGTTGACCAGGGCGACGAGGCCCAGCAGCGCCGCGATGTAGAAGCAGGTGCGCAGGGAGACCTGCCCGAAGGCCTCGGCCGGCAGCACGCCGATGCGCGGCATCAGGCAGACCAAAGCGGCGGAGAGCCCCACCCAGGCCGGGGCGATGCCGTGCAGGCCGTCGCTCACCCACAGGGCCAGGGTGGCCGCCAGGATCACCGCGAGGCGCCGCTCGGCGCCTGAGATCGGCGGCAGGGCCGGGAGCGCGCCGGCCCCCGCCTCCAGGGTGTCGGGGAAGATCCGGACGATCAGCACCACCAGGATCGCGCCCTTGACCAGGGCCAGCACCGGCGCGTGCAGCCAGAGATAGGGCAGGTAGGTGAGGTGCAGGCCCAGGAGCCGCTCGGCGGCGCCGGCCATGACGAGGTTGGGCACGTTGGCCGGCAGGATCGCGGCCGAGAGGATCGGCGTGGCGAGCCCCACCGCGAGGACGGCGCCCGTCCGTCCCGGACGCCCCGGCCGGAGCCCGAAAGCGTCGCACAGCGCCAGCGTCACCGGGATCATCAGGGCGACGCGCCCCAGGTTCGAGGGCATGACGAAGGCCAGCCCGAAGCTGAAGGCCACGATCCCGCCGACGAGGCGCGCGTAGGAGCCCGAGAGCCGCCCGCTCAGGCCCTGCGCCAGGCGCGCGCCGAGGCCCGTGCGGGTCATCGCCACGCCCACCACCATGCCCGACAGCACCAGCCAGAAGGCGGAGGAGCCGAATCCGGAGAAGACGGTGCCCGCCGTGCCGAGCTTGAGCAGCATGGCGAGCGTGAAGAACAGCAGCGCCGTGACGATCTCGGGCAGGAGCACGGTGGCCCACAGGCCCATGCAGAGCACGAGCAGGGCGCCGGTCGCCAGGATGGCCGCCTCCCCGTCCATCGCCCGTCCCCCCCTGCGTTGCGTGGCCGCCATCCTTTCCAGTCTGGAGCGGTTCGCAATTCGGGAGTCCTTGACGGAGCCTTCGTCGATCACGAAGGATGAAGGGTGGGACGGCCCGCGAAGCCCGGTGCTCGCCGCCGCGATCACTCTTTCGTGAGAGGTGGTCTTCGAATGATGATCTCTCCAGGCTTCGCCTCGGGCGGATACCGATCCGGACGCGATACCCGATGATGCGCTTCGACCTCGTGGACCTCGGCCTGTTCCGGCACGTGGTCGAGGCCGGCTCGATCACCCACGGGGCAGCGCGGGCGAACCTGGCGCTGGCCGCCGCCTCGACCCGGATACGGGGCCTGGAGACCTCCCTCGGGGCGGCCCTTCTGACCCGCGGCCGCCTCGGCATCAGCCCGACGCCGGCCGGCCGGGCGCTGCTGGCGCACGCCCGCGACCTGCTCGCCAGCGTCGAGCGGATGCAGGGGGAGCTGTCGGCCTTCTCCGGCGGCACGGTCGGCCAGATCCGGGTGCTCTCCAACACCAACGCCCTGACCGAGTACCTGCCCGAGGCCCTGGCCGCGTATCTGGCCGAGCATCCCGGCGTCAGCGTCGAGATCGACGAGCACACCTCGGACGAGATCGTCGGCCTCGTGGCCGAGGGCGCTGGCGACATCGGCATCCTGTCGGGGGCGGTCGACACCGGGACGCTCCAGACCTTCCCGTTCCGCAAGGACCGCTTCGTGCTGGTGGCGGCGGGGGACCATCCCCTGGCGCAGCGCGACTCCGTCCCCTTCGCCGAGATCCTGGTCCACGACCTCGTCGGCCTCGACCGGGCCAGCGCCATCACCCGGTTCCTGGCCGACAAGGCCGCCCGCATCGGCCGGCCGATGCGCCTGCGGGTACAGCTGCGGGGGTTCGACGCCGTCTGCCGCCTCGTGGACGCGAAGGTCGGCCTCGGCATCGTGCCGGAGAGCATGGCCCGGCGCGCCGCCCGCGGCCTCGACATCGCGGTCGTGCCCCTGACCGACCCCTGGGCCAGCCGCGACCTGACCCTGTGCCTGCGCGACCTGCCGACGCTGCCCGCCTTCGTGCAGGACTTCGTCAGGCATCTGCGCGCATAGATTCGCCGGTCTCGGGCTTCGGAAAAAAAGCGGAAACATAAAAACCGCACGGTCGATTGTTCGATCTTTAGCGTATCCGGACCGATTTCGTGGATCGATCGCGGTTCCACGCCGGCGAAAGATCGTGTGCGTGGCGTGCCGTTTCGACACGGCATGCGGCATGCACTGCCGATCGTCCGGCGAATACGTCCGTCGCAATCTGGAACGACCTATGACCATGCCCAGCCGGCCGAGCCCCTTCGACGTCGTCGTGATCGGCGCGGGTCTGGCCGGCACCTGCCTCGCCGGAATCCTGGTCCGGGCGGGCCGGAGCGTCGCCCTGGTCGACGCGCACGCGGTCCACGGCCACGATTTCCGGGCCGAGAAGTACGGCGCGGCGCAGATGGCGCTGTTCGAGAAGCTCGGCTTCGGCCCGGCCCTGCGGAGCTTCACCACGCCGACCCGGGAGGTCGAGGTGGTGCGCTTCGGACGCCTCGCCCACCGGGAGCGCTCGGACGAGTACGGCGTGGCCTATCCCGACCTCGTCAACGGCCTGCGGGCCGACCTGCCGGAGGGCCTCCTCACGGTCGGCCGCGTCGCCGACCTCGACTTCGGGCCGGCGATCCAGGCCGTGACGCTCTCCGACGGCCGCCGCTTCGAGGGCCGCCTCGTCGTGCTGGCGACGGGCCTCGGCGAGGTGCTGCTGCGCAAGGCCGGGGTGTCGAAGCGGCTGATCGGCGCCCGGCACTCCCTGGCGATCGGCTTCGACATGGCCGCGCCCCGCGCCGCCTTCCCGTTCCCGGCGCTGACCTATTTTTCCGAAGGCTTCGGGGGGCGGGACGCCTACCTGACCCTGTTCCCCCTGGGCGAGACCATGCGGGCCAACCTGTTCTGCTACCGGGAGCCCGGCGAGCCCTGGACAAAGGCGCTGCGCGCCGACCCGGAGGCGGCCCTGCGCGCGCTGATGCCGGGGCTCGACGCCCATTGCCTCGACCTGCGCGTGGCCGGGCCGGTGGAGGTCCGCCCGATCGACCTGAGCCGGGTCGTCGGCCACGAGCGCGAGGGCCTGGTGATCGTCGGCGACGCGTTCCAGACCGCCTGCCCGATCCCCGGCACCGGGATCGGCAAGGTGCTGACCGACGTGGACCGCCTCGCCAACGTCCACCTCCCGGCCTGGCTCGCCACCCCCGGCATGGGCCGCGACAAGGTCGCGGCCTACTACGCCGACCCGGTCAAGCGGGCCTGCGACGACCGGAGCCTGCGCACCAGCCTCTACGCCCGCGCGCTCAACGTCGAGACCGGCCTGCCCTGGGCGGCCCGGCGCCTGCGCAACCGCGTCGCCCGCCACGTCATCGGCGCCTCCGCCCGCGCCGCCCAGGCCGCGACCGTGGCCGTGTCCCACCTCGCGACGCTGATCGCGGGCTGATCCCGCATCGGGACAGGCCGCCTTCGCCCGCCATTGCTCCGTCGCAGGTTTGGCGTAGCCTGAGGGCTCGGACGGCAACGGGGCGGACAGGCATGGCGATCGCGACGGTGGATTCCCTCGGACCGCGCCGGGGCGCGGCCCTGCTGCTGGAGGTGCTGCGCTCGGAGGGCGTGCGCTACATCTTCGGCAATCCCGGCACCACCGAACTGCCCCTCATCGACGCCCTGACGGACACGGCCGACATCGCCTACGTCCTGGCCCTCCAGGAGGCGAGCGCGGTGGCGATGGCCGACGGCTATGCCCAGGCCGCGCGGCGCCCCGCCTTCCTCAACCTCCACACCGCGGGGGGGCTGGGCCACGGCTTCGGCAACCTGATCAACTCGCACATCTCCGGCACGCCGCTCGTCGTGACCGCGGGCCAGCAGGATTCGCGGCATTCCATCACCGACCCGCTGCTGTTCGGCGACCTCGTGGCCATCGCGAGCCCCGCCGTGAAATGGGCCCGCGAGGTCACCAACGCCGACCAGCTCGCGATCCTGCTGCGGCGCGCCTTCCACGATTGCAGCGCCGCGCCCTCCGGCCCGGTCTTCCTCTCCCTGCCCATGGACGTGATGGAGGCGATGACCGAGGCGCCCGCCGGCGAGACCTCGACCATCGATTTCTGCGCGGTGGCCGGCTCCCTGGACCGCCTGGCCGCGCACCTCGCCGCGGTGGCGCCCGGCCGGCTCGCCCTGATCGCGGGCGACGAGATCGAGACCAGCGACGCCGCCGCCCAGACCGTGGCCCTGGCCGACGCCCTCTCCGCCCCGGTCTACGGCTCGTCCTGGCCGGCCCACATCCCCTTCCCCACCGCCCACCCCCTCTGGGCCGGCAACCTGCCGACGCGGGCCGACGAGATCGCCGGCATCCTGTCCCGCTACGACGCGATCTTCGCGCTGGGCGGCAAGTCGCTCATCACCGTGCTCTACACCGAGGGCTCGGCCGTGCCCGCGGGCACGGCGGTGTTCCAGCTCTCGGCCGACGTGCGCGACCTCGGGCGCACCTACGCCACGACGCTCTCCATGGTCGGCGACATCCGCGCCTCCCTCGACGCGCTGCTGCCGATGCTGCGCCCCCGCCTGGCGGACCGGGCCGCGGCCTATGCCGACTTGCGCGCGGCGGCGGTCGACGCCCAGGCCGCCCGGCGCGCGCGGCTCAATGCGGCGGTGGAGGCGGCCTTCGACGACCCCGTGATCGCGCCCCTGGTGGCCGCGCGCGAGGTCGCCCGCGCGGTCGGCAGCGACATCGCCGTGGTCGACGAGGCGCCGGCCACGCTCGCGCACCTGCGCACCTTCCTCGACAGCGACGCCACCCACCAATACGCCTCGATGCGCGGCGGCGTGCTCGGCTGGGGCATGCCCGCCTCGGTGGGCTTCTCGCTGGGCCTCGACCGCGCCCCCGTGGTCTGCGTCGTCGGCGACGGGGCGGCGATGTACTCGCCCCAGGCGCTGTGGAGCGCCGCGCACGAGGATTTGCCGATCACCTTCGTGGTGATCAACAACGCCGAGTACAACATCCTCAAGCGCTACATGAAGAGCCAGAGCCACTACGCCTCGGTGCGCGCCAACCGCTTCATCGCCATGGACCTGACCGACCCGCGCATCGACTTCCTGGCGCTGTCCGCCTCGATGGGCGTGCCGGGCCGGCGCATCACGCGGGCCGCCGACATCGCGCCGGCGATCGAGGCCGGCATCCGCTCGGGCAAGGCGAACCTCGTCGAGGTGGTGGTGAGCGCGACGTAGGTTTTTGAGGAGGGCGTATCGGGTGTGGCGGCGCGCCGACGTTCAGAGGGCGCGGCGCTTCAGCCAATCATCGCGTGAGGCGACGCCGACGAGAACGCCTCGACCCGGTGATGGTCGGACAACGGTTCCGGGCCGGTGATCGTCACGCACGATCCCACGGGGCAGACGTCTGCAGGCGCGCGTTCGGTTGTGCCGGCGCGTCGAGGCGCGCCAGGAAGTCCGCGTAGGCTTCGGGGCCGACCACGAGCACGGTGCGGTCGAGCAGGGCCTCTTCCGCCGCGCGCCGTGCCGCGTCGAGGATGAAGTCGGTGCGGTTCCTACCCTCTGCCAGCGCGGCACGGTCGATGAGATCGCGCACTTCCGGCTTGATGCGGAGATTGAGGGTGTCGCGCTTGGGTGGCGCGTGCATGGCGCTCTTCATCGTCGGCGATCGTAAGATCGGAGTGATGGCCCTGTCGTGACATTTTGCGGAGATGCAGAAACCAGGGCTTATGATGGCGCAGGATGGAGGGCTTCGCTGACGGCTTCCGGATTGCGTCCGATCACGACGAGGTAGGCACGGGCCGCCGCATCGGGGTCTTTGCGGCCCTGCTCCCAATCCCGCAACGTGCCGAGCGGGATGTGGAAGCGCGTGGCGAATTCTTCCTGCGACAGGCCCAACGCACGGCGGATGGTGCGCACCTGAGGCGTGCGTTTCATCGTCGCCAGCCTCTCCGGTGTCAGAGGTTGCGCATCGGGGTCGTCCAGGGCGGCGCGGCGGATGTCTTCATCCGTCATGGCATCCGACCGTCGCCAGTCATGTTCGGTTGTCATCGGCATACCTGCGTCGCTCGAATGCTTCTGCTCGCCGTGCGGAAATGACACGGATGGCTTCCCCCCGGATCGCATAGGCGACGAACAGCACACGCTGTTCGACCATGGCCAGAGCCGCAAAGCGCGGCTCGTCGGCGGTCTGGCTATCGTCCGACCATTCCAAAATGAAAGGGTCTTTGAATGCCTCGCGTGCCATCTCGAAGGTAATGCCATGCTTGGCAAGATTCGTCGCGGCTTTGGCATCATCCCATTGGAAAGCACCATCGTCGATAGATACG
>NZ_BPRB01000235.1 GCF_022179685.1 Methylobacterium trifolii
GCTCATAAACCCAAACGCACAACCGACCGTAGAAGTTCATAACACGCTCTAGGCGCCAGGCAGGGTCGCTGCGTCGCTCTTTTCCCCAGATGGTCTCAAGGTAGCTTACATGCGCCAGAATGACGGAGTCGACCTTGGCGAGGTCTCCAAATTTTGAACCCTTACTCTTGAGTGTATTGGCCTCCCGGCTTGGGACGCCGTGACGAATGTCAGGACAGATCCCGGCAGGTTCGACAGCTCGTACGAGTTGCTGGTGGCCAGCCCACCGCCGGTGCATCAAAGACGAGCCTTAACACATACGAGAAGCCATTGTTACCCCTGGTCTTTCGAAGATCGGACAGCGTAGTCTTGCCTAATTTAGTGCCCGGATAGTCAGTCAGGCTCCCAGGGACGCGACCGCCCCAGCTCGATTCTGGAAAAACGAGCTTACCATCAGAGCGACGCCCTGTGACGGCTAGCAGGCTGTTGAAAAAGTCGAAAAACAGCTCATAAGATTGATTTGATCTACTGCAGGTAGGGGTCACCCGCCTGTTGCGGCACCAAATGTTGGCGTAAGCACTGCCCGTCTGGACTTTTTCAACACCATGCTAGCCCGTCTTATTCACCAGAGCGGTGGACCTGGGGTGGCGAGCGTAGCGTAAGGCATTGATACGGCTTAGAGATTGGGTGCTGACGCCAAGCCCTTCACCTGATCGAGCCCGCCACGCCCGCCATGTCTGATCCTACGGTGCTGCCGTTCGCGTTTCCATCCGTGCGGGGCAAGAAGCTCACAGCCGCCTTCGATGGCGGACGCCTGACCTCGGACGGCGGCGTCCTGCTGCTCGCCCAGGCCGCCCGGCGATTGGGCATCGCTTTGAAACTGGCCGCGGTGATCCCGGATCGGCGAGACCCGAGCCGGATCGTGCACTCGCTACCCGAGATCCTGCTGGCCCGCATCCTGGCCATCGCCTGCGGGTACGAGGATGCCGACGACCTCGACCATCTACGCGCCGACCCCGCCTTCAAGCTCGCCTGCGGACGCTTGCCCGAGAGCGGTGCGGATCTCATGAGCCAGCCCACCGTCTCGCGGCTGGAGAACACCCCCGGCCTGCGGGATCTCATCCGGCTCGGGCGGGTGCTGGTCGATGTGTACTGTGCCAGCTATGCCGTGCCGCCAGCCGCCATCACCCTGGACATCGACGACACCTGCGACGTGGTGCACGGTCAGCAGCAACTGTCGCTGTTCAACGCCCACCATGATGCGCGCTGCTTCCTGCCGATCCATGTCTACGACACCGCCACCAGCCGCCCGGTCGCGGTGATCCTGCGCCCAGGGAAGACACCCGCGGGTCGTGAGGTCCGCGGCCATCTGCGCCGCCTCGTAAGGGCGATCCGTCGCCATTGGCCAACGACCGCGATCACCATCCGCGGCGATGGCCATTACGGGCGGCCCGAGGCCATGGACTGGTGTGAGGACAACGGCGTCGCCTACGTCTTCGGTCTCACCGGCACCAGGGCCCTCGCCGCCAAGGTCGAGGAGACAGCCGACCACATCCGGGTCATGCGGGCCGTCGGCGACAAGGATTCGGTGCGCGGCTTTGCCGAGGCCACCCACGCCGCCAAGTCCTGGCGGCAGAAGCGCCGTGTCGCCGCCCGCATCGAGGCGACACGGCTCGGGCTCGACATCCGCTACGTGGTCACGAACATCACGACCGGCACGCCGGCGTGGCTCTACGCCGAGCTGTACTGCGCCCGTGGCCAAGCCGAGAACCTAATCAAGCTGCATAAAAGCCAACTCGCGTCCGACCGTACCTCGTGCCGGAACCCGGCCGCCAACCAGATGCGGCTCGTCCTTCATACCGCCGCCTACTGGCTGATGCTCACCGTGCGAGACGCTATCCCAGCCGCCCATCGCCTCGCCAAAGCGGAGTTCGCCACGATCCGTCTCCGGCTGCTGAAGCTCGGCGCCCGTATCCGTGAGACCGCGGCCCGCGTCCGCCTCGCCTTCGCCGCCGCCTGTCCCGAGGCCAACCTCGTGCGTCACCTGGCGACCGCACTCGCACCGGCTCCAGCTTGAACGTCGGGGTCGTGATGCCCCCTCCGAGCCCGCTCCCGTCCCTCAAGCGCCGACAGAACAATCCAGAGCCATAGGCGTCAGAACAGACGCGCGATCCCGCTCGCCATCAGCCCAAAACCGACCGACCGCCATCGTCCGATGAATAAGACGGGCTAGTTCGTTCCCATCCGGGAAGACCCACCGCCTCACCGAGAAGGGCCCCATCTCATTGGAGGCCGCCGGTCGCAACCCTATGCTGGATGTCTTCGTCAGGGGATCGCCCACCGTTAGACCAGAGCGCGATTGAGCTTGGCAGGTACCGCTGCATAGCGCGAGAGAAAGCGGGAGACGCACACCGAAAGAAGTCACCATGGCTGGGCGAAAACTCCATCCAGACGGAGGTAAGGCCGGATCAGCAACGCGGAGCTCGGCCAGCGTTGCCTTGGGCCTAGTGAACGAACTTCCAGTCGATCTTGCGGATCTTGGCGTTTGAGTCGGAGATGTTAGCTGTGCACATCATCACAATATCCTGACGGATATTCTTATTGCCGGCCCTCACGGGATTAGGTTTCACCATAAAACAGATCCCTGTGGCGGGGTATGGCGAGATGCTTGTGTTGTCATCGTAGGTCATTAGTTTGATGCCCCGGATACGCAATGCGTAGCCGTAGCTGTTCTCTAAATCTGATGTCTGAGTTAATTCGAAGTCCACGACGGTTTTCTTGGCTCCGCGCTCGCCGGTGAAGCCGGTAATGAAATCAAGCGAACCCTTTCCGTCGTCCTTCAGGAGCATATCGTTATTGCAGGCCTTGGTGACACCGTCGACCTTAAGCTCAAGACAGAGGCCGTTCTGCACCTCGTCGATCGGCGGATTGGCCACCGCTGCACCAGCGAAGGAGATTATCGCGAGGGCTATCAACAGCATGCGCATCGGGATTGATCCGTTGGCGTTACGACTCCGATCTGCTTAGCAGTTGGCGGTGGTGTGGTGAAGGTGGAGGGTTGACTAAGTCTCACGTTTAGTTGAAAGGCGCGGATGATATTGGGCTCGGCCAACCAACCGATACAATAGGCACTGGCCGCAGGGTGGAACGCGCTGCGGGTCTGGCTGCCGTTGAGTTCTGCCATTAAGGTCGTGGCGCCCTCGAAGTGCATTCGGGCCGACTCCGGTGCGATCACCCGGCTGGGAGGTGGCGCGCCGCGCTCGACGATTTTTCGGCCGCAGGCGAACGAATTACCGCTCCAGGTCGCTGAAGCAACATTAGCCGAGAAGAGTGCGGGCAGCGGCAACATCGAGCTGCGCATACAGAGTTGCGATCAGCAGCCGCCGGATGGCTTAATGTGAGAGATGAAGGTCCCGGCGTGGGATAGGACGACCGTTGCCACGGAGACGCCGTCGCACGCAGCCTTCGAGGGTTTGCGATAGCGGTACCGGGCCTCGACTGCTTCGCCGCCGAGGGATCGAATAGGCACCAGCACCAGCGGCTCGGCGAGCCCTAAGTAGAAGCGCGAGATCGCCTCCGGAGAGTAGGGGCCGGAGGCGCGCCGTTCCGGAACGACCATCTCGGCCGCGGCCTTGCCGTCCGCGCGGCCGAGCGCCTCGTAGAACGCCCTGACGACCGCATCGGCGGCAGGTCCCTGGGCGGAGCGCGTCGGCTGCGGCGCAGGCTGAGGTGTCGGGTCGGGTACGTTCAGGCGCGCCAGGAAGGCGGTGACGATGGCTGCGGAGGGCAGATCAGCGCCGCCGCCCAGTCTCACGTCGAGCTACAGCAGGTATGGGTCACCTTCGGACGAGGTCTCGAACATCACGACGCCGGTGGTGTCGTCCGGCCCGTATGGAGGCTTGCCCTGGTGGCCGATCCCTCGGCTGCCGCCCGGCGTCGTATAGACCGCGACGCCGTCGGACAGCTTCTCGACGCCGTCGGCGGGCCATAGCGTGAACACGTAGGCTCCCGCGTCGTCCATGCCTTCGGATCGGACGCCCTCGGCGAACCGGCGCGCCTGCGGGAAGATCCGCCCGGCGACGCGGGCTACTTCGAACCTGCCCGACGTCGATCCTTCCGCGACCCGCCGGCGGATCATGGGACCCTTGTAGCCGCCGTTCTCCTGGTCGAGCACGGCCTCCGAGGGGACGACGTAGAGGACGTCGCCATCCGAGCCCGACTGGCCGTGGCACGACCACGACCTGGGACCGAGCACGCCGCGGGAGGCGTCCTCCCGGGTCGTGAAGAAGGCCAGCGCAGCGGCGGTGCCCTGGGAGATCAGCACGCGGGTCGAGGGCTTGGTCCGTGGCGGCGCGGGGTCGTCGGCCATGCCGCTCACCGGGCATCCCACCATCCGCACCTCGGCGCTGACGAGCTGAGGCTGCCGCCCGGCGTCCGGTCGGGCGCCCCAGTAGGCCTGGGCGAGCTCGCCTCCGTCCGTTCGACCGAGAGCCGGAGCGGCGGACGCGGCGCAGTGGAGAGCGATCGCCAGACCGCAGACAAGACGGGACGCCGTTCGGTCGAGGCGCATCTACTCCGTCTAGTCCTCGAGGCTTCGTCCGCGCCGGACGGGCGGCGCCTCGGGATAGACGAACCGGCTCGAGACACAGCCTTCGACCTTCCGGTATCGGACGAAGACCCAGTTGCCATTGCGCTCGCCCGACGGCACGAGGCCCCGGCCGTCGGGCGGGATGACGCCGACGATGCGCGCGTTCGACGTCGGAAACTCTCGGACGTTGAGGACGTCGTTGGCTCCCGTGTCGACGACGCGGAGCGTGGATTGCGCCTCGGCGGCGCCGGAGAAGCCGATCGCCAATACAGGGGCGAGCGGTTGGGTGATCTTGGACAACGCAGGTCCTTACTGACCGTGGACGGACGGGACTGTGCCGCGCCGGGCCGGACGCTACAACGTGAAGTCCCGATGTCGGCGTCAGAACCACCGGTACATCGGTCGCAAAGGTTGCCTTGTCGTGAACAATCGGCTTCCATCGAGGGCGCGCGCGACTGGTGCGCTTGTTCGCTAGAAAGGGCGACGCCGTCCACCTTTTTGTCGTAAAACACTCGTGGCACGCGGCCTGCGGCGTGCGCGGCTTCGGCCGCGTCTACCATCCGGCCGTCATCGTGCTCTATCGCGACTGGCATGAGCGGATGGCCGGATATGCAACCGACCACTCGGCGAAGGAGCTCATATCGCGGGCCACGTTTGCGGCCGCATCCGCCACGCAATGCGGCCTTCGGCATCACAGGTTTAGCGACGCGGCTGGACCCGGCCCGGCCCGTGATCGTTCGATAAAACGGAAGCGGTCTCGCAATGTCCGAGGTCGGCGCGGATCGTTTCCGCGCGACCGGTGATTGACGTCGAAAGACACCGGGAGGAAGACCATGGGAGATCGAACGAGGATCTGCGCAATCGGCGCCGTCTTGTCGGTGTTGTGCCTCTGCACCGCGACCGGCGCCTCGGCCCAGGCCCTCGGCACCTACACGTACACCTCTGGCAAAACGACCGGGACAATGACCGTGACCGACGTGTCCGCCTGTCAGCAGAAGGATGCGCTGGGGTGCATGTCCGCGGCACGTCCTCTCAAGGTGTCGATCCGGACCCTCAACGGGGCGAGCGGAAACGACTGCGATCTCGATGCCGTCGAGGAGACGGCAGGACGCATCGGAAGCAAGGCGGCCCTGCAGACGATGCTCGTGATCCAGGACGAGCGCAGCCAGGGCAAGCCGAACCTGTCCATCAAGTTCGCCAAGGGCGTGGCCGAGGTCGAGCCCCAGGACGGCATCGGCGGTCTCGGCTGCGGAGTCGGCGTCGGCTACGCCGGACGCTGGCGGCTCAAGGGCAAGTAACCCGGGCCGGATCCCGGAAGGCTACCTCGGATCCTTCGAACGGCCGCTCGCGACGACATCGACCACGTCGCCGTCCTCGGTCATGACGTTGCAGCGGAGGCTGCCCTCCACGTCCTTGAAGACGCGGTAGGTGCAGGCGCCGATCGATTTGGTCTTCTGAGGCTTGCGACCGTCGATCGTTGTCTCGACTTCGTCGATCGACATCTGCGAGAAGAATCCCTCCTCGCCCCGCCGCCCGTATTTGCGGGGCGAGATCAGGCGGAAAAGGTAGGTCCCCTTGGGTGTGCTGCCGCTGACGATGATCGTCGATGGGCCGTCGTAGAGCTCCGACGAGATCTTGAAGCCCTTGGCGCAGCGGATCTTCGCATCCTGGACCTGCACGACGCCGCTGCACGTGCCGCCGCTGTACGACATGAACGGTTCCGACTGGGCCTGTGCCCGGAAGGCGGACGTCGAAGCCAGAGCGAGTGCGAGCGCGAAGCCCGGTGTCGCGGCGACGCGCAGAACGTCGGCTCGCATGGATTTCACGGCTCCTGAGGGCGATCCGTCATAGAGCAGCCGCAAGGACGCGCCAACCCCGTCGCGCCGGCGGAGAGGTCGCTACCGGGCTTCCAGACGGCTTCGAACCTCGATGCCCAGCGCCTGCAGCTCGGACGTCAGCCGACTGAGTTCCTCGACCTTCGGAACATCGACGACTGCCTCGCCGGTGTCGAACAATCCGGTCATCGCCCGGTGAACGATCATGATCGGCAGATGCCAGCGGACGTGTGCCCCCGCGGCCGCCACTGTGTCGAGACCGGCGCCGGGAATGCGCCCGAGGGCGAGCGTCGCCGCCGAGCCTTCGCCGACGACGTCGGGCGCGCGGATGCGCACGCGTTGCCCGAAGGCCGCCTCCAACGCCGATCTCGTCGTCGCCTCCGTCATCAGCCGGCCGTCGCCTTCACGTAGCGGGAATGGATCCACCCCGTCTTGCAGGGGCCGGTGTAGGGCATGCGGGTCGCCCAGGGCGTGCCCGTATTGCAATCCATCGAGCGCGGACCGTAGACGACGCCCATCCAGGGACCCTTTTCGTCGCAGATCGAAACTTGGGACCCGTTATAGAGCCTGTCCAACTCCGAATACGGTTTGCCGCCCGGTCCGCTGCGCACCGAGAGGAACCCGTCGCCCTGGGGATCGAGCCCCACGACGTGGCCGGCCCCGGTGCATGCGTCGAACTTCTCGCTGCCTCCGATGACGATGGGCACGTCGATTGAGCCGCTTCCCGCCGTCGGGACCACGCGGGGCGCCTCGTCGAATGCAGGCGCCTCAGCGCGCGGACGCGTTCCCGGCCGCCAGGCGCAGACGCGGGCCTTGGCGTTCACCCAGCAACCGCCCTGGCGCACGACGTCGCCGAGCGGATCATGGGCGTGGCTCTCCGCCTCCGCGCCATTCCAGAACGCCTGCGCGCCTCCGGAGGCGGCATCGATGTCCACCGTCGCGAAGTACTCGCCCCCGCGCCCGCCGCCGGCCAGGAAGCCCCCGCCCCGGTAGAGCGTGATCCGGCAGGGGCCGTCCCGGTAGGTGCGGCCGCGGACGGAGATCAGGCATTCGCCCGAAACCTTCTCGTCGGCTCTGGCGACGTCGTTACCCAGGACCAGGGCGCCCGCGAGGGCCAGCAATGCCATTCCGCGCATCCAAACCTCCGTGTGTAGAGCCTGAAGTAGGCCTTATCCTTCGACTTCCCGTACGGGACGATCTCGAGGATGTCCTCGTTCCGGAACGTGCGCCCCCCCCTCGGTCGAGGGCGTCTGCATGAGCTTGTAGACCCCTGCCAGGGACGCTGCATCGGGGCCAGCCAGCGCAGGTAACTCCGGCCAGGTGAGAAAGGCGGCCGTCGCCGTCAAGATGATGGTGCGGATCACGCGGTGAACTCCCGGTCTCAGGTTCCCTTCGACCGTTGACGCTGTCGTCATCGGCTCGGCGGTCGCCCGTATCTCGCCGCGCTTCGTCGGAAGAAATTGAGCGACGGGTTCGCCGACCCGGAGATTGCAACGCATTGTCATCGCCCTCGTCCTTGATGAACGAGTGTCTCAGCGGGCGTCGACATATGCCGTGCAGGCCGCGGGTCGGGTGCAGGACTATTGCCGGCACCGAAAGAGGAGCCGGCCATCGAAGCGGCCGTGCAGTCGGCCTTGTGCTGCCCCGGTCGCCCCTTCGCGACGTTATAATCCTGAAGGACGCAGCTCGCCATTGATCGGATGCCGATACCGTTGCTCGGGCGCCGGACATCGCACTCTAATCTCGACGGGTGCCGACGCCCTCGATCATTCGGCGTCAGGGTGGGCCCTCAATCTCGGGCACACCATCAGACCGACAAGCGCTTTACGCCGGCCCTTACTTGCAGGATCCTAGGTTGCAGGGCTTCGGCCCGCTTCCATCAATCTCCAGACGGATCTTGAAATGCGCCTCGTCGGACAGTCGTTGCTTGTGTGCCTCGCCCTCTGCGGGAGCGTCGGCGGAGCGGTCGCCCAATCCATGTCGGGCATCAGGCTCAAAGAAGACCTCTCGAAGACATCGACGCTCGGCATGAAGCCTTCAGCCTCCCAGGAGATGGGACCGTTCAGCATGCGCAAATGGGTCTTCCAGGACGGCAACGAACTGGCGGTGACCGCCCGGCGCTCCGACGGGCGGATCGTGTATCTCGAGTCGAGCTGGGGCGGTCGCGTCGCAGGCAGTCCGACCGACTATCCCGGCGTGAACTTCGGAGAGACCACGCTCGCAGACCTCCGCGCGCGGCTGGGGAGCAACGGCTTCACCTACGTGTCCCGGACCATGTTCGAGATCCCCGACGGCATCGGCACGGCGAACTCCTACGAGGTCGCCAGCAGCTCCGGAGCCGTGGTGACTTTCATCTCCGTCGTGAAGAAGGGCGACATCGATGCCGTTCGCACCGGCAAGCGCAAGCTGGGCGAGGTCGCCAAGGTCGACTCCATCGTGCTGGCCGACGCTTCCTACCTCGACGGTCTCTGGGGCAAGGAGCGTCGCGCGGATCCGAACGCCATGCCGGTGCGCTGGAACGACGGCGCAGCGGCAACGGCGCCTGCCGCCGTCACGACGGCCGGAGACGGCGTAGTTGGTCTCGTACGGGCTCTGGAGTGCAACGGCGGCTTCAAGCCTGAGGTCGTCCTCGGCGCGCTTCAGAAGGCAGGAGCGATCGGTACGAAGCCGGCTCAGAACGGAGACGGCATCCCGAGCTTCGTGCCCAGAACCAGGATCGAGTTCCACGGGTTGACGGCGACCACGGTCGAGGGATGGAACCATCAGGGCAGGATGTTCAGTCGCGGGCCCGGCACGGCGCCGCCGATCCACGTAGGGATCACGGTCCTCGGCGACGAGAAGGAGGTCACGGAGACGCTGCGCAGGAACGGCGTTCCGGTCTCGCCGTACGTGGAGGGCAAGCCCTTCCTGTACGTCACTGGCGCCGACTATTTCGATCCCACCCTCTCGGCCAAGTACCGCGGCCGCAAGCTGTCGAGCGTGATCTGCTCGATCCACTAGGCAGAACCCCCGGGGGAGCCGGTGGGTCAAGTCGGCTCGACAAGCGTCAGCCGCGGAATGCGGTTGCGTGTTCGTCACGCTCGAGGCGGAAGCGAGCGCGGGCATGTACCCAGACGACAAATTCGGCTTGAGAACGCAGAATCGCACGCTGCCGCAGACGCAGGTCAACTGTGAATTCGCCACCGCGGTCGCACGACATTCGGAATTCACAGAGGTTGCCGGATATGAGGTGGTAGAACGGCTGCTGATATGCTGGAAGGATAGTCTGCGTGCTTTTCCATCCAGTCCGAAGGCCGACGCCTGAGATTTTCAGCGACAGACCGCGCCTCTTCCTCGTGGAGCAGCGTCGCAACTGCGACGGCTGCATCATGGGCCGAAGCTTGATCCTCTTTCAGATTTACCCCGAGGTGTTTGATGCTCGCCCGCCTTGTCTTAATATCAGGAACCGCCTTGCTGGCGCTTTCGTCCGCTTCGTCGGCGCGTGACTGCACCGGCACCTTCATCCGGCACTCATGCAAGCTGGGTGCAGCCGAAGGCATATGCGCCTACCCCAGGGAGAAGGGCGACGTGGAGGACTTCATGGGCTGGGAGGTGGACGAGGGTGTTCGGGGCTACGTCGTCTACCGGATGGGCGCTTACCCAGCGAAGGACATCAAGCTGAAGCCGGGCTGCACTTTGAAGCCGTACTGAGGACGACACCGTGCGTGCAACCACCCTCGTCCTAGTCGTCCTTTGCGCGGCTCCGGGCTGGGCATCGGCCGCGCCGCATGTGCTCCGGCCCGACCAGGGCGGCACCTACGCCGCCGGCGGTCGATTTACCGTTCCCGACGCCGTCAGGATCGTTATCTCCGGGGAACGCGTGGAGGTGATCGAGAAGGGGAGTAGGCGCGTCCTCTTCATCGAAAGCTTCTGCTCCATGAACTGCCAAATCGACCCACCGACCGACCCCCGGGTCGGGTTCTCGGCCTCGCTGGTCCGTCGGCCGGAGGACCGCGGCAAGATTAGCGATCCGTTCGACGACACGTCGCTCAGCATCAACGCCGACAGCCGGCCCGGGATCGTGACCCTGACGAACGGAGCGCCCGGCACGTACCAGGGCCGGTCGCTTTCGGCGTTGCGCCACCTCTACGACCAGCCTTTCACGCAGTGCTCCCGCTGACCGAGGCCTAGCAGGGTGTTGAAAAAGTCCAGACGGGCAGTGCTTACGCCAACATTTGGTGCCGCAACAGGCGGGTGACCCCTACCTGCAGTAGATCAAATCAATCTTATGAGGTGTTTTTCGACTTTTTCAACAGCGTGCTAGGGGCGGGGTGCGGACGACGGCACCTCGTAGTCCACCCAGCCGGGAATCCTCGCGAGCGGACACCTCGAAATACCC